>JALOBP010000007.1 GCA_023228295.1 Methanoregula sp.
AGAAGCACCCGCTCCTCAAGTTCCTGTCCTATTTCTGGGGCCCGATCCCGTGGATGATCGAGATTGCTGCAATCCTCTCGGCAGCAATATCGCACTGGGAAGATTTTGCCATCATCCTCCTGCTTCTTGTAACCAACGCGGTTGTCGGCTTTTTCCAGGAGCGGAAAGCGGAAAATGCCATCGAACTCTTAAAAAAGCAGCTTGCGCCAGATGCCCGTGTGCTCCGGGACGGCACATGGCAGGAAATCCCCGCCCGCGAACTCGTACCGGGCGATCTCGTCCATATCCGGCTTGGGGATATTGTGCCGGCCGATGCCATCCTTGGCAAAGGAAATTATCTCCTTGTCGATGAATCGGCGCTGACCGGCGAATCGCTGCCGGTTGAGAAGAAGCCGGGCGATACGGTATACTCCGGATCGATCGCCAGGCAGGGCGAGATGGATGCGGGTGTCACCACCATCGGAGGAAACACGTTCTTTGGAAAGACTGCCCGGCTGGTCCAGGCAAAACCCCCGCGCAGCCATTTCCAGGCAGCGGTCGAACGGATCGGTAATTTTCTCATCATGCTTGCCATTGTGCTGGTAAGCATCGTTGTCATCGTTGCGCTCCTGAGGTCTGCCTCTCTCCTTGACACGATCCAGTTCGCCCTCATCCTCATTGTTGCAGCTATTCCCGCGGCGCTTCCGGCGGTAATGACGGTGACCCTTGCTGTCGGGGCCGTGGCCCTTGCAAAAAAGGAGGCGATCGTCAGCCGGCTTTCCGCCATTGAAGAGATGGCAGGTATGGATACCCTCTGCTCTGACAAGACCGGGACCATTACGCAGAATTCCATCAGCATCGGGGAGGTCCGGACATTCCCCGGGATTTCAGAGCATGATGTCCTTATCGCTGCAGCACTGGCCTCAAAACGGGAGAGCAACGATCCCATCGATGGAGCGATTTTCTCCCGGTATGATCATCTCACCTCAGGACCTGATGCGGCCGGTCCTGAAACACTGGATTTTGTGCCCTTCGATCCGGTTGCGAAATTCTCCAAAGCCACGGTCCGGGAACAATCGGGCAGCACGTTCGAAGTGGCCAAGGGAGCACCGCAGGC
Source organism: Methanoregula sp. (assembly GCA_023228295.1). GTDB lineage: Archaea > Halobacteriota > Methanomicrobia > Methanomicrobiales > Methanospirillaceae > Methanoregula. The sequence continues at coordinate 1,097 of JALOBP010000007.1, forward strand.
TATCGCATCCCTTGCCGGGACTGACGGCACTATTGTCTCAACGCTGGACGAATGGGTCACGGAGTTTGCGGAGAAAGGATTTCGTGCTCTCGGGGTTGCACGGACAGATCATTCCGGGAGATGGCAGTATCTTGGCCTGATCGGACTGTTCGATCCGCCCCGCAACGATTCTGCCGCTACCCTCATGGAGGCAAAAAACCTGGGCGTGAACGTGAAAATGGTGACCGGGGACCACATCGCCATTGCACAGGAGATTGCCGGGCAGGTGGGCCTTGGTCGTAACATCATCCCCCGTAGTGCACTGATTGCCGGGGAGGGAGAAGACCTCCGCACACAGCTGGAGTCTGCCGACGGGTTTGCGCAGGTGCTTCCGGAAGATAAGTTTCATATCGTGAAAATCCTGCAGGAAGGCGACCATATTGTCGGTATGACCGGCGACGGCGTGAATGATGCACCGGCACTCCGGGAAGCCGATACCGGCATTGCAGTTGCCGGCGCAACCGATGCGGCAAAGTCTGCTGCGGATATCGTTTTAACAAAACCCGGGCTCTCGGTCATTATCGACGCAATCCAGCGGAGCCGGGAGATCTTCCGGCGGATGGAAAATTATGCAGTCTACCGGATCGCCGAGACGGTCCGGGTCCTGATATTCCTGACCCTCTGTATTGTGCTTTTGAATTTCTACCCGGTCACTGCACTCATGATCGTTGTGCTGGCAATCCTCAATGATCTTCCGATCATGATGATCGCCTTCGACAATGCACCGGTTGCACCAAAACCCGTGCGCTGGCAGATGAACCGGATCCTGACCCTCGCATCGATCCTCGGGATCCTGGGCGTGGTCTCCAGCTTCATCCTCCTCTGGGTGGCCCGGGAATATTTCCACCTTGATGCCGGTATCATCCAGACGCTCATCTTCCTCAAGCTTGCCGTTGCCGGCCACATGACAATTTATCTTGCCCGCACCGGCCAGCAGCATTTCTGGGAACGCCCGTTCCCCTCGTTTGCCCTTTTTGGTACTGCAGAAATTACCCAGGTTGTTGCAACCCTCATCGCGATCTACGGAGTATTCATGACACCGGTCGGCTGGACATTTGCGCTTATTGTCTGGGGGTACGCACTGGTATCGTTCATGATCAACGATCAGATCAAGGTCTGGTTGTTCAGGAAGATCCATCCCTATTCCTGAATTACAGGCCGGATATATCTTAATTATTTACGACAACCTCATTTTCAATACCCTGATAAGGTTTTTTTTATGCCTCCTGTTGCCATTGATGCAGGTATCCACCTGTAGAATATCTCAAATAATTATTGCTGTCATTGCTGTTGTGCTGGCAAGAACGGAGAAAAAATAAATTTCTCGCGGGCCCGTTCTTCTACTTGCAATACACTTTTCGATGCAATGGATACCATTCTTTCAACCATTCTCGAAAAACCATTCATAACCATCTCGCAATACGGATTCATTATACTCATACTCAGCTTATTTATCATCAGAATGTGGCAGCCTTTGAAGGCAAAACCGGTATCCAGTTAACGCTTTGCCCCGGGGCCGAAGTGTCTCATGGGAGAAAATTCAGTTTTTTAAATCACAAGGAATGATATCCCTGCAAAGCATGCCCCCAAAGTAAATCTATCCTGTTAAATTTATACGGAAAGTAAACAGGAACAGTAAAATACATTCGGGCGAAAAATAGAAAAACCCGTGAAATACATGACATTTTCTCTCCCTTCCGGCATCACACCGACCAAACGGATCCTCGTCATCGCAATTGTTGTCGGTATCATTGCCGGTGTCGGGGCACTTCTCTTTTTTGAAGGGCTCAAGTGGGGAACGGCATTTTTCATGGGCTATATCCTGCAGTGGTCATTTCCAACAGAAGGACAAACCGTTGCTGAGATCAGCAAGTGGTCCGAACCTCATTCGCTGGTGCTCCTGCTTCCGGTCCTCATATTCGGGAGCCTCATGACCGGGATCCTGGTCACCCGGTTTGCCCCGGAGGCTGAAGGTCACGGCACCGATGCGGCAATCAAAGCATTCCATGGCGATGGCACGATACGAAGAAGAGTTCCGCTTCTCAAGGCAGTCACGGCGATTCTCACCATATCGACCGGGGGGAGTGCGGGGAGGGAAGGACCCGCCGCCCAGATCTCAGCGGGTTTCGGATCCATGGTTGCTGACATGCTCGGCCTCAGCCCAAAGGAGCGGAGGATTGCCATGACCACGGGTATCGGGGCCGGGATAGGTACAATATTCAAGGCACCCCTCGGGGGTGCAGTCCTCGCTGCCGAAGTCCTCTATACCCGGGACTTCGAATCCGATGCAATCGTCCCGGCATTCCTTGCCTCGGTAATCGGGTATGCAATTTTCGGGTTCTTTGAAGGGTACTACCCGATCTTTGCGCTTGGCCCGCTGGTCTGGAATGTATGGCAGATACCCACGTTCATCCTGCTCGGGATCCTGTGTGCGGAGTTCGGGGTCCTCTATATCGTTACCTTTTACTGGAGCCGGGACCGGTTCACTGCCGTGTTCAGGAAATACAATCTCCCCATGTACCTGAAACCGGTCTCGGGTGCAGTTCTCCTCGGGATTCTGATCATTGTACTTTCTTTCTTGGCTCCGGAAGGAGAGATGCTTGGTCTCGCCAGCCTGGGGTCGAGTTACGGTTTTGACCAGCTCATGATCTATTCCATGGTTCCACTTACCGTGCTCATCCTCCTGCCGTTTGTCAAGATCCTTGCAACATCCCTGACGCTCGGGTCGGGGGGGAGCGGGGGTGTTTTTGCCCCGGGACTGACGATCGGTGCTGGTGTCGGCGGGGCACTCGGTATGATCCTGCACCTGCTGGCCCCGGCTTATGTCCCGATAGAAACAGTGCCGGTCTTTGTCATCGTGGGTATGATTTCCCTGTTCGGGGCTGTGGCAAATGCCCCCATCGCCGTGCTGATCATGGTAGTCGAGATGGTCGGGAGCATTTCAATCCTTGTACCGGCAATGAGTGCCGTGGGCATCTCAACCTTGTTGAAAGGGGAGAAAACGATCTTCCGGGCACAGGTTCCGACAAAGGCGCAGTCCAATGCCCATCGCGGGGAATATGACCGGAAAACGCTCGAACGGATCCCGGTCCGGGATGCAATGACCCGTTGGGATGACGTCATCACACTTTCTCCCATGGATGAATCGATAAAAGTCCCCGACCTCATAGCGGCAACGGGACATACCGGTTTTCCTGTTATTGACGACAGCCGTCTTGTGGGGATTATCACGAACCGTGATGCACGCACCATTCACGTTGATGAGGGAATGCATCCATCAGTACGGGATGCCATGACATCCGCTCCGTTCGTGATTCACCCGGATGATTCCCTTGAGGATGCCCTTGAGATCATGGTCAGCCAGGATTTCAACCATCTTCCGGTTGTGGAAAAAGAGTCGCCGGACCGTCTGGCCGGTTTTCTCACAAGAACCGATATCCTGAGAACGTATGCACGGTCAAGTCATCCGGTTGAGGGCCCGGATCTGCCCTGAAAAACCAGTTACAGAACACAGGGGACATTGATTAATTATCATTGGGGGCCCGGGAGGCCAAACAACGGGTTCAGGTTTATGGATTATCAGTCCGTAACAGGAATGGTTGAAATGGCGGGAAAATTACCGGATCTTCCCGTTGATTGGAATAACAATCTCAATCCTCAGGATTTTCTTACCGGCTTTTCTGCATCTGGTCAACACTATCCGTCACGCCACGCCACGGGGGGTACCGCGATCTCGAACCGGGCGCCTTTACCCGGCTCACCGTTCTCCATGATAGTAATCCCGGTGATATCCAGGATCTCGCGCGAGAGTGCAAGCCCAAGCCCCGTGTTCTTCCCAAACCCGCGTTCGAAGATCCGCTCCTTCTCGTCCGCCGGCACACCCTGGCCATCATCCGCACAGATAATAAGAAGCGTCCCGTTCCGCTCTGATGCGGTGAACTCTATGGTCGTGATCTTCCCCCCGTACCGCACCGCATTGTCCATGAGGTTGTAAAAAACCTTCACGATCAGCGGGTCGGCAAAGACTTCCCTGCCGACAGGAAGATCGTTTTTCACGGCAACCTGCCCGAGCGGGGCCTCTGCTATCGCGGCGTCTGCGACCATCCTGCAGTCCTTCCATGCCGGCTCCGAGATCCCAATCTCCTCGTACTCGCGGGTGAACCGGATCATGGCAGCAATCCGTTCGGCCGCGGTTTCGGCACGGGTACAGAACTCCGTAAGTTTCGGGTCGGGCTGTGCCGTTGCAAGGATCTCAAGGTATCCTTTGAGCACGGTCAGCTGGTTGTTGATGTCGTGCCGGGTGATCGTAGAGAGAAGCGTGAGTTTCCGGTTTGCCTGCCGGTATGCGTTCGAGATGCGTGAGAGTTCTTCTGCCCGTGCCAGAAGCTCATCTTCCAGCACCTTACGCTGCGTGATGTCGATGAGGAAGAGGAGGGTGGCGGGGCTCGTCCCGTACCGTATCGGCCTGCATTTTACGATAACCGATCGCCGGTCGCCGCCAGCAGAATGGATCGCCAGTTCATACAGGGGCACCTCACCCGTTTCCTGCCGTGCCGCCATACGGGCAGCCGCCATATCCCGGAATTCTTCTGCAACATGGTGGAGGAAGGGTGTGCCGATCATCTGGTCTGCGGCATACCCTGTTGCCCGCTCCATGGCCGGGTTTACGTACAGGATCTTCCCGTCACAATCATAGACAACAATATAATCCGACTGGTCGTGCGCATGGCCCGGGTCGAACAGGTCATGATCGGCATGAGGGGGCACACCCTCCGCAGTGGCGGGTATCCCCGTGCCGGTTATGGGAATTTTATTATGGATATTCCGGGACGGGTGCATGATAATCAAAACGGGATGGGTAATTTGTCCCCGTCAATAAAACGGTTACATCGGTTTTGGTTCTACCGTGCAAAAAAGGTATTCCAGAGCCCTGTCCGGATACAAACCGGACACGGGATCCCGGATAGTCCGGGTATATCGTACCCCATCGTCCCGCGCCTCCCTCCGGTAACCGGATCTTCCGGATTACCGGCCCGGTCTTCTGGATGTGAGAAAAAGCCGGATACTCCTCCGCACAGGTTCGGGATTTCCCCGACTCGCGGGGCATGGCACCGGCAGGTTATTCCGGTGAGGGGACCGTTTACCCGTGCCGGGTGAATCTGGCATGAAGAGCCAGGGCTCTTGTCGGGGCACACACCAGATGGCCGGCAAAGGACCGGAGAGCCTGTACGATTTCTCGATCGTATCGGTAATCCCGCTCGCGGTTGTCCGCGTGAAATTTGCGCCACGCAACCTGGCAACGCTCGCAGAGATTGCAAAAGATTCGCCAATGAAATTCTCCGGCTGTACCTGGTCATGCACGATGCAACAATATCCCGCGAGCTCTGGCTCCGCTCGAAGCACGGGACGTGGTGGTTCTTCCGTGTGATGGCCGAGGGGCTCGTGGAGCTGGGCCGGGACGGGCGGCCGTTTGATGAGGTGGGGGTAGCGAAGGTGTGAGCCGGTCTCCGCCCCCACATCCATATTGTCTCCAAGGCTTCCTCGCTGCCGTCAGAGACCACCTTTATTTTGGGGATGCTCCAATCCGGGCCCGCACAGGGCTCATATTCCCTGTTTTTTCGGATCCAGAGGTCATAATTCGCGAAAATTGGGGAATAACTCACCCGATAAAGGTAGTTTTTACGCCGGAGAATGATAGGTCATAATGAGCCGTATCCAGGAGGCGGAAATGGGGATGGGACTTGATTCTGGCTGTGGGGGGCGGATCGGGGATACGAGACAGGAAATCCAAAAAAACATGGGCAGTTAAGAATTATGCCCCACCCACTCAAACGATCATTCGCCAATCGATCGCCGCGAGAAGATGAATGAGCCAAACGCCGAGAGGACACTGCCCATGACAACCAGGATGATCAGGAAGAAGATCAGCATCAGGGAATTGTCATACCCCATAAAAAAACCGGATGTGCCCTGGGCCGCATGGGCTGCAAGGCTCAGGATATTTGCAATCCACATAATCTCAAGGATGATACCGATGGTAATCCCTGCAATGATACCGGGCAGCAGCGCTTCCTTTCCCGAATGAAGGTGAGCCCGGCAGAGCCATGAAGAGAAGATCCCCCCTGCTTCAAAGACAAGGATGACAAGGAGCGGGTAGGCAATTCCCCATGCCATGACAATCCACGGCTGCATCTCGATCAGGTTTCCCTGCGCAAAGCTCCTGAGGAGGATGGTATTGACCAGGACCAGCAGTACCATCGCTTCGCCGCCAATGGCCCCGCCGATAAGTCCGGAACGGATCAACAGGTTCATGTCCACCCTCAATTTTCCCCCTCCACAAAAAACCCGGTTCCCCGGTGTCCGGGAAAATTTTCTGCACGGGAGAACTACGTACTCTGACTAACTCTATTCTTTTTATAACATTTATAGATTTTCAAATTATCTATAGAGAATTACGGCCATATCAGCCGCTCGCGAGAGTGATCGCTGCAAGGGCGACAAGGATCCCGGCAACAATAAAGAGGGCATACGAGACAGGGGAAAGATCCGTGGCACTGAGCATGATCACGCAGCCGATGATTGCCAGCAGGAACCCGATGAAAATCTGGATAAGGGGCCCGTTGAGATTGATCATGTTTGATGTGGCGTACCCCATTGTTCTCTCCCTTTGCAGGCCGATGAATATTCGGGTTTACCGGTTCATGGGGGCCACAACGCAGGGGTTGTACCCAAGTCATGAAACAATCACCGGTTTATTCGCCGGCAAAGATCGGCATCTGGTTCCCGTAGTCCTGTGATCCCGTCAGGGTCTGCAGGAACCGGAAATTTCCTTCTGGCACACGGATCTCGAACCGTGCCCCTTTGCAGTATTCGCCGGTTTCCTTGATTTTCATACCGGTAATCGAGAGGATTTCGCGAGTAAGGTAAAGGCCAAGGCCGGTATTCCTCCCATATCCCTTCTCAAAGATCCGCTCCTTGTCGCTATCGGGAATCCCGGTGCCGTTATCCTCGACCCTGATGACAAGGTCACCACCGGCACGGGCCCACGTCAGATCGATAGGGGTGATCTCCCCGCCATACCGGAACGAGTTATCGAAGAGGTTGTAGAACACCTTCTCCAGCATGGGATCGGCATACACTTCGAGATTGCCGGTATCGCAAGTGAACGCGATGGTCTGCAGGATCTGCGAATATGCCCGTCCGGCAATCTCGTTCACCTGGTGCCACTGGGGCGATTTTACCCCAAGCTGGTCGTATTCCCTGGTGAAATCGATCTGTTTTTTAATCGAATCGGTTGCTTTCTTCTGCTTGTCAAGCATGACAAGGAGCTGCGGATCAGCCGTACTGGTGGCCAGGAGTTCGTTATAACCATGAAGGGCCGAGAGCTTGTTGAGGATATCATGCCGGGTTATACCGAGAAGAAGGTTCAGCTTGACATTCGAGAGCCTGAGGGCATTCTCGATCTGTTTTGCACGAGTTATGTCCCGGATGGCAACGATAAAAACCGGACGGTTTCCGATACTGAAACGGGATGCAGAGATCTCTGCAGGAAAGATGGTGCCATTCATCTTGCGATGGAAGTGAACGAATACATCGGTATTTACCAGGCCGATCTCGTCGGTGGTCTGCACGGTCTCGGCAGAGAGATGATGGAGAGACATGTTGAGTATATCCTCACGCCCGTAGCCGTAAAGCGCCGATGCTGCATCGTTAAGGTCAAGGACTGCAAGCGACTCGCGGTCAACCAGGAAGAGGGGGTAAGTCCCGGCACGGAAAACACCCCGGTATTTTTCCTCGCTCTCGCGGATGCGTGCGGAACTTGTCTCGAGCTCGGCATATTTCTGTTTCAGTTCCCCATCGGTTGCCGCAAGCTGCTCGCAGGCAGCCCGTAGTTCCAGTTCCGCCCGGTTCTGGCCGGTGATGTCTCTGAAACTCCAGACCCTGCCGACAATCCGGTCTTTTATCATCTGGGCTTGCGAGAAGCGTCGGAACATCCGCCCGTCGTGACAGTGGACAATATCGTAACTGCCCGACTGAGGTTTTTTTGCGGCCATAAGGATGGGCTTTTCAAATGCCGGATAATCGGTGACCTGCTCCTGTACATAGGTGAGAAAATCCTGCTCGGTTCTTATCACAGGGCTGTTCTCAGAAATGCCCCACATCTGTAAAAATTTCTGGTTAAATGTGGTGATGGTCCTGTCAGATTCCACAACAAGGATTCCATCTGCCGTTGATTCGAGCGTTGCCTTTAACAGGGAGTTCGAGTGCTCCAGCGCCAGCTCGTTTTGCCGGCGGTCGACAGACTGTCTCACTTTATGGGCAAGTTCGGCAAACTGGCTCTTTGGTTCGCCACCTTTCTGGAGATAGAAATCCGCACCATGGTTGAAGGCCTCGATGACAATCTCTTCCCTGCCGCGCCCGGTGAAGACGATGAAAGGGATCCGGTTACCCTGCGAGCGGATCTCTTTTAAAAAATCTATACCATTTTTCTCCGGCATCTCATAATCGGAGATGATTGCATCGTACTCTTTTAGTGCCATCAGCTGCAGCCCTTCATCGACTGAAGCAGCAGTATCCACATCGATATCTCCAACTCGTTTAAGAAACGCCTGGCAGATCTCAAGAAGGCATTCTTCGTCATCTACATAGAGGACATGGACCATGAATAACCCCGGGGGATTGTACCTGATCCCATGTTGGTGTGTGTATGATTATAGTTTTGTATTATAGAATATAGATGACATTAACAAGTATAGAGAAAAATAAACAATCGTTCGGAAAAAATCCTGCGTGAGGGCAGGATATCGTAATCCGGAACCAGACCCAGCAAAAAACCAGTAATCGGTGGAGGAAAACCTATAGATTCTCTATATCTCTCTATTACGAGGTTTTTTAACAATTCTTCCACAACAATCCAGTCAATATTACCTTAAGCGCCGGATTGTAAAAACGCGACCCGGGCCGGATAATTGATCATGAACCTGGTTATCATCAAATATTTCCTGCTGATTGGTGCGGTCCTCGTAAGTACAGCATTTGTTGCAGGCCCGCTCAATCCAGAAAACCTGCCCGGTGATCCCGACCGCGGAGATCTGAGCGCAGATTCGATCTACCGGTTCGGGTCCGAAGTCTTCTACAAGGAGATCGATAAGCCCGGAAATGAGTATATGAAGGGCAGTGTAGAGGGATATTCACAGTCACTGGTTCCAACCGATGAGATGGAAGAAAAATTTCTGGAACGGTGGGGCAGGGGGGTGGCCCTTTTCCACTCCGGCTATCAGGGTTGTATCGAGTCGTTTTTTGAACTTGCCAGTGTTCCGGAGATGACCGACAGGACAAAGAAATCTGCGGTCTGTAAAAAGATCCGTGCCTCACGCGAGGAGATGCTTACGTCCCTTGGCTATTTCACGGCAGCTAAGGCGATGGCAACTCCAGGTTCATCCCGGGGATTTACCATAGGGATGGCGATTCCACGGATCGAACAGATCACCGATGAAGCAGAAGGTGCCGAGATTGCCTGCATGAAGGCAGTGATCGCAGACAATAACAGTGATTCGGATGAATTTTCTCAAAACTTAAAAGAGGCCGGAAGCCATTTCCGCGAGATGCGGCGGATCTTCCCGGAACTCGGGGTGATAAGCGATGATTTCAGGACAACATGAAACGATGGTGAATTACCGGCCTGTGCCTGGATCTCGTTCCGGCCTTGGCATGACCACCATATTCCATGGAGCAACAGCATGAAAATAATTGAAACGAAAAAAATTCTTCTTGATGATGATAGCATAAGCGATGAAAAGTTTGAAGACCGCAACCTTATCCACATCATATCCGTGGGCATCCTTCTTACCGCAGGTTCGTTGTTCATCTACTTCGGGTTTTATTTCCTGACATCCCCGTTTACGGTCAAGTGGGCTTCGCTCTCGATAGCAATCGGATTCCTTGTCATGGCGTTTGGGTTCTCACTCTGGCAGGACCGGCAGGTGCAGACCCTTCGCCGCCTGCAGAAAAATGAGAATGGGGAGATTAAACAGATGCTGGCAGCACTGATCGAGAAGAAAAACTAATCTTTTACCATGCGGTTCCGCCGACAGAAAGGATTTGCAGAATACAGGTAATGGACCCGGCTGTTGCAAACGAGAGTGCCAGCATTGCTTCAATCCAGAAGAGCGGGTGTATACCCCTCGAAGGGACAATGCTCTTCCCGATCTCCTGCGCTGTTGAATATGCATCGATGACGCATGCTGCGAGAAAGAAGAACCCTGCCGGTGCGATGAGTGGATTATTCCATACCAGCAGGAAAATCACGATACCTGCAGTTCCCCAGCAGATTCCCCGGAACGGACGGCCATTGTAGAACTGCCCAAGAGAAATTCCTGCAAGGGCAAACGCCGCGGCCAGCACCGGGAGGGGAACATCTTTCCCGACAGGGGATTCATTTACGGCCACGGACTCCGCAGGGCAAAAATGATTCATGAAATCCCCTCCGGTTTACGCCATGTTTGAATGATTTGCCATGACCTGTGCTGCATCCTTCCTGTTCAGGGTATGGAATACTGTCGAGCGGCATCTCGGGCAGCGGGGTTTCCCGGAAAAACGGAAAACCGCACCGCAGATACAGGAGCCGGCGATGTGTTCTACCATCAGGACATATCTTCGTATGTCGAGCAGCTCATGACGGAAAAGCGGATGGATGGAAATATCCCGTTTTTTTGTGTCATCAAAAGCAGGGTTGATCAGGTTCGCCATATACCGGTGATAATACTCTTTTAATTCTGGAATACCCAGCCGTTTATCCCTCCCGCATCTCACACAATGGAGGAGATGGGCTTTATTGCCGGTCTCTTCGTGGATAGTGAACGTGTGACTGCACTTGACGCAAACCGCTTTGTGGGTACGGATCATCCGGTTCACTCCTTTTGAGGCTTTTCAAGCTGCCTGATTGTGCGGTACACGGAACATACAAAGCCGCCTCGTTGTGAAATCCCTGATGGGCAATGAACTTCCTGCTCGTCTTCGCTTAATGCACGAAGCAGGTTGATAGTTGTACCATCGGTTCCCGCAGGTTGGCAGGTCGGTTTCTTTTGCTCTTCGGACAATTTATTTTCCTGCTGATGCCAGATCATGTTTCTTCACCTTTTTGTTCCTATAGGTGATGTAGTTCGTCCCTCACTATATATTTTTGTATTAAATTCTATATTTTAAAATGATACATATAGAGTGACATATCTCCAGAAAGAGCCAGGTTCAGACGATTCTAAAAAACTCCGGAACAGTTGGCACGGTCGTACTCTATTAATAGGGTAACATCCCAAGAACGATACTACCATAATCTCCATGGACCGCAGGGGGGCGGACTTCGAATGAAACGAAAGATCATCAATATCGACGAGACGAAATGCACGGGATGCGGCCAGTGCATCCCCGACTGCCCGGAGGGGGCTCTCCAGATCATAGACAATAAGGCCCGGCTCGTGAGCGATCTTTTCTGCGACGGGCTTGGTGCCTGCATCGGCACCTGTCCCGAGGGTGCGATCAGCGTGATCGAGCGCGAGGCGGCTCCCTACAGCGAGGCAGCGGTGATGGAGACGATTATTCGGCAGGGGGCACCGGTCATCAAGGCGCACCTTGAACACCTGCTCGGCCATGGCGAACGCGGGCTGTATAACGAAGCGATCGAGTACCTTCTCGAACATTCGATGCAAATTCCCGACCACGACAATTCTTCGGTTCTTAAAAAGCCCGTTTCTGCCGGACAAAAAACCCAACCCCCGCAGGATCGTCCCGCAACCTGCCCGCCCGGGCCCGACCAGAAACATCCTTTTGCCGGCTGCCCGGGTTCAGCAGCCCGGAGCATGGCACGGCCGCCCGGGGCCGGCCCACGCCAGCCCGCGGGGACAACGGGCTCCGAGCTCCGACAGTGGCCGGTCCAGCTTGCGCTCCTGAATCCGGGCGCCGGTTATTTCGATGATGCCGATCTTCTCGTGTCAGCGGACTGCGCCCCCTTCGCGTATGCCGGTTTCCACGCGGATCTCCTGGCAGGAAAAATTCTCGTCATCTTCTGCCCGAAACTCGATGCGGACATTGAAGGCTACATCAATAAACTCGCGGAGATCTTCGGGCTCCACGCCATCAAATCGGTCACGGTCGTCCGGATGGAAGTGCCGTGCTGCGGCGGGGTGCGGTACGTTGTAGACAAGGCGCTGGAAAAATCCGGCAAAAATATTCCGGTTGTCGAGAAGATCGTAACGATCAACGGGGAGATCCGGTAACCCCGGGAAAATCCCGATCCGGCCCCCAGCCCCACAGCCAGAATCAGGTTCAACACGGTTTTTCGCCCCATAAATATGGCTAATTATGACCTCTTATACTCCGGCGTAAAACATACCGGTTTTGGGTGAATTATTCCCCCATTTTGCCGAATTATGACCCCTCGATCCGTAAAACGGGGCAATCGGAGCCCTTTGGGGGCCCGTATTGGAGCACCCCCTGAATAAGGGTATTCTCCGAAGGAGATTGGCGGGAGGAACGGTCATCCGGGAGAAGAGCCGGGATCACAGGGTACTCCGGAAAACCTCCGGTTCTTCCCGAATAATTGATCCACAATCTGAATCCCGTGGATCTTACGTAAGGCATAAACACAAAATATTGAGATATGCGGTAATTATATAGTTTAATATAGATTTCATTCACAAGTAATATATTTGAGCAGGGCAGAGTACCTGATGACAAAACATGGGTTGCAGGAACAACGAATCCGGAGTTTCAGTCATTGTCGGTACCCTGCTCCTGATCCTCATTACGGTTGTTGCTGCTGCCGGTCTGGCACTCATGATCTCCCAGATGCAGAAAGACGAGATGAACCGCCAGACACATCTCGCTGCAGTGAAAAATGAGAATGTCGAGATCATTAATGTCGTTTTTGAGAATAACCAGACTGCCTGGTATATCGATGGCAACTCGGTTACCAAATCGCAGAAATGGAGTTCGGTAAAAATTACCCTGGTGAATCATAATATTGATGATGTAAAAATTGCAGGAATCGCAATTAATGATCGGTACGCATTGAATTACACCGACATAAAAACCACTGATATGCGAAGTGAAAAAAGCCGGCAGGTCTACAATTTTTCCCACCCGCTCACTATCCCGGGTACAAAAAGCCAGGATGTTACTATCGATTTCATCTCGAATGTATCAGTTGATCCGGATGCCCTCGTGTATTACCCTTCGCCACAGGCATTTTCCATCCGGGATCCCCAGACCATCAAGGTCATCACGTCCATGACTAATGTATTTGAACAGATCCTGACTCCGCCAAACCCGGTGATGAAGGTAAGTACCGATACTGAGGATTTCGGAGTCATGCAGCGGGATATCCTCATTCTGGATGGTTCGGAGTCTACAGCAGAAAAATCAGTTGTTACCTGGTACTGGAGCATAGTTGACGCATCGGGAACGTCCCCGACCGGGAACTGTGCCGATACCACCGGGCTTGGCACACCTGAGTTTATCCAGGGTAAGGTTGTCCGGTACAATCCGGCAACCCCGGGACCTTTGTGCATCAATCTTACGGTTAAAGATGATATCGGGATGAGTGCCAGTTCCCGGTATACGGTAGTCCCCCTGAACCAGCGGTTCCTGCCGGCATCCTCGCTGGCCCTTGACTGGGTAGCCGGAGACCACGTCCTGAATGTAACAATCAGCGATACAGCAAATAATCATATGACCGGGCAGCCGGTTGACTATGTTATCACAAAAAGTTTTGATGAAAACCCGTTCACTATCCAATTCCGGGATGGCTCCAGCGGGATTACTGATGCCGGGGGGAATGTGACGTATCGTGTCTGCGGAAACGGGACGATAAAAGTATATTCAGAGAAACTGGCTGAGAAATATTTCTCCTTTGTAGAAAATGGATGTTGATGCCGGGATTGCATAACAGGCGGACCCCCTTGATCTCTTTTGGCCCCGACCACGATTCACCTGCACAAGCCGGAATCCGGGCATCGGACTGAATAAAAAGTTACAGTGTGGTCTCCAGCCGGATCGGGCAATGATCCGATCCTTCAACATCAGCAAGGATGTCGTTTCCGGCAATTGTTGCTTTGGCCGGATCGTTTACAAAAAAATAATCCAGACGGCGCCCGAGATGACGCTCGGGGATATGGAACCCATTGGGCCACCATGTATAATTACCCTTCCCTAAGTGGAACATACGGAATGCATCTGTGTAACCCAGCCGGATAAGCGCGTCCATCTTCTCCCGTTCTGCATGTGTTGTTCCCACCTGTCGTGCCGCATGTTTTTTCACGCTCTCGACATCATCATCCGAATGCGCGATGCTGAAATCACCGCAGATAATGACCGGGCTGCCGGTACCGGCAAGGTCCGCAGCGCTGGCGAGGAATGCATCGTAAAACGCGAGCTCGTGTTCCAGCGTATCGGCGTGCCCGACCCCCAGCGGGAAGTAACAGTTCATGAGAATGAACGAGCTGAAATCCGCGATAATGAACCGCCCTTCATCATCAAGTTCCGGGATCCCAAAACCATGGATGACTTCTTGCGGTTTCTCACGCGAGATAAGCATGACTTCGTTGAATTCACCTTCCGGAACGGGAGCACAGTGGATATGATAGCCCGACAGCCGTTTTATCTCAGGGTGGATCTTCACTTTGGAAGTTTTTGCTTCCTGGATGCAGACGATGTCCGGCCGGGTTTCAAAGATTTTTAAAAATTCGTTTCGTTCATGGCGCTGGCGCAGGCCGTTTACATTCCACGAGATGATTGTCCGAGTCATAGGGTTCACTTGTTCTGGATACTGGTTTTGTCTCATCATACATTGGCGGGCAGTAGTTCCGGTTCCGAATTTACGGTAATGGATCCCCCCTCCTTCACTTTCCGTATCACTTCATCCTTGTCCCGGTAATAGAGCTGGATCATCTTAACCACAGCATGGTATTCACGGATGTCATGCTTCTGCATCCAGAGAATGAAATCGGTCCGGTTTTTAAGTTCCTCATTGAGGATGTCCTTGCTCACCCCGTAGATATCCTTGATCCGATCGAAGAGAAAACTCCGGCCCTGCCACTGGAACTCGTCGATATCCGGCACCCATTTGTAGACCGTATTGGTGATAAGGTCGCCTTTATCCCGGTCCAGTTCAAGAATCTCGACAATGTTAGCGATCCTTCTCATGCTCCGCTCGCCTTTTTTAATATGCATCGGGAAGATGACAAGATCAAGGTTTGATAAGAGGCTTCGCGGCACGTTCATTGGGTTAGATTCGACACGGGCGAGCAGTTCGTCCATGGAGCCGGCATGGATAGTCCCGAGCGCAGCGTGACCGACTGCGATAGCCTGGAAGAGGGTGAATGCTTCCCCGCCTCTTACCTCACCAATGATAATGAACTCCGGGCGCTGCCGTAGTGCCGCGACCAGGAGATCGTAGAGCGAGATATCGCCCGGCGCTTTTGATCCCCCGCCTCCAAGACCTGAAACCGCGCTTGCCCCGCCCCCTCCGTCAGATGAACCGAAACCGGTCCGGCTGATAGACTGGATCCAGTTTGGATGCATCAGGTTCAGTTCGGCCGTATCTTCGATCGATACGATCTTGTATTCTGGCGGGATGAAACTGCATAGGACATTGAGGAACGTGGTCTTACCCGTTGCAGTTCCTCCAGAAACGAGAATCGATCGCTTGTATTCCATCAGGATCCACAGGTAAGCCAGCTGCTGGGCGTCGATAGATCCGTACTCCATCAGTTCAATGGATGAGATCGGATTTGCCCGGAACTTACGGATGGTAAACGTCGAGCCTTTCTTGGTCACTTCCCCGCCCAGGGTGATGTTGGCCCGACTGCCATCCGGCAGGGTCAGGTCGCGGATCGGCTGGAGGAGCGAGACGTGCCGGCCGCTGATCTGGGCGAGTTTTAAGACGAAATTGTTCAGCTCGACCTCTCCGAATTTCACGTTGGTCCGGACCGAACCGTAAGTTCGGTGCTGGACATAAAGGTACATGTCGGAGCCATTGCAGCTGATATCCTCAATATACTTGTCTTTCATCAGGGTATCGATCCTGCCATACCCAAGATACTGTTTCCAGAGATGGAAGTACATCCGGGCTTTCTGGTTATCGGTGAGCTTGAGACCGAAGATATGGATGAGCGAGTAGAACCGTTCATGGAGATATTTTTCCCTCATAGTGGCATCAATAAGCTCGGCGTTGGTGCTTACCAGTTTCTCAAACGCATTCTCAATGATCGTGAGGGCGGCCTCTTCATTAGAACTGAGCTGCGGTTCGACCACGCTGTAGATCATCATACCTTCGGACCGGGAATATTCGATGTGCACATACTGGAACGGGTTATCGACAACGTAGGTAATGTTCACATCCCTGAGTGCCCCTTCAAGGGAGGGGAACGCAAGATCTCCGGGATTAAAAACAAGGGAGTTGATATCCGGTTCAGGAGGTTTCTGGAAGATGGAGAGGAATTTCTGTACAATAGATGGATTGTCTGGCGGGACTCCATCGGCTGCATTTTCACCAGGAAGTGAAGGTCCTGCCAGTTGCCCTTCAGGATTATTTTCCCCGGATCCAACCGGCTCGGCCGCCTTCACGGAACTGGGTACTGGATCCGGTGAATGGGAGTTCTGATTTTCGTCATCGTCCACAAAGAATGAGGCAAGGCGACCGATAACAGACGGCTTTTCTGGTTTGGTCCTCGCACCGTTTTCCGGCGCTGCCGGTACCTGCGGAGTGCCGGAGGTTTTTGACAGGCCGGATTGTGGGGAATTATCCGGTTCATCTACGGGCGATCCGGAAGAGGGGACAGGCACTTCTGGTCCCGGCGAAGTCGCATCTTCTTCGGGCTCAAGGAAAAATGCTGACAGTCGTGATAACGGCATTCGGGATCCCGGCTCCTTTCAAGGGATGAACTCCGGGGCGTTCGGAATACATGCATCATCAACCGGGGTGATCTCGATCCATGTCCCATCCGGGTAAAAAACGGACATTCCCCGCGTACTATCATAAAGGCTCGCACCTGGATGCTGGAAACCATCTTTGTCCGGGAACCAGTCAAGTGCAATCCAGTATCCCGATCCTTCAGCGTGATACCCGCTTACATCCGTCACAGAATACCGGTTCTGCACGGTCCCGATGAATGTCATATCAGGTACAAATGTTTCAGCATACAGGTGCCCAAGGCAGAACGAACCGTTCGTGCTCGGGGAGACGGCGTAGACAAGCCGGGCATTCCCTCCAATGACCGTGACCATTGCGGCATTCAGGATGGCAAAATCATCACAGTCGCCCCGCAGGTTTTTTGTGACCGGGTCGCGGTTCGAAATGGTTGTACTGGCCGGGGCCCAGTAGTCTGCTTTCCCGTACAACACCGTATCGTCAACATACGTCCAGTTGTCAAGGACTGAGTACCGGGCCTGGCTTTGGGCATCCCAGTCCATAACGGGATCGAACAGGTCACAGATATTCTCGAAACCCGAAAAGTTCCCATGACGGGGCCACTGGAGAGTAAACACCCGGGTAACCGGGTTTGTGGAATCGACTGCGGATACAATGATCGTGCTCTGATTCTGCTGCCAGTGAGGGTTGGCGATAACCGCGAGTGTTGCATTGATAGCGGAATCTTCCGATTCGTTGGAAGAGAGCCCTGAACCGTTGATCTTTGTATGAGCGGCCGAGCGGAGCAGGGGTTTTTGTGTTGATAACGTTGCGATAGTCAGGGGCTTTGAAGGATTGCTGTTCCCGGCCTCGGGACCCCGTGCAGTATATTGTTCCGGGAGTGTCGGGGTCTCAATTGCCCAAGGATAACTGGCATTCCCTTGTTTTTCTTCGGGTTTTTGCGGGGAGGATAGGATCGAACACCCACTCGTGCAGATCAGCAGCATGATGAAGAGGCAAGCCAGGTGTTCCCACACATACATAGATTTAGGTTGATTTCTATATTCTTAAACAATTCTATCTATACTTTGAAAACAGCAGGAAGTGCGGCTGATTAAAATAAAAAAACCTGCGGGTTTACATGATATTTCTCCGGCAGTGCAAAGGAAAAGATTGATGAAAGTCCCGCATCTATATAGATACAATGAACCGTGGATTGCAGATCTTTTTCCTTGTACTGGTTTTCCTCGTTGTCCTGCTCAGTACTGCCGGGTGCACTTCGATAAGGATTGCTGACACTCACAATACCACGCTGGCCGTAGAGAGCTACAATACCTGGGTTGCCGGCCAGAAGGAATATGGCGGTGAGGTGCGGGGCAGCGTCAGGATCCTTGGCGATCATATTGCAATGTATAATTCGGAAATCGCAAAAAACCAGCCAGACTATGCACTCCTGCAACAGAATCTTGAAGAGGACCGACAGGTTCTCGATCAGTGGGGAACCCGGATCAATGCCCTCGATGCGGCAACAGCCCGGTTCGAGATGGAAACCGGAGGTCTCACCTACGATAATGCAACCGCCCAAAATACCCTTCAGTCCGTTTCCGTGATGACCCAGTACATGAAAGTCTATGCTGTGGAAACCGGGAATGCCCGGCAGTACCTGATCGAGTACGTGAATAATGCTGAAGCCTACATCGCGCCGGATGATCCGGATTACTGGAACGAGAAATACCGGCAGGACGCAATGACGGCAAAGGATAAAGCTACCATGGCACTGGATAAGGGCGACGTTTCCCTGGGAAACCTTGCGTTGCAGGCAAAAGAACTGGAGAAATTCCAGTAATGGAAACAATCCGATGAAAATGGATTGGAAGGTAATGATCAAAACACGATCGGTTTTTGTAAACAAACCGGAACTCTTACCGGATTGCCGGATGTAAAAAGTTGAGCCGTTTCATCCCGACTCAATTCCTGATTTCTTCAATCACTTACGGCACATCTGACATCACCGGGCCCAGGTGCGCCGGTCCGGGACGATGAGACCTGCGGGCCCCCGTAGCTGATCCAAAGTTAAAATCATTTGGAATTCTTCGCATTTACCCAAGACCCGTGAGCACCTCATCTCCCCCATCACGAAAGGGGGTTATCGACTCGGGATACCAAAAACCCAACCCGTTGTGGGATTATTCGATCACCCAGTCATGCACGGTCTGGTAGGTTGCCCCGTCAATATAGGTTGAGTTGGCAGTGGAGATGAGCCGAAGATTTCCATCGGAGTTCACCCCAAGGTTTGAGATCCGGATCCAGGCATTGTCAAAATCGGCCAGTACCTCAAATCCGCTGACGGAAACGTATGTGTATGCCGAATTGGGGACAAGGTAATAACTGAGCGAGGTTTTGAAATCCCCGTATGCAGGGACATAGATACTGTGGATGGTCCCTTCTGACACGAGCTCCCCGTCAATGGAAAGCGCCATATCAGGGAAACCAAACTTGAGGATTTCTCCCTCGCTGATATAGATCTCTCCTTCCTGGTCGCTCATGGCAACAAGCCGGACAACCGAACCCTCTGCAAGCTCGCGGTTGCCCCCGTTGACACTGATCGAAGCCGGGTGTTCCAGCACCGTGAACTCAATGACGGAATCCTTCTCAACATACCCTCGCTTGCCGGTCTTGACCACGAGGACCTTATCGGGCGTGTGGAATGGATCGGTAACTGTGATGAACTGCGGACGGGTGATATCGCTACTCCCGTAGATGTTTCCCGAGGTTAAAAAAACCGTGTATGTCCCGGGATCAAGGTAGGTAACGACAGGATCTTTGATCGTGGAGTTCCGCGGGGTCGAGTTCGGCCCGAATGTCCAGATCCATGACGTGGGTGCATTGTCCGACTGATCGGTAAACCTGATTGTAAGGGGTGCCGGGCCTTTCAGGGGAGTTGCGCTGAAATCCGCAGTTACGCGGGGAGGGTTGACAATGACCGCTTTTTTCCGGACAATGGTATCTTCCTGGTCGTCCCGGCTTACCGTAAGGGTGACGCTGTAAGCCCCCGGCACAGAATAAATATGTGAAGGATTCGGCTCATCCGACTGTGTCTTATCCCCAAAATCCCAGTGCCAGGTATCGGGGTACCCTGCGGAAATATCCCGGAAGGTAACATTGAGGGGTGCATCGCCGGATATCTCCGGGCCGGGTTCAAAACCGGCAATCACTGCATCACTGAGTTCGAACGAAGCCGCTGCCCCCTCAAAGTAGGCCGGATAGGTAACGAGCGTGAGATCTTCGCCGTTCGCACCAGATTGGTACGAGATACGAATACGAGAATTATCAAGACCGGCCCGGATTTTTTTGCCATCCAGCAGGATCTGGCGGACTTCCCCCCCGGTGGGTCTTACTATATAGCTCAGGTTGGCCCAGAAATACTGGTATGCGGGAAGGATGCAGTCCCCCGCTGAGCCGCGGGCAACCTGTGTCCCGTTAACAAAGAGCGTGATATCGGGGAATGCGAAGCTCACGAGCCGCCCCATCCGGATTGTTGCCCTGCCGGATGCTTCTTCATTCACCCTCATTTTCACAATGGATCCTTTTGGCAGCCCATAGGAAGAACCATCGATTATTACCGATGAGTTTGCATCTGCGGAAATGAAGGTGACTTCAGAGCCTTTCCTGAGGTACGCTTCACGCAGGGTATCGGCAAGAACTTTGATTGGGGGAGACCTGCCCGCACCAAGGACATCGTTGTGCGTGATGCTCCGTTTTGCCCCGTCTGCCCGGATCACGGTCAGGGTGACATTATAGATCCCGGACATTGCGTACTGATGGACCGGGTGCTGGAGATCCGAACAGGTATTGTCGCCAAAGTCCCAGTCCCAGGATTCCGGGGCCCCACGGCTCTGGTCGAGAAAACTCAGGGTAAGGTGAGAATACAGTCCTTCCGGGGCCGAACTGAAATCAGCAATAAGGGGTTTATTCATCAGGAGAGCGAGCGGCGATGATCCACTTCCTATCGAGGCACCCGGCATTGCGGTTATTTTTGGTTCGAAGAGGTGGGCAAGTGTGCCGGGGCCGGGGAAAATGTGGAGGATGACTGCGACGGCAAGAACAATGACAAATATAACGAACAGGAGGAGGATGGCAACCCGTTTCTTTTTCATCCGTTTTAATTTCTGGAATGGGGAAAATGCGGGCATAAGAAAAATACCTCGTATCGCATAAGGTCTGGATTGAAGATTTTATCAATATGCTGCAGCAGGTCCCCGCGGCAGACCGTACAGGCCGGACTCCCCTTTTTGTCCGTCGTCACGTTCGCATATAACATGGAAAGAAGTCCAAAATATATCTTTTGAATAGAGAATATAGAGATGGTGGGAATCTGTCTCTATTACAACAATCCGGTTTTTGGTTACCCTGCAGCCGGTTTCAGGAGCCATCTCGTGCCACTGTTGGCATTGAAAGAGATTTCAACATAGGTCTTGTCAAGGTCTTCATTAACGATATTATCCGGAACCTCGAAAATGAGGTAACCATCGATCGCATTCCCGGGGCCAGGCTTGACGAAGAATCCCTTGCCATTGGTCTTCGATGTCGTGTTCGTTCCCGTTTCTGAAGACCCCTCGGTCGCAGTGGTTGTAGTTGTCACAGTCGAAGTTGGCGTAACCGTTGTCGTCGCGTTCATAGTTACCCACTCATCCCCAAAGATATTGTACCCGGTCAGGAATGCGTAGTCCCGCTTGTCCTGCCCGAGCTCCCGGATCCACTGGTAGGGGAGCTTGTCGTAGTTGCTGGAGTAATATTCGGTCTGGTACGTGCTGAGAACGGACTTGTTGAAATAGGGATCGTTGATGTAGATCTTGCCGTTGTTGGTAATCCGGATCTTCTCTGCTGAGGGAACGATTGCACTTTTCGTTCCGATATCCTCGATCCGGATAAATACCACGAGATACGAATTACCAGTCCTTGGGATCTTCTGGACAAAGCGGTTGTAGTCGATAAACCACCAGAAGTAGAAAGGCAGGATTTTGTAATCATAAACCGTAGCATCGCAGATCCGTGTGGCATCGCCGTAACGGTATGACTCGCCGAGCGAGAGCGCATCTTTGAGTGGGATTGTCACTCCTTTAGACACGTTTCCGGCACCTACGGTAGGGGGCGGTGTGGCGGAGAGGAGGGCAGAGGGGTCTCCCGCATCCTGTGCCGGAACGCCATCATCTTCCCCCTCCATCTGTGCCATAAGTTCGGCAAGCCGGGCTTGCCGATCAGCGTTGTCAGAAACCGAAGGGGTCTCATCATTTCCTGTGCTGAAGAGGCCGGGTGCAGCAGATGCGCAGACAAACCCGGCAACGCAAAGCAGGCAGATGCCCGCGGCAACACCGGCATACCCGCTCCGCCGAGTCTTTCCTTTGAACGCCCCTGCCCTCTTTGCAAGCAGGAGTCCGAAGATCAAGCCTGCGATGAGGAGAAGGAGGGAAAGGCCGGCGCCGAACAGCCCGGCAAGCAACGGGCTGGCCGGGCCGAGGATGTGGTGGAGCGGGGGGATGGTTGCGAGGAATGCGATGAGCAGGAGGAGGGCGGCCGGGATGGTGAAGGGGAGGAGTGGGCGAGGGAGGTTCGTTGCCGGGTTTGTGGGGTTCTCCGCGTTTTCCTGCGGAGGGACAGTTCCAGTTGCTTTTTTGCGAGTGAGTGGTGTGGTTAAGAGTTTGTGTTTTGTTGCCGACAGGACGTTGGACAGATGGTGGGACAGGAATTCTGGTACCAAAGGTGGTTTTTTTGATTGATCCTGAAAAGGAATCTGTTCTTTTGTGGATTTCATCATTGTTGGTTGTCGAGAAAAAACCCATTTCCAAATTGATCCGATGATTTCTGCTATATTTGTTAAGATGCCGCTCTTTGAACCCCCTTCAAAACCTCTTCCGGGCATAGCACGGGTAATAAAGATCTTTGCTGAAAAATTTACCAGAATCACAATGCTGATCAGGATTACTGCTGCTGCAAACCCGTTGGATTCTTTTATGACATGAGAATTTTCATAAGCATGATAAACCGAATAGGGCAATGTGCCGATAAGATCCTGAATGGGATAAATTTTAATTCCAAATAGCAGATTGGTATTCGGCTTAATTGTGAATTCGGGCATGAACTGGGAGTAGCCCGCTGTTAGGATAACCACAGCAGATTCCTCTGCAGCCCGGCCAAAACCCAGAATGGCCCCGGTAATTATCCCAGAAACCGCAGTTGGCAGCGTGATCATGCGGATGGTCTGCCATTTTGTTGCCCCCAGTGCATAACTGCCCTCTTCAAGTTCAAATGGAACCGCACTGATTGCATTTTCTATGGACCGTTCTATAACAGGAACAATGAGAATTGCAAGGGCAATCGATCCGGCAAGAAGAGAAAATCCCCCAGTAACGGGTCGCAAATAGGTAACCAGAACAAGGAGCCCAAAAATTCCCACTACAATGGCTGGTGTTCCTGATAGCACCTCAATGAAAAACCGGAATGCCCGGGTAATCCTTCCTTCCGCAGCATATTTCTGGAGATAGATTGCTGTTCCCAGAGCAAGGGGAATTGCAATAACAGTTGCAAAAAGTGAGATGATGAGCGAACCCCAGATCGCATTTGCAATTCCCATACCGATATGGGGTGTCATTGACTCTGGAGTCGTAATGAAATACCAAGTCAGGGAGGGAATCGCACGGATGATGATCTCAGCCAGGATCATAAAGAGAAGCAGGCAGCCAATCAATGCCGCCCCGGCACTAATTGTGTAAAAGAAGGTTTCTTCGATTTTGTTGAACGTCACTTTCATTGCATCCTCTTTGCAGCACTCGCACTGATCGCACGGGCAACGGCTACGAATCCCATTTCCATGAGGAAGAGCACAACGGCAATGCCAAAGAGCGCTGCACGGGGTTCAGGCTGGGCGAAATAGTACCCGATATCGCTCAATATTTTAGAGGTCATGGCATAGCCGGTATCAAGAATTGACGTAGGAATATGCTGAGAGTTCCCCATCACCATTACGACCGCCATCGTCTCGCCCATTGCCCGCATCATACCAAGAATGCAGGCAGTAACGATACCGGACAATGCCGCAGGGATAACAACTTTTTTTATCGTCTGCCACTTGGTAGCGCCAAGCGCAAGGGATGCTTCCCGGTAACTGTCCGGAATCGATCTGATGGATTCCTGCGATATTGCCACTATTGTCGGCAGGATCATCAATGTCAGGATTGTCGCCCCGAGAAGAATACCAAGACCACTTCCGGGATCGGGGTCGTAAAATATCGGGATAAACCCGAGGGTATCGCTGATAGCAGGGTCGATCGCATTACGAAAGATCCCTTCGAGAACAAAAAAACCAAATATACCATATACTACGGATGGTATGCCCACGAGAAGATCCAGTAAGGGGCGAATGATCTTTTCGAGCCATGCCGGTGCCAATTCTGCCAGGAAGATCGCAGTGAAGACGCCAAGCGGGATGGCGAGTATCATTGTCACAACGGTCAGGTAAATCGTGCCTAAGATAAAGATCAGGATACCATACTGATGGGTGTCATAATCCCATGTGGTCCCGGTGATGAACGAAATACCTTCTTTTTGTAGTACGGGGGCAGCGGTCAGGAGGATAAAACCAAAGACAAAAATAACAAGCGCTGCGGTGATTAATCCACAGGCTAAGAAAACATATTTGGGTGTATCAATCTGGTCAGGCATGAAAAAAAGAATGTTTGAGTTGTTCAGTCAACTTACGAGAACTCAGCGAGTCCAAACATACCGGCTTTGTTGAAGGAGTCAATTGAGCCGGGAGACTGGCAGAACGTAATGTAGTTCTTCACAACTGATGAGGGGGTTCCCTTGATCATATAGTTCAGGGGGCGGACAAGTCCCTGCGGGTAGTTGTTCTGCTGGGTTGCCTTTGCCTTTTCATCCTTAAGTGCTGCAAGGACGCTGGTCTTGCTGGGTGCCACGGTACCGGTTACAGCGCCGTCAATGACCGGGACGATGTCGATGCCGGAGACTTCGTTGCCACTTGCGTCAACTGCGTAGCCGAGGTCAACGAACCCGATTGAGGCAGCATTGCCCTTGACTGCTGCAAGGACACCGCTGTTGCCGACCTGGCCGGTTGCATTCAGGTTCTTGTTCATTGCGGAGTCAGGACCGAGGAGGTACTTGGACACAGTGTCTTCAGTTCCGGAGGCTTCGCTGCGCTGGTATGCATCGGTGATTGGCGTAGTTGCTGTTGCAAGGGCGCCACCGAAGACATCGTTCGCACCGAATGCATTTGCGAGGTCTGCCTTTGCGACTGCTGCAACGGTGTTTGCGTCATTGACGATGAAGACTACTCCGCTGCCACCGATCTGGTAGGTTTCGACGTCCGGGTAGGAGGTCATTTCTGCGTCGCTCATTGCACGGGATGCCGAACCGATGTCAACGATACCGCTGCCAACTGAGGAGACACCTGCTCCTGATCCGCCGGCCTGAACGGTGATCTTGATACCGGGGTGGGCTGCCATGTACACCTTTGCAAGCTCTTCGGACGCGGGCTGGACGGTGGTCGAACCTGCAATGAGAATCTCAGTTGAAGATGCACCTGCTGCATCTCCGGCATTTGCCTGATTCGATACATCGGTCGAGAAGGTACCCATAATGGTACCGACAGCGACCGCGCCGATGACTGCTACGACAATAAGAACGAGGGTCGCAACGATCGGCGAGACTGCCATATCATTGTTCTGTTTCAGATTTGCCATGGTTTTGTTCACCTAATGTTTTTCTGAGTGGATGTGTTGAAGGGAGTGTTCCCAGAGATTGAAGAAATTTTTAGGGTGTGCAACGGTTTGCCGGTGAATTCATTCATCCCCCACAGATGTCATTTCACCAATCAGATAATGGATGCCCAGGTATATATTTTTAGTGATCTGAATATAGTATCAATCCAAAATATATAGTACAATATTGAGACATCTGTCCCCAGGTCAGCGGAAATTTTACCCTGATCATAAGATCGATCAGGTCAACGGGTTAAAAAGAAGAGGTACTCTCCCATCATGAGGGTGTTTTCAGGGAGATAATGATCAGAGTGAAGGCTACTGTAATAATGATGAGAACCCCGGGCAGCAGGGAGAAATCGGGGTACCCGCGAACAGATACGCTACCGAGAGTTAAAAGAGATAAACAGGCCGCCGGAATAACGCTTGTTACTACTCTGTTGCCCATAAAATCCAGTGACTGTGTCATGATTATTGTCCTGTTATCCGGAAAGATCCCTGGTCATCCGGACGGCCTGTCTATTACTTCCTTTGTCTAATGGTCAATATATTGTTTTGGTTCATATTCTATATATTGCCCCATCAACTCAATATTTATTCTACCGTAACTCCCACATTCAAAAATTCTGCCCTGAACATACGTCGATCTAAAAACCGGCATATCTCCCTGCGGGTATCCTCAAACGATAAAAAAACGGTCAAGCGGATATATCGGGGAATAAACAAACCGCAGAAAAAATGTTATTGCGGGGGTGCCGGATTATATTCGCGAAGAAGGGAAAAACCAAACGCGACGAACGCGATGACAATAGAAAGTACAGACATCATCAAGACTCCGTTAGAGTACAACGAGTTTCGGAAATACCAGGACATGCCCCCGATGAGATGTGTTATGCTCATCGTTACGATCAGCAGAACGCCGAATTTATAATAGATTGTCCCGGAAAGAACACGCAGGACCGCATACGAGGCCCCGAAATAGAAAAGCACGATGGCGACAAGATACGGGATCATGATATTGTTGATCAATGCAAACCGGACGAATGGGCTTGCTTCCCAGCTGATGATCAGGGAAGTATCTCCTGCCAGGAAAAATGTCATTGCATAATCGAGAATAACGCAAACCGCTGGCAAAGCAGCGATAAAACGGCAATCTCGATATAAACCACTCGCTAATCCATTTTCTGTAACTTTTTACACCCCGATATCGTTTTGGGCTCCAATTCCCCAAGGGTTTGTCGTTACACAATCTATGATTTCTCTATAGTTTATATATTTTTATAACCGGGTCTTCATTCCAGAGAAATCATAGGATTTTTTACCGGGATAATTATGGGTGCGCACAGATTGTAAGGACCGGGAACTACTGCAGAAAAAGTCCGGTAAAAAAATATTGACAGTAACTATTGAGTGGCACATCTTTTATCATAGTTTTTCCAAACAATAAGTGATGGCGCTTGTGAACGGACTGGAGATGGTCCCCGACAACAGTGTGTTGTGCATCGAGGAGAGGAACGGGAACATCAAATCCATCTATGCGATCTATATAGCCTCCGCGCGGGCACGGAGTGGCACTCCTGTCACCTATCTCACGCTCCAGACAAGGGAGGATGTGCTCGATAAGATGGATAAGCTGAAGATTCCCAGCTCCGATCTTCTCAATATTGTGGCGATACAACCAGCGCAGGCAAAGCGGGATGTTCTCGCATTCATTCACGAACCAAAGGCCCCGCTTATCGTCATCGACCCGTTCTCAGTCTTCTTCGCCGAGGACTCGTTCACCGAACTTAATAACCTGCTCTTCAGCCTCATATCAACAAGCCGGAAAGGGACAACCTACCTTCTTCTCATCGATACCGGTGTCCTTCCCGAACGCCAGGAAAACCTCGTCCGGGCAATGACCGACGGGATCATCGAATTTACCATCATTCCTGAAGGGGACAAACTCAAGCATTACATCAACATCCCAAAGATGCGGGGCGCATTTCCCCGGGACAAGATGCTGCCGTTCACCGTCAACGAGGAAGGACTGCTTATCGACACCCGTGAACGACACGGATAATCGGGTTTTCAATAAAAAAATTTTCCGGTTTTATTTATTGGATTTGACCCGAGACAGGTTTTCAGGACACGGATTCCTGAAAAATCCCCGCGCTCGGATTTGTTCGGTTTACCGCATGTGGACCCACGTGGGACCGGCGGAAATGGATCTCTGCCGAACGGATCCTGCTGACCAGTTCTGCAGGGGAGGAAAATGGATCCATCTCAACATACGTTCTCCCCAGTTCATCAGGTCTGTGGGCATCAGAGCCGGCAGATACCGGTTTTTTGTGCCGGACTGCATACTGCCGGGCCAAAGAATTATCCCGCTCATCTGCGGTACGCCCGTTAAAACCCTCGATAATATCTATCCGGTCGATAATCCGATCCAATACGTCAGGATGGATAACACTGGAGCGGAACGAACAGAACGGGTGGGGCACAATCGAGATGGCACCCTGGTCCCGTATCTCGTCCAGGGTCTCTTCAGCGCTCATGTGTGAGGGGATCTCTTCGAGCAGGAATGCCCCGATAATCTCACCATCCGTGGTAAGGATCTCCTCAGCGAGAATCTCCGGGATTCCCTGATCCTTTGAGTGGATTTCCCGATACACATGTACCGAACCGGCGGTTGTATTATGATCGCATACCAGGGGCAGGATGCCGGTACGTTCCCAGCTGCGGAGAATATCGGCAACCGGAATTGTGGAATCGGACGAATAATCTGAATGGATGTGGAGATCAATACGGATACGATTACGAGTCCCCGTCTCAGTTTCCTTACGTTTTTTATCAGAGAAAAATTGCATCATTTTCCTTACCCTCCTGGGATCGCAATCCGGTTTTTACTTTGTCCAAACCGTCCATCTGTTTTCTTCAAACGTTTCATCGAACGTAAAAAAAACCGTCTGTGATGCTGAGGATTCATTCCGGCCAGGCGCATACTGAGTTGTTTCAAGTCCTGCGGTGATTGTTGCATTCAGCCCATCAACTTTTCTCTCCATTATCCAGAAATCTGATACAACCGGATCTGAGGCAAGAAACGGGGAGGGGTTATCACGGTTGAACCGGATAAATTGCTCCCGGTCTATCCCGTCACGCTTCGATGAAGGCAGGAGATCATAGACGATCCCGTAATCCCGGTCGTTGACTGCATCAATCCATGCTACGATACCGGTCTCCGGTTCCGGTATTGCCGGTTCATCTGTCTGAACCTGGTTTTTCGGTAACGAGTCCATACATCCCGGTGCAAATGCAAAGCTGACAGCAAGACCCAGTAAAAATATTACGCAGATAATTGATTGTCTCATTATTACTCCCGTTCTTTCATGCATTCTTCGAGATCGCGGTTGCACGCTGCGTTACTCCGTTCGATGATGCGATTACCATATAATTACCTGTGTTTTCGCCCAGTTTTACGTCCACAGAAACTACCCCGTCATTATTGGTAATATCCGAAGCAGGGCTTACGCTGCCACCGGGCATGATGGTAAATTGCACCTCCGTACGATTCACCGCGTTCCCTTCCTTGTCGATAAGCTTGAACATAATTGGATCTTTTAACGGCAGCATCGGGAACCCTTCCTGCGCATTGCCGGAGATCACCTCAATGGAAAAATCACCGGTTGTCTCGGCAACCGGGGGTGGAATGATGAACACAGCACACGCGATATACCCTGCCATCATCAGAATTGCGGCATGTTTGAGGCCGTGCCGGGCATCCCCCTCGGCAATCTTGCCGATGATAAGGCCCCCAAAGAATGCATTGACCATGATCAGGTGGAAAAAACCACGGGCAAAATCCACGCCGGCCAGTTTGTTGACTCCGAACGGGCTCGAAGGACCCAGCTGGTCGATAAACGGCAGCAGGCTTGTCGTCAGGGTCAGGATAATGAAGAAGATGATCCCCTGCGCAAAATAGAAGATCATGACATACTGCGAGAGATTCCCTTCCTTTTCCCGCTCGATACCGATGATGCTTCGCATGTCTTCGGAGGCTTTGAGGATAAGATCGGCAACCGAACCTCCCGAATACGATGCTTGGATTACGAGTGTTGTGTAGCGTGATATCAGCTCGGATTGAAGCGACTTTGCCATCGACTTCATGGAATCCCCAAATGATTTACCATACACCATGGAAGTCGATGCAATCCGGACATTGGGAGAGAGGATACCAAGATCTGTTCTTGATAATTCCTTAACGGACTTGATCGGGTCGAGACCGCCCCGCATCAGTTCGGAGAGCTTAAAGAGAAACTCTGTATAGAGTTCCTCCTTACGCCGTATCGTCCGTTTTTGGAGCGTGATGTCGATCGCGTACGGGGTGATGGCAATAATCACGGCAAAGATGAGGACCTCGTCGAGACCCATCCTTTGGTCGGGTTTTTTCTCTTCGGTTTTTGTGGTATCCGTTGAAAGTGTGTCTTCACCGTCATCAGCATTCATCTGGGCCATCAATTCCTGATAAGCTTTTAACTTATCACTATCCGCTGCCTGAACCTTCTCTGTACCTTTGAATACCATCCCGGACATCGCAGCCCCGATCACCAGCAGGAGCGCAATGAGCACCGGAATTAAAATCGTAAAATATTCCCGGGGCGGATTATACAGGATATGGATCCGCTCGGCAAGCTCGCCCAAATCAGCTTTTTTTCGTGCAAACAAGCTGCGGTTGTCTTCTGTGTCCATGGGTATCAGGGATTCGTGGAATACTTCACCGACAGCATCTGTAAAAAAACGATGTTGATGAGCGGGATGATCAGGTAAATGAGGTATTTGAAGAGGTCTTTTGGTTCGAACGGACCAAGCTCGATTCCCAGTGCACCGGATATGACAATACCGAGAATCGCAAGGGTCAGGGTCATGACAACGCCTCCGAGGTACCCTTCGCCGAAAATGGCAAGCGACTCGACAAACTCCTTATAGGTCTGGCGTCGGATAGCCATGAGTTCTTTACTTTTAGTCTCCAGGTACGACTTGAGTCCTCCTCCCCCGTAGATGATGTTTGTCAAATCTACGCAGATGTCCCGAAAGAGGTCAGAGGGTGTGTTGTGGACAAGACCATTCATTGCAGTAACAACATCTTCACCCAGAATGTCCACCCGGAAGAGTACCTTGCGGAACTCGTTGGAGATCTGGCCGTAGTCTTCGCGGGAGAGCCGCCGGATGATCTCAAGCGGCGTTGCCCCGGAACTGGCGAGGATAGACATGAATGCAAGGGCATAAGGGATCTGCTTGTCGATATCACGTTTCTTGTTCTCGATCTCGTTCTGGAGATAGAAAGGAAAGCCGATAGCAGATGCGCCGGCACCAATGAGTGTGATAAGAAGTATATAGATAAATGGGGACTCGGTGTAAAGGGGGCTTTGGGGCAACAGAAGGATTGCTGAAGAGAGACTCATCATGAGAAGTGCACTCATGACGGATGTGACTAGCCATAATGAAGTGAACATCCCCGGTGTCATCTCGAGGTCTGCCTGGTAAATCAGTTTCGTGATATCACGGTTTGGATTCCTGTCAAAGGACTGGCCGAAGATATAACAAAAACGTTTATAGGACTCAAAAAGATTATCAGGATTCAGTGCCGGTAGCGCCATAGAATGGTAAACGTATATATATCAATTACGTACAAACTATATTTTATCAGGAAGCTAACCCTTCTTGAGACCCGTTTCAGGTTTGCTAACGGTAAATCCCCCACAGATAATTTTCCTTTTTGTTTTTACTCACGGAATGTGCATACATTGCCCGATGAATGAATAATAGACGGGTTTTTCTGCAAATGGTTCTTTGAGGGTCAGCTCCTGGAACCGTTTCGCCGTTACCCAGGCAAGCTGTGCCGTAAAATCATCAGGATGCATTGGCTGGACTTCTCGGAATGCCGGGAGTGATCCTGGTAAAGAAGATCCATCTTCATAGGTGTTTTGCATAGTATTCCTCATCATTTGTCGCTCATCCGGTCCATATCACAGAACCGTACTGAATGATACGTATTGCCATAATTATCCTCAAGGATACCCGGTCGGGCCCTTATGCAGGATCCCTGATTGAGCGTATCCACGAGAGCAGCAAGGGATGAGAGGACTGCCCCCATCTCCCGCAGGTGCGTTACTTTAGTCCGGTCAGCTTCGCATTCCCGATACAGGGTTTCAGTCTTTCTCCACAGGATCCCAAGAAGGGTGCGGCATTCTTCGAGTGATCGCTCATCTGAGATCGATCTCTGTGCAGGCATGCCGGAAAACACCGGTGCTGCTTTTTGGTTCTGCAGGTATGTTTCCATTTGTGCACTCCAGGGCCTGGAATTCTTCGCAGATACATCCCGGCCTTGTTATATCACCTATTCTGTAAGTATATACTTAAAATAATTTCTATATAGATTTTACATAGTTCCTATATTGTAACTACTTTGCTTGCCTTAACCTGTGGGTTAGGGAAGATTGCAGTGACTGCCTCAGGTGATCGGGTACGAATGCATGGTCAATCCAGGTGATGATTCCGTCCCTTACCATACGGAAAACTTCCTGGCATTCTGATGGGGTACCGTTGCATGAGGAGGGGTCCGTATAACCTGCGTGGATAACCTTGCCAGCTCCCGGTACGAAGGGACATGCTTTCTGGGATGTATCACATACCGTTATGACAAAATCGGGTTTCTTATCAAAGAACTCACCAATTAATTTCGATCGGTGATCGGATATGTCAATCCCGATCTCGGCCATGACCGACACGGCAAGCGGATGTACGGCATGGATTTCTGTACCGGCACTTCCCACCTCCGCCATCTGGCTGTAGCGGGCCCTGAAATATCCTTCTGCCATCTGGGAACGGGCAGAGTTGTGGGTACATACGAAAAGAACAAACGGCTTTTTTAAGAGTGACTCATCAGAAATAGATTCCCGCATTGTATTGCGTTTCATCAATCTCCCCCATGTAAATAACTATTCCGGACTCCTGCTCGCGGCACAATACGGGAACGTTTCATCCAGCCACACTTTGATCTCGTCACGAAGTGTGCGGAAATCAGAAAGGATCTCTGCCTTGTCCTTTCGTATTTCCGAAGGGCTTATAAAAGCCCGGTGGATGTTATTCATTCCCTGCGGCAGGGACCCGGCCCCCGCAAGTTTTGCCCGTTCGCATAACGTGATAACATAATCAAACCGGATCCCAGGAAAATTGCTGATTTTCTTGGATTTGTGGGATGATATGTCGATCCCGGCTTCCTTCATGACAGCAACAGCATAAGGGCTGATACCGGCCGGCGCAATACCAGCAGAAAACGCTTTGTAGAGAACCGGGTTCCGTGCATTGATCAGGCCTTCGGCTATCTGCGACCTGACCGAATTGAACGAGCAGATAAAGAGCATGGTCTTTGGTTCCATAACCCCTCGGGATTATTCACGATCAGTGGATCTCGATCCGTTCGCCGGTATTCATGTAATGGACATTTTCAGCAATCTTGCAGGCGTGATCTGCACAGCGTTCAAGGTACCGTGCCACCATGATATAATGCGTACAGCGTGAGATCGTCTTGGGATCTTCCATCATGTGGGTGATCCCCTCGCGGAAGATTGAATGACGGAGCGCATCGATGGTATCGTCACGGGCCGAGAAATCTGATATGAGGGCAATCGAGTCCATCTCGTACGCCTTGACCGAATCATCGATCATCTCCATGGCCAGGTCTGCCATGTGCGGGATGCTCATCATGTGGGATATGTGAGGCTTGTCGGAGATATCCTTGACAATATTGGCAATTACTTTCCCGTAACGCCCAATCCGCATCGAAGCGCTGACTACCTTGAGAGTGCAGACAATGATCCGCATATCTTTTGCCATCGGCTGATCGAGAGCAATAAGCTGGTAGCACCGATCCTCGAGTTTTACCTCCATATCACGGAGTGCATCTTTTTTGGCAACAACAGATACAGCAAGATCCTTGTCCTGCCGGATTAAGGCATCAACAGCGGTCCTGAGCATATCGCGGGCGAAATGCGCCATTGCCACCGTATCCTTTTTTAAATTTTTAAGTTCCGTATGGAATTTTTCTGCCATTCCTTTCTCCTAACCGAACCGGCCGGTGATATAATTCTCTGTGAGTTCTTCTTTGGGGTGCTCGAATATATCCGAAGTCCTGCCGCATTCGATGAGTTTTCCCAGATACATGAATCCCGTATAATCGCTGACACGTGCTGCCTGCTGCATGTTGTGCGTAACGATGATGACGGTATACTCTTCTTTGAGCATCTCGATCAGGTTCTCAATTTTCGCAGTAGCGATTGGATCAAGTGCAGAGCAGGGTTCATCCATGAGGATCACTTCGGGCTCGACAGCAAGCGTACGGGCTATGCAAAGACGCTGCTGCTGGCCACCCGAAAGCCCAAGGGCCGAATCGTTCAGACGATCCTTCACCTCGTCCCAGATAGCAGCGTGCCGCAGGCTCTGCTCAACGATACGGTCGAGTTCTCCCTTATCCCGGACACCATGGACCCGCGGCCCATATGCGATATTCTCGTAGATGGATTTTGGGAACGGGTTGGGTTTCTGGAAGACCATCCCCACCTTCTTTCGCAGGTAAACAACATCTGTTCCCGGGGCATGGATATTCTCATTATCGAACGTGATCTCACCGGTGATCTTTACATGGTCGATGAGATCATTCAACCGGTTGAAGCAACGCAGCAGCGTGGATTTGCCGCAGCCCGAAGGGCCGATCAGGGCGGTCACCTTGTTCTGAGGAATCCGCATCGATACAGACTGAAGTGCGTGCTTCTCGTTATACCAGAGGTTGAGGTTTTGTGTGGAAATGATTGTACTTTCGGACATTTTTTATCCCCGTGCCTTGTTCTGGAAATGGGAACGAACATAAATTGCAATTGAGTAAAATCCGACTACCATCAGGAGCAGGACGAGTGCTGTCCCATACTTGTTGGCCGAAGAGCCCGGGACATTGGTTGCCAGGATGAAGAGATGGTAGGGCAGGGCCATGACCGGATCGAAAACTGAGTCGGGCAGGAAACGCGACGAGAATACCACTGCCGTGAACATGATGGGCGCAGTCTCGCCTGCTGCCCTGCCGATTGAGAGAATCGCCCCGGTAACAATACCCGGAACCGCCGGTGGCAGGACAACCCGGCTTATTGTCTGCCATTTTGTCGCCCCGAGTGCAAGGCTGCCTTCCCTTAACGAGGGGGAGATACTTTTTAGTGATTCCTCGGTTGTCCGGATCACGGTTGGCAGGACCATCAGGGCAAGCGTGATCTGGCCAGCGAGCATCGATACACCGGTGTTCAGGAAGAGGACGATGAAGGCAAATCCGAACAGGCCAAAGACGATGGATGGTGTCCCGTTAAGGAGATCGACACCGGTCCGGATAATCCGGGTAACCCGCCCTTCACGAGTGTACTCGACAAGATAAATTGCCGCGCCGACACCCAGCGGGAGGGCAAGGGCAATGGCCCCGGCGACAAGAGTGAGTGTACCGATAATTGCCGGGTAAATCCCGCCGGAACGCCCGAGATCTTTTGGGGGTTCGGTCAGGAACTCCCATGACAATGCAGGGAGTCCGTTGATGACAATATCCTGCAGGATGATGACAAGTATAGCAAGCACAATGACAGTCGCTGTTATGATAAAACCAGATGCAATGATTTCAATCTGGTGTTGTGAGAGGTGGTGCCTGCCGAAGTACCATGCACCGAACGTGAGCAGGATAAGTGCGGCGAGATACCAGGGTGTTGCTGCCAGGAGGAAGACAATGAAGAGAGCCAGTATCCCAATCTCCAGGAACCGAATGAATGATTCCCTCAAATACGAAGGAATCACGGGTTTACGGCCAGGCCGGGATGTTCGTCCTTCATGCAGGTAACGCAGGATCGCAACGGCCGAGAGATTGATGATGAGCGTGATAACAAGCAGGACAACGGCGACACCGAATAATGCGCTGTAATGTTCGCTGCCCACTGCGACCTCCCCCATCTCGATACCGAGCGTACCAGTGAGGGTTCTCAGGGGTGAGAGGATATTCCATATCGGATCCGGGATGATTGCCGAGTTTCCTGCAACCATCATCACAGCCATCGTCTCACCGACCGCACGCCCGATACCGAGGATAATGGCCGCAGCAATGCCGGACAGAGCTGCAGGAACGATGACCCTGCTGATGGTCTGCCACCGTGTGGCCCCAATGGCAAGCGATCCTTCCTTGTACTCGCGGGGGACGGCACTGATGGCATCCTCCGAGACACTGATGATTGTAGGGAGCGCCATGATCCCGAGGAGGACCGAAGCAGCAAGCCAGGTCTCCCCCGTTGGGAGATCGAACGTTACCCGGATAAAATTGGTAAGGACAATGAGTCCGAAGAACCCATACACGACGGATGGAATTCCTGCAAGGAGCTCGATCGCCGGTTTGAGAATACTTTTGATCCGCGGTGACGCGAGTTCAGAGATATAAATTGCACAGCCGATAGAAAGCGGGACGGCAAATACCATCGCCCCGAAGGTTACGAGAAGGGTTCCGACAATAAGCGGGAAGATCCCGAATAATGGCTCCACTGCCGTCGGTGCCCATGATGACCCAAGGAGGAAGGGAATGATCCCGACCTGCTGGAAAATGGGGTAGCCGTCCCGTAACAAGAAGAGAAGGATGAATGTAACAACGATAACTGCTAAGAATGCTGTGCAGAAGAAGACCGTCTTGATTGCCTGTTCTTTGATGACCGAGATTCGGGCCGTGCGGGGGGAGGCACAACTGCCGGATTCTGCGTTTTTGCTTGATTCCACGATAGTTTTGCCTCCTTCACTCACACTAAAAATTTGTTTATTCCTTTCACATCAGCTGATGGTCACGTAACCTTCATCGGCAACGATCTTCTGGCCTTCGGGGCTGAGGATGTACTTGATGAAGTCACCGGCAAGACCTGATGGGTTACCGTTGGTAATCACATAGAGATCACGGGAGACCGGGTAGGTTTTGGCCTTGACATTATCCAGGCTCGGTGAAACAATATTCTGAGCATTGTACCAGACGGGCAATGCCTTGACATCATTACTGACAAAGCCGATTGAGACATACCCGATTGAACCGGGGGTCTGGGCTACGGTCTGGAGGACTGCACCATTGGAGTTCTTCTCAAGCATCTTGCTCGTGGGAGTCTTCTTTGAGAGGAGAACTTCATCGAAGTAAGACCGGGTTCCTGAAGCACTGTCACGACCGATCACGACGATCTGGTTGTTGGTGTTGGGGACATTCGCACCGGTGATTTCCGTCCACTTGGTGGTCTTGCCCAGGTAAATGTTCTTGATCTGGTCAAGGGTGATGTAATCGATCTCGTTTACCGGGTTGACAATAACTGCAATACCGTCCTGGGCTACAGAGGTGACTACAAAGCTGGGGTACTTTGTTTTCTCCGCACTGGTCACTTCGCGCGACGACATGCCGATATCTACCGTCTTGGCACCGATTGCCTGGATCCCAACACCGGACCCGCCACCGGACACCTGGATGTCCGCGTCAGAATGGGTTGCCATATACTGGTCGGCAGCCTTCTGGACAATCGGGAGGACGGTTGTTGAACCGCTGATCTTGATTGTCTGCTTCTGGCCTGTCGAAACCGGGGCCTGAGTTACTGCCGGGGCTGCAGCAGTTGCAACAGGGGCTGCCTGTTGCGGAGTCGAGTCAACAACAACTGTGGGGGATGCGGTGGCAGCCAGTGTTACAACCGGCGTTTTTGATCCATTGTCTGTACATCCTACAACCAGTGCAAGCATTGTCAATGCAACGAGGCACAGGGTAATTTTCATGAACGAATTCCACTTGGTACTCATGGTGTTCTATCATCCATTTTACGTGAGTTAATAAACCATTTTTCGCCATAAACTATACTAGTATATATACAAGAAATAGACAAATAGAGTAACATAGGGAAATCAGTTTTCTATTGTAATCAGGTGATGAAAATGGAAATCCGGCGGGTACAGATAACCGGGGGTGCCTCCTTTGTGGTGACACTCCCCAAGGACTGGGCTGAAGGCCAGAAGATCAAGAAGAACGATCCGGTAGGTCTCATTGTCCAGCCAGATGGGACGCTTCTGGTAACCAAGAAGATCACGGAAGAACCAGTCCAGCGGATAAAGGAGATCGATTGTAGTACAATTACCGATCCGGCATTGTTGTTCCGGATGTTGATCGGTGCATATATCACCGGATTCAATGTAATCCGCCTTACAACAAAACAGCGGTTCTCCCCGTTTGTGCGGGCAGGAGTCCGTGACTTTACCCAGATGACTATCGGCCAGGAAGTGGTCGAAGAGACTGATACAGTCATCGCAATCAAGGATCTCCTGAATCCTGCAGAGATGCCCTTTGACAATACCATCAAGCGGATGTTTGTTATTGTCAAGAACATGCACGAGGATGCCGTAACTGCTCTTGAGACCCATAACAAGGATCTCTCGCAGGATGTAATAATCCGCGACATGGACGCTGACAGGCTCAACTGGCTCATAGCCCGCCAGACAAATATGATCATGCAAAATGTCTCGCTTTCCCGCAAGATGGGTATCTCCCCCAGCATGGCCATGAATTATTACCAGCTCAGCCGGATCATCGAGCGGGTCGGCGACCATGCGGTGAGAATTGCAGAGCATACAATTCCCATCGTGGGTGCGGATATCGACAAGAAGATCCTTACTGCGGTCAAGAAATCCAGTACTATGTCCATTGAGATCTTTGATCGGAGCATTGTCTCATTCTTCAACACGGACCTCAAGGACGCCAACCGCAATATCGAGTCGATCAATGCCCTGGAGAACATCTGCGGAGATATCAACAACATGGTCCTTAAGCAGGATACCATGGTTGCAATCAATATCGGCTATATTGCTGAGAGTATCCGCAGGACCGGCGAATATGCAGCAGACATCTCTGAGACCGTAATCAATCTCCTTGTCGAAAACGAACAGGGACCGTATAAACCCAAGGCCGGAAAATAAAAAAATATCAATCCCCTTTTTCATTCCCCAATTTTTTATTGAGATCACATTCCTGAATTGAGCAATACGTTGAAAAGGTATCATAATCCTCACGGACATTACTCATGAAAAATATCTTCCCAAATGAGGTGGCCGCTTAGGAGAATCCTGCGATGCGAACTCTGCGAAAACCCCGTACCCTGAAAACTCTTGATGACAGCGACATCTGGTTCTGCCCCGCAGGATCATGATGCTGCTGAATGGAAGCAGATCAACACGAGAAACCCCCCGGTTTCTTTTAAGTGGATTTCTTTTTTCTCCAATCCGGATTTTTTCCCTACGGTGAAAATGCCGGCATTAGTTCTCTGCGAATATATAGGGATCTCATTGATAAGTATAGATTTAATTGAAAAGATATATTAATAAAACCGAGCCATACATTTCATGACGATGATTATTTCTATGCCGTATGTCCGGGGGGTAACAAAATGGGATTGCTGGATAAACTCCTGAATAGTCCAGAACAGTCACCGGATTTCTGGTACCTGTCGGGAAAAGACCTCTGTATGAATGGCTATTATCTCGATGCACTTGATGCACTTGATAAGATGCTTGCAGCCGATCCGCTCCATGCAGATTCCTGGTTTCTCAAAGGATATGCCCATTACCAGATTGGCAGGTATGATGAGGCCCTTCAGTTTTTTAACAGGGCCCTTGACATAAACAAACAGCTTGACGAAGCACTTACGTACAAAGGTCTCATCTATTCCGGGTTCGGAAAAAATTCCGAAGCTCTTAATCTCTACGATCAGGCGCTTTCCCTTGCTCCGGGATCTACAAAAACGTGGTATGTCAGGGGGTTGACACTTGCCCTCCAGGAGAGATTCGATGATGCGATCCGATCCTATGAGAAGGTGCTTGCCCTTGAGCCCAAGCATTTCGATGCCCTGACCGGCATCAACATCGCCATGAAAAAGCGGGACAAGGGAAAAGGGGGAAATGCCCCTCAACCAGTCCGGGAAACAACCTCACACCAACAGGACATTGTACAGATCGCACAACCAACGGCCTGCGATGTATCCCTCCAGGTAAAACCATTTATTTCCATACTGGCAAAAGACCCGATGCAACCCGGCACCCCATCAATCACGGATGAAGATACGTTGGTCCCCCCTTCAGAAATTAATCAGATCCAAAGGAGAATGGTACAACTGGCTTCCGATCCAGCTTCAGAATCCCGGTTACATTCCCCGGTTATGCTGCCGGAGATTACTCCGCATCCGATAAAGATACGAGAAACGTATTCTAAAGAGACACTCCCCAACGGCCAGGCATCCTATGACGAGATGATCCTGGAACTTCGCGGAATTCTTGCAAAAAACCCGTGTGATGCCGGCTCATGGTACTCCCTTGGAGATCTCTATATGCGGATCGGAAAATTCCCGTTCGCCGTCGATGCCTATGAGCATTCCCTTGACAATGATATGGAGAATGCAGAGTCATGGGCAGCTCTTGGCGATGCCCGTAAAAAAACCGGGACCTATGATGAAGCACTCGCTGCGTACGAACGATCCCTGGAGATCAAGCCGGATAATCCCGAGGTCTGGATAACCCATGCAAAAACCATCGCAATGCTCGGCAGGTACGAAAACGCGATCGAATCCTGTAATCGGGCCATCATCATTGATGGGACAAATATCGATGCATGGCTCTATAAAGGATTCATTCTCCGGAAGATCAAGCGGCATGATGATGCCCTGACAGCGTATGATCAGGTTCTGATGATACAGCCCGGTCACGATCAGGCAATCCGGCAGAGAAAATCCCTGATTGGCGGGAACTGATCCTCCCAAACGGCTGACGGGGAAATGCACTCATTTGCACATGCATACCCCTTTTTGTGCAGGAGAAATTTACTATATCGTTATTGCAATACTCTAAAAATCATGGGTCGTTACGAAATACCCCCGCATCGATCAACAGGTAACTATGGTATTCACCAGAGAATCCGGGGCATACTTCGTCCCCGCCCCCCTGCAATCACAATAGTTTTAAAAAATTATATATATTTACTCACCAGACTCTATTGTGTCGCATTTGGAAATTCCCTGGAGGCGCACTCCCCGTACAGCTGTATCGTCGATTCGCGTTTCATCAGTCTCGCTACCCCGTCACCTTATGAGAACCGGAATCCTTGCACCCCTTTTCATGAGTCCCCTTATTTACCAGAGATTCACCCCCCCGGACATCCATGAGGATTCCCCGGTAACTGGAGACATTGTCGTCGCATCCACAACCATTTCCGGGGGCACGGCATGAGGGCAGATTTCCACGTGCATACCAGCCGTTTAGTTGATGCGGTTCACCCATCCCCCGTGAGGGTAAGACCGGCAAAAAAGACCGGGCCCGACGCTGATACCATAACCAAGGTGAACGGATTTCATCCCGATACATCCATTCATTCCCACTGGATTGGTGTTGATTTGAACACAACCGGCCATGCCGTTGTTGCCGCAGATCTTTTTGGCAAAAAGATCCTGAAACTCGGAAAAAGACAGCATTACACAAGGTCTGCTTCGACAAAGAACTGCACAAAACTGTACCACGAGGGAAATCTCTGGAAGATTAAGAAAGTCAAGAGTCGCGAGAAGAAGGAGTTCCGGGCTGCACTCCATAAGATTGCGCGGCAGATCGTGAATTTTGCCGAATCTGCGTGCGCAGGTATCAAATTTGAAAAACTCTTCTCTCACCGGTACCTCCTCCAGCATGAGACAAAGGATTCATTTGAGTTCTCATTTGAGAACGGATCATTTGCCACTCTTTTGTATCTCGTGGAAAAACGGGCCCTCAACCGGGGCATTCCTGTCGTTTACGTCAACCCGGCGAATACATCAAAGATGTGCAGCAGGTGCGGGGGATTCGGAAGACGGGTACGCAAGCGGTTTGAGTGCCCGCAATGCGGCAGGATCATTCATGCGGATGTTAATGCTGCTTTGAACATTGCTGCTACGCCCTGTTTCCCGGATAAAACCGAACTTCACCAGGCTCGCGCTGCAAGAAACGCAACAAGGAAACTGGCACGGGAGAGACGAGATGCCCGGAAAAATTTTATACGCGGGATTCCGGAAGTGCCGTATTCTACAGAATTGTTCTCACGGTGGGATCCCGTACCGGGTATCC
The DNA here is from genome assembly GCA_023228295.1 of Methanoregula sp. GTDB lineage: Archaea > Halobacteriota > Methanomicrobia > Methanomicrobiales > Methanospirillaceae > Methanoregula. The sequence continues at coordinate 43,004 of JALOBP010000007.1, forward strand.
CCAATGAGGCCTGATGATGACAATAGAACACAGTCGTGAAATAAATCAAGGTGAAGTATGATGATGTCAGTTGTAACCGTACGGGTAATGTGCCCCAAATGCAAAAGAAAGTATGCGGAACAGTATATACCGGCTGCTGCCATTCCGGAAGTAACCGGTACCGGGCACGATTATTCAGATGATTGTGTAGTAGCATCCTGCCCGGCCTGCAATCACCAGGTGAGCGTGGTCGTGCGGATGACGGATGAAATGCCGGGGAGTAGGGGGACAAAATAATTTTTTCTCACACGGGTTTTTACCCGCGATCCATATAAATTATCCATTTTTTCCCGTTACAAAACGGTACTGATCAGACAGCTCCATGAATCCCTATAGGCATATTGATTTTATGGCGGAAGATATGATATATTCCCGCCGAGAACCTGTCTAGAAGGACTCTGTTCATGAAGGTAAGGACTCGATCGCGGCTGATCCTTGTCGCAACCCTGGTAATATTTCTGGTGATACTCAGTTTTATCACCCAGTCGGTGATCCTCCAGTCATTCAGGACAATCGAAGATCAGGAAACAACCGCTCACGTCCAGCGTTTCATCGCACAACTCAATTACGAAGTTGAAGATGTGGCGGCGACCTGCCGGGACTGGGCTGTACGTGAAGAAACATCCGGGTGGAAAGATGGTTTCCCGGAAGATCCCTCACGGCTTTTCCCCCCGGTCTCGATGAAAAACCTGAACATTGATTATATTGTTGTCTACGATGCCGATGGCAACCTCGTTTTTTCAGAAACCATCACCAAAGACGGCAGGACAATTTTATCGATACCGCCGGAACTCGATGGCATTGTTCGCGAGAGTATCGTCATCGAATCAATGCCGGGAGGAATTTCCGGACGAAGGGGCATCTCTGCTATTGGGGGAGATCCGGTCATTCTTGCCGGGTACCCGATCCAATTTGCCAACCCGTCCGGGGATGTTGCCGGTACCCTGGTAATGGCGCGACTACTTGATGAAGAATGGATTGGCAGCATTGACCAGATGCTCCAGACTGACGGAACACTTGTTCCGTATCAGAATCCGGATACCGACAGGACGCTTACGGCCGAGGATAAAGTACGGGCAAAGGATGGAGCAATCATAGTCCGTTCATTCGGTGAGGATACCCAGGCAGGTTATGCAATCATCACAGGAATCGAGAACAACCCCTCGTTCCTTTTGCTGAAAATTGAATCCACCCGGCCGGTCTTCCAGCAGGTCCAGAAATCGATCCTGATCGTTGCTACAGCAATAATTTTCATTAGTATCGTCTTCCTGCTCGTTGTCCAGCTCCTTCTCCAGCGGTACATTCTCGCGCCATTGAGCGAACTGGATAACGGTATGAAATCCATAGGAAGATCCGGTGACCTCACCCGGAGAATGCCCGAACAGGGTGACGAGGAGATCCTCTCCGTTACACAATCCCTCAACCAGATGCTTTCCCAGATTCAGCAACAACGCGATGATCTTCGTGACCTTATAGAGGAGATCGAGCAGCAGAGAGACGATCTTACCAAAGCAAGAACTGCACTTGCAGAACGAAACCGGGATCTTGAAGAGCTGAACCGTAAGGCAAACCTCTATCTCGATATCTATCTCGATGCAATCACCTACGAGATCCTGAATGCAATCATGGGCCTTCGCGGGTATGCCGAACTGGTCCGGGATACTGCTGAAGATTCCGAGCATCAATTTTCGGATAAGATCATCGCTCTCGCCAAGAAGAGCGACAATGTAATCCGCAATATCGAGACGATAAGCCGCATCTATAAAAATCCTCCGGAGATAAAACCCGTGGACCTTGCATCGATCATCAAAAAAGAAACGGATTCCCGCACGGGCACGCCAATCCACATGGAACACTGCAACCGTACGGTTCTTGCAAACGAGATGCTCGGCGTGGTTTTTGACAACCTCTTCTCAAACAGTATAAAATTTGGCGGAGATAATACAAAAATTGTCGTCAGCACCCGGGATACCCCGGATGGATTACTGGAATTGTCGGTGAGCGATAACGGACCGGGTATCCCCGACAGCATGAAACCGCTGGTATTCGATCGATTTATGGAGGACACGCGCAAGCGGAGCAGTTACGGGCTCGGGTTGCACATCGTCAAGATGCTCATTGAGAGTTTCGGTGGCAGGGTGCGGGCAGATAACCGGATTGCCGGAGAGCCACAGTCAGGTGCGGCGATACGATTTACCCTGAAACCTGCATGATCATTCCAGCAGAATAGAGCAGGCCAGGGTGAAGAGCCGTATGTTGTCGTGACCGGGATCCGGGCATCATCCGTGATGCACCGGTCAGCATACGACATAAAAACATCCTGTCGGTAATGGGGTTGATCCTCCTGCCCGCTGAAGTGCTCACCAACAGGTACGGAAGAATTCACAAACTTTTCAACATTTTAAACTATAGAATCTATATGGCCCTATAGTATATGACAGAAAAGAGTATAATCCCCGCTGGTGATTCCATGTCAGCACACCATGACAGAAAAGAACCGGATGGAAGGGGGATAACATATGGGCCTGAGGGAATTACTGTTACCAAAGGACACGATCTTTTTCGATCTCTTCGAACGCCAGGCCGGGCTGCTCGTTGATCTGACTGAAAATTTCACGAACGTCAAAGAGAAACGCCACGCGATCGAGAAACTCGAGCACAAGGGGGACCAGATCACCCACGAGATCTATGAACAGCTGAACCGCACGTTCATCACCCCGCTCGACCCGGGGGAGATCTCGCGCCTGGCTTCAAACCTTGATGACGTGCTCGACTATATCGATGATGCGGCGGAAAAGATGCTCACCTATTCCATTGAATCCGCTGATTCCTCCATGGTCGAACTCGCAAAACTGGTACACCGGTCAACGATTGAGATCGAGAGTGCGGTGAAAGGCATCCGTTCATTAAAAGATCCCCGGCATATTGAGGAGCGCTGTATCGAAGTGAACCGGCTGGAAAACCTGGCCGATGACGTGCTCGCCCACGCGGTAACCGATCTGTTTAAGACAACTGATGCGATCAGGATCATCAAGCTCAAGGATATCTACGAACAGCTGGAGATTGCGACCGACAACTGCGAGGACGTTGCAAACGTGCTCTCAAATATCGCGATCCACCACTCATGATGAATGCAGGAATTGGTGAGGGGAAAGGATGATCGAAGCAACCTGGGAATTAATTGTCATCATCATCGGGATTGCGCTCGTCTTCGATTTCACGAACGGTTTCCACGACTCGGCCAATTCGATCTCAACCGTGGTCTCGACCAAGGTCCTCTCCCCGCGAAGCGCTGTTGCCTTTGCCGCGTTTTTTAACTTCATCGCCGCGTTCGGGTTCGGTGTTGCGGTGGCAAACACCATCAGCAAGATCATCCAGCTGGAGATTGTCGAGACCGCCGTCATCCCGTTCATTATTCTCGCGGCATTGACCGGCGCAATTTCCTGGAACCTGATCACGTGGTTCTTCGGACTCCCGACATCGTCTTCCCATGCCCTGATCGGCGGGATGACCGGTGCCGGGCTTGCTGCTGCCGGCATTGCCGCGATCAAGTGGTCCACGGTCGGTTCTGTGGCGCTGTTCATGATTGTCTCCCCGCTTATCGGGCTGGCCTGCGGCTTTCTCTTCATGGCATTTATCTGGAACCTTACAAAAAACGCAGAAAAAACATCTGCCGAGACCGGGTTCAAGCGTCTCCAGCTCTTCTCCGCTGCGGCCTACAGTTTCAGCCACGGCACCAATGATGCGCAGAAGACCATGGGGATCATTGTCCCGCTCCTCTTCTCGATTGGGTACTTCGGCACGTCCGTTGATCCCAACAACCTGCCGGTCCCGCTCTGGGTGATCCTGATGGCCCATGCCGCCATTGCGCTCGGGACTCTCTCCGGAGGTTGGAGGATTGTCAGGACCATGGGCTACAAGATCACCAGGCTCCGGCCGGTGCACGGGTTTGCGGCCGAGACTGCCGGTGCCTCCACGATCATTGGTGCATCACTCCTGGGGATCCCGGTCAGCACGACACACATCATCTGCACGTCCATCATGGGCGTGGGGACAACGAGCGGCGCCAGCACGGTGAAGTGGGGCGTTGCCCGGACGATCATGTGGGCATGGATCCTCACGATCCCGATCAGCGCCTTGATTGGATTTGCAGCGTTTGCGGTGATCCGGGTAGTGATTGGGTATTGAGGATTGCAGGATTTTTTTTCCATTGACGATACGATCGATACTATTACTGGGCACGTATCATCTCAAGGCTGACAGTTCTCCGTCGTAAAATCCGCCTCCCACTCTAAAACCCCCACATCGCCCACCGGGCCCCCAATCAGCCCCCCAAACATCCTAAACCACATCCAGCTACCCGATCGGCCCTCCATTAGCGTCTATTAGCGCCTGTACTTCCGGGCGTTGGATCCACGACGTAAAATAGCCCATTTTCCCGCGAATTTGTCCTGTCATTCCGCCTGTTTTTTGGGGAATTTGTCCTGTTTTGGCATGACGGGCAGGGTTCCGGCCCCGGGCCCTCCGTCGGATAACGGGTGACGGGGGAATGCAGGTCCCTCAGCCTGGATCCATCCGTCGTCACCATCGTAACCGTCGTGAACTCCTCACATGCCCCCTGCCCGACGGTACCTCTCCCGACGTTCACCCCGGCCCGTTTCAGGGCAGCCGAAAACGGCCCCCCAAAACAGGCCTTCTTTTCGATCGGCCCTGCTGTACCACAGGTTACCTTGAGTTTCACCTCCCAAAAGCGTACATGAGCGTTTTACAGCACCGCGTAAAATGCCCCGATTGGCGTAAATCGCGTGTATATCGCGATTTAAGAAAAAGTGTGCTAAAATGAGGTGGTTTTTGCATATAATTCACCGGACCACCCCCTCCAAAGGGCAATTGGAACCCACAGCGGGACCGGATTCCCACTCCCTTGCACGGTTCCTGGCACCTACGGCAGGGAGGATGGATAGTTGCCGGTCGGAAAGATACGGGGTGAAAGGCCAGCGGATGTACCTGCCGGAATTTTCCGGGAAAAATTTTAAAATTATTCCGGATTATCCACCGGATTTCAATCAGAAAAAATTCCCGGAGTTTTTCCGGAACCAGAACAAAAACCACCCGCATCGACCAGAGAGTATTTGGCCATATCTTTGTAACGGGTATTGATGAAGAAAATTTTCCTCTCCCTGGTTTTTTTATTGCTGGGAATTATTCTGGCTGCCGGTTGCACGGGTCCGGCGTCACCCACTGCAATGGTTACAGATACCAAGGCACCGGTAAGTACACCGGTGATTACGCCGGTTGTTGAATCCATAACCACCCGGGTTACTGAACCAGCAACCACACTCAGGGAAACGGAATCCATCCAGACGGTGACACCGGTACAGTACGAAACACTCCACCCGGTGGAAGTCACGTCAACGGTACCTACGCGGGTTGCCTCCGATAACCCGTACCTTGAAAACCTCAATATCCGGAAACGGACCTTTGACTACCCGCTCCCGAACTGTTTCATGCAGACCGCATTCCCGGGATTACTGAAAGATACCTACGGGATAAAGCAGGTTGTGCCAAATCTTGCAGTTATCTCGGAAGACGAATATCTCACGTTCATCCGGAAATATACCGATGACAATTCGGAATCCAGCGAGCTCAAGACTCCTTCGGCATGCCTGGGATCGGCTGCTGAACCCACCTGGAACTTTATCGAGGTGCGGGTAATTCTGGATCCAACAAATGTCCACCCGACGGATTATACCATCACAGAGAACATATGGTCCGATGGAAAAGTCGTGGTAAAGTTCGCAACAACCCGGAGCATGGTGATCGATGAGCAGATAACCCTGCTCAGTTACATTCCCATCAGGTCGGATGAAGTGGACCTGTTCGACGTGGTCGAAGTAACCTATACCCGTCTCTGATTTTTTGGGGATTTTTTAAAAAGGAAGTCCGGGTTTCCGGCAGCCCAATCAGGTCTGCGTTACCGGAACGTTCCGGCACCCGCATGAACCATCCTGAAGACGGAGCATGGTGCGGGTCTGCTTCTCTTCCTGGGTGCACTGGCCATTCAGACAAACGCTGGCGCCATTTTCACCATTCATCCGGGCGCCCTGCCGGTACTGCATCTGATTTGCGGAACCCTGGGTGCACGATGGATTCGTGCAGGTCTGTCCATCCGAAAGGCATTGTCCCTGGCCGGCAGCTGCGCCGGTCCCCGGTCCCCCGTTCCCTGCTGCCATTACGGTGGCAGTGACGAGGATGAGTGCGATGACCGCACAAAGAACGATTTTTTTGAACATGTGTTGTTGTCCTCCATTGGTAGCCGGTCTGCACAGGTTTTTCCTTCTGCACCTAACCGGTCCTGCATCATCGGTCAACAGGAGAAGATAAACCATTTCCCGGACACGCAGCTACATATTCTTTTTTTTACCAGACCGGGGGTCATAAAAATGTGTAATTTATCGCCGGCGGAATGCCTCATTCTCTTGTCTTATATACAGCATCAGTACTAAGTCCTGAGAAGAATGAAGTCCGCAGTTTTCGTACTTGCACTTCTCATGCTTGCGCTCGTTATGCTCCCTCTCGTGCCGTCCAGCGTAAGCCCCGGCAACGGGGTCCCGTCCACGGAAACCCGCGGACAATCATATGCGTACCGGTACGGACAGGGGATGGCCACGGCAATGTCAGATACCCGGGAGGGTATGATGGGCCGGGCCGGCGCTGCGATGCCGTCCGCACCCGGTGCCCGTCATGGTCATGAACGCCCTGCAGGATGCCAGGTCCCGCAGGAACTCCGGCGAGATCCGTTCGACTGGAACACACCGGTCCGTTCGATACGGTTCCGCGGGTACCGGAGGCTTTCAGGAAAGAATATTCTCGAACACGAGAAGCGGCAGCTCATCTACACAACAATCCTTATGAATCCCGGCATTGAGATCCCTGCGCTCTCATCCCTGACCGGCATTAACATGCATACCCTGCGCTACCACCTGGGATACCTGATGCACCTCAAGAAGATCGCCTGCATGGAGCACGGTGGCGGATATCATTTCTTTGAGAATCACGGGAAGTACAACCAGGCGGATCAGCAGCGGATCCTCTACCGCCGGTACCCTACAACCAACCAGATCCTCACGGTCATTGGGGAAAATCCCGGTATCACGCGAGGGGAAATTGCCACGGGACTTGGGCTTGCCGGACCTTCCGTTACGCGCTGGACCCAGCGGCTGATTGCTGAAGGTGTGGTGACTGAAGTCCGAAACGGACGCCGGGTGCATTATTACCCGGTGGAGGATCCGGGCAGTGCCGGTCCGCTCACACAGTCGTTCTCTTCTGAGAGTCGTTAAGGCGGAGCAGTAGAATGCCCAATCTCATATGAGTGGAGAATGGAGACAAATGCGGTTTTTCGGATGAACGTAGTTCTCCGACGGAGAATCGTTACCCCCTCACAAGATCCCCACCAGGCCCCCCAAACGTCCAAAACCTCATCCGGGCAACCGTTCGGCCCTCCATTAGCGTCTATTAGCGCCTGTACTTCCGGGTGTTACCTCCACGACGTAAAACCGCTCATGTTCCCGCGATTTTGTCCTGTCATTCCGCCTGTTTTTTGGGGATTTTGTCCTGTTTTGACATCCCGGGCAGGGTTCCGGCCCCGGGCCCTCCGTCGGAGAAAGGAGGGCAGGGGAATGCAGGTCCCCAGCCGGGATCCCACCGTCGTTACCGTTATGAACCCCCACCGGATCCCTCCCCAACGGTACGTTTCCCGGTGCTTGCCCAGACCTGTTTCAGGGCATCCGTATTTGCCTGCCGCTTTCAGGATCTTTTCACCATCAGTAACGGCGGGTACGTCCCGGCACACCATAAAGGGTTTATCACAATCTTACGAATTTTTACCGGCTTTGAGAACCTGAAGATCTCCGGATAAATATTTCCGAAAAAAAGCCCGCGAGTCCTTCCGGCCCGTGACCGGCCCGCCAGCCGCCACGGTACCGCAGGATTTCTTTGCCGGGCATTCACCAGCGCAGCGTCTTTCTGAATACAATATTAAAAACCGGAGATTACCATGCAGGTATCACAACTTATTGAAAAAGTACAGAAACCAGAACTTTATGAAAAAGGCACAGCATCCATGTGGGAGGACGAGCACATCTCCCGCCACCTGCTCGAACTGCACCTGAACCCGGACTGTGACGCGGCAAGCAGAAAACGGGCAACCATTGAAAAAACGGTCCGGTGGATCGAATCGCAGGTCCCCGTAGGCAAAAAGTCAATTCTCGATCTCGGTTGCGGCCCCGGCCTGTATTGCGAACTGCTCGCGGAACACGGTCATGCCATCACCGGCGTCGACCTCTCGGCGCGCTCCATCGATTATGCAAAGAAGAGTGCTGCAGAGAAAGGTCTTGCCATCGAGTACGAACAGATGAACTACCTCGACCTCCCGTACGAGGGCCGGTTCGACCTCGCGATCATGATCTTCTGCGATTTTGACGTGCTCGTACCGGTTGACCGGACCCGGCTCCTGGAAAATATCAGCCGGGCATTAAAGCCGGGCGGCCTCATTATCTTCGACACGCTCAATGAAAAGGCACCGGAAAAGATGAACATCGGCACGAAAACATGGGAGTCGGCCAAACGCGGCTTCTGGCGGGACCGTCCGTACCTGGCCCTTGCAGAAACGTTCCACTATGAAGAGGCGGATGTCATCCTCCAGCAGCACGTTGTCTGGTCAGACCCGGAGCCTTTGGCCGTGTACCGTTTCTGGACGCATTATTACCGGCAGGAAAACCTGATGCGCATCCTGGATGAAGCGGGGTTTTCTGTCAGGACAACCTGTGCAGGTCTGCTGCCGGACGATGGTTCGGGGACCCATGACATGGTCACCTTTTACGCCGCAGGCAAGAAATAATTATTAAAACCTGATCCTTTTTTTTTGTACCGCACCGCTCACTCTCCCGCATTCTCACCATTTTCACGGGACCGCTTTCCCCACCGGTTCCGCAAGCGGCCTGCCATCCCGGCCGATCGCTAAGAGCCGGGAATCCTCCACGCGGAAGAACCGGAGCGTGCCGTACTTCGAGTAGGGCCAGAACTCCCGGATGATATCGGCGCTTGCAGGGAGCGACCGGATCAGGGTGAGCACCGTTCGGTTCTCCGCCTCCATATCAGCAGGGGTCACGCGAAACGGGTCGACCCGCCGAATATAAACAAAGAAGATTTTCCCGTCCGCGTCAATCACGAACATAGCTGGCGTATCGCCGTTCTGAACGATCTCCATCACCCGGCCGCGGGCCCGGGCTACGGGCAGGGCCAGATCGATGCCATGGTATGGCGGCCTTCCGCGGCTCATGCGCCTCCTTTCTTTTTCACCGGGTCTGGCGGATAATTGGCGGGGATCCCGGGGAGTGCTCGTGCGATCATTGCAGTAAATATCTGGGAAAATTCAGATTATATACTTTGTAGTTGATAGAAAAAAAGAGAATTTAATGGTGATAACACAATCCGGTCAGCGGGCAGGCACGTATTGTAAGGTGCCGCCTCACCCAAGGAATTTCCGGATTGCAGCTGCCTGAAGAATATCTGATGTAAGATCCTGGGTTCGATTCTTGTCCAGCGCCCGGATTATCTCGCCGGAAATCCGCTGGTGCTCCTCATTGATAGTGCAGCTGGCAACCCGGTCTGCTGCTTTTTTAATATGCGGGGCAAGGTAGGGCGAATCCGGGTTGAGGTACTGCTGTGCATCAACAATATCCTGGTCGAAGTTCACATACATTTCCCGGAGACTGGCCAGGTCAGCATCGTCCAGAGCCGAGAGCCCAAGCAGTTCGGGAGGAATGCCGATGGAATACAGAGCTGCTGTGAACGTAATCGCCCGCGGCAGCGAGATGCCCCCCGTATTCCGGGAATAGCCAAAGAGCCCGATATGGAGTTTGCGTTTGCGCCGGCCGGGGATGAACGCTGCAACCTTGTTGATGATATCTGAAAGCGGGAGCAATTCCCGGATGTATGCCCGGGTATATTTTTCAATAATTTCCCTGCACCGCGGCTCATCAACATCCTGGGGTGCTGCAACCTCCCGTTCCTCAAGCTGCCGGATGGCGGCTTTTACCGCATCGAGCGGATAATCATACTTGAAAGCGGACTGGAGAGTAAACGTATGAACGGACGGGTACTCGCGGACGGTCCGGTCAACCGTGTCCGGCCGCAGGTTGCCCCGGAAGGGGGCCGAACCGACACCGATAATCGGGTAGATGGGGATGTTATTCTTCTGCTGCAGTGCATGAAGATTCTTCAGCGCGATCTTGTTGAGCAGGACGGCACTGACAAGCCCGTAGTTCATGGCCGGGTCCGAACGGGCGAGAAATACCCGCTGGTAGGAGAGGTTCTTGTCGCGCATGTACCGGTGAACGGTCATGTGCGATTCCAGCATGCTCTCCTTATCCTCAAAGAGCGGGATGACATTGATCCGGCGCGGGGAAAACGTGCCGATCCAGTCGGCGATCGTGATATCCCGGCCGCCAAGTCGTTTATCCTGTTTTCCGACAACAAAATCCGCATAATACTGGTAGATATTGTCAATGGATGCATGGTTTCCGGTCATCGGCAGGATAACTTCAAAGATCGGAACTGCGTCTTCTTTGTAGAAGAGCCGGGCAATATCAAAAGACCGGGGAATGCTCTCCAGGGTTTCGAGCAGGATCTTCGCCTCAGCTTTCTCAACGTCGGGATTCGGTACGCGGAGGGTTAGGAAGAGATCCTGGCCCAGTTTTTTTGCAGAAAAGAATTGCGAATAATTCGAGAGCAGTTTTTTGACAACAAAGTTATCCACTTCTTTTCCTTCGCAATCCCACATCTGTTCCCTGCAGCCAAGATGGGAATAGACATAGTATGCTTCCCTGACTTCATCCTCCCCGCCTAATTCGGAAGATTCTGCAAAGAACGGGACATGGACATTATCCGGGTGCTGGGTACTCATGCATCGCGGTATCCGGGGAATTTTTTCCATACGAAAGCTCCGGCTGCCGGGGTAAATTCCCGGATCATCAGCCTTTGTCATATTATCGTCAACCATATTTATTTTTGAGGTTGACGAACTTTTTTACCCGTTCAATTCCCAGAGATTTTTATCCCTTCAAACGAATCTCCACAATACCATGAAGCCACGGCCAAAAGCAGACCTGAAAACCATCGCGTGGGAAGCCATGAAGAAGTGGGACTTCCGGCCCCAGTTCCCCATGACCGTCAGACTGGAGATGGACGCACTGGGTGACGGGCTCCCAAAAGCCCTGCCAAAAGACACCCGCGACCTCCGCAATCTCCTCTGGTCCTCCATCGACAACTTCGACTCAGAAGACCTCGACCAGATCGAGTACTGCGAGAAAGGGGAGCGGGGCGAGATAAAGGTCTGGGTCGCCATCGCGGACGTGGACATATTTGTGCCAAAGGACTCAAAGACCGACCGTCACGCGATCCACAACGGGACTTCCGTGTATCTCGGCGTTGTCACCTTCCCGATGCTGCCGGACAAGCTCAGTAAAGGCATCTCCTCGCTCCTCCCGGGCGTTGACCGGCTCGCGATGGTGATGGAGTACACGGTTTTCCCGAACGGAGATACAGAGCCCGGGGAGATCTACCGGGCCATCGTGCATAACAAGGCCAAGCTCGTGTACGAGGAAGTCGGCAACTGGCTCGAAGGCAAAGGGCCGATCCCGGAAACGATTGAAAACACCCCGGGTCTCAAAGAGCAGGTGCTCCTCCAGAACAAGGCAGCACAGCAGATGAACGCATTCAGGATGGAACGGGGGGCGCTCGACCTCGACACGCTGGAGGCGAGCGCGATTGTCAAGGATGAGAAAGTGCTCGACATCGTGGTCCAGCAGAAGAACATGGCCAGGAGCATCATCGAGGAGTTCATGGTGGCGGCGAATGGGGTTATGGTCGCGTTTCTCGCAAAGGCCGGTGTGCCCATGGTCCAGCGGGTGGTGCGGGTCCCCAAGTACTGGGACGAGATCGTCCTCCTTGCCACAACCTATGGCGAACACCTGCCGGATGTACCAGATGCAAAAGCGCTCTCCCTCTTCCTCACCCGCCAGCACGTGAAGGATCCCGAGCGGTTCCCCGACCTCTCGCTCACGGTCGTCAAACTCCTCGGGCCCGGCGAGTATATGTGCCTCGAGCCCGGCCAGCCGCCCACGGGCCACTTCTCGCTTGCGGTCATGGACTACACCCACTCCACCGCACCGAACCGGCGCTACCCCGACATCATCAACCAGCGGATCCTAAAAAGCGTGCTGGACTGGAAGGAGTGCCCGTATTCCGTGCAGGACTTAATCGATCTCACCGCATGGCTCTCTGACCGCGAAAAGGCATCCAAGAAAGTCGAGCGGTTCATGCGCAAGGCAGCGGCGGCCGAACTCCTCGCTG
>JALOBP010000008.1 GCA_023228295.1 Methanoregula sp.
CAAATGAGGGCGATTTTTTATCGAATCATAAATCCCAAATTGGGAGAAGAGCCATTAAAATAATCCGGAATCTATCAACAGATTATACCGAGTACCAGAATACGTTGGGCGATAAATACCGCATATTAAACGGAATTGTGACAAAAAACACGGGTATATTTGGTTCCGGGAAATCCAGCAGACAAAAGGATGCGAACACTATGTATACAAATGATCTTATAACGGCCAAGAAAGCCTATTCAGTCCATACCACGAGCGGGATGGATATGGATGGGCTTATCAAGGCTATCCGGCATACCAACCTCGGGATCCGCTGGCGGGCGGCACTTGCCCTGGGAGATATCGGGGAACCGGCAGTAAAGCCCCTGATCCGGGCCCTCAAGGAGAACGACCATGACGTGAGGTGGCTGGCCGGGCTGGCCCTCGGAAGGATCGGCAAAGCAGCTATTCCCCACCTCATCCGTGCCTTATCGGAACAGGACCAGGATATCCGGTGGCATGCCACCCGGGTTCTTGCCGAAATTGGGGAGCCTGCAGTCCAGCCGCTGGTTGCTGCACTCAGGGTGGAGGACAGCGATGTACAATGGCGGAGCGCGTTGGCCCTCTCGCTGATCGGGGAGCCGTCCGTCGATCCTCTCATCCTTGCCCTCAAGGACCCGATCTGGTGGGTCCGGGTCAGGGCCATCTGGGCACTCGGGGAGATTCGCAGCCGCCAGGCTGTGGAACCCCTGATCCAGTCGGTAAACGACCAGGACTGGTACGTCCGCTGGAGTGCCGCGGATGCCCTGGGAAAGATTGGCGACAAACGTGCAGCGGTGTGCCTTGCAAAAGCCCTCAAGGAGTCGGACTCATTTGTCCAGGTCCCATCCATCTGGGCGCTCGGCAAGCTCGGGAGCGAGGCACCGGTCGACACCCTTATCCAGTCGCTGAAGAACCCTGACTGGTACGTACGCTGGGGTGCTGCCGATGCCCTCGGAAATATCGGGGATCGGCGTGCGCTTGGACCATTAGAGGCCCTGCTGGATGACAAGGACGAATATATCTGTCGTGCCGCAACAGAGGCAATTGGCAAGATCCATAATAAAAAAAGTAACAAGATGCGTTTTTCGGATTGACAGGCCAATCCTGTTTTTATTTTTTTATCAACTGCTCAAGAAGGACTTTCATATCATTGATCTTGTACGGTTTTGCAAGCTTTCCGGCAAACCCGAAACCAGTATAATCCTGCACGCTGGGATCATTGGTATACCCGGTAGACACTACCCCTTTTACAACCGGGTCGATCTCTTTTAATTTCATGATCGCATCGCGACCCCCCATCCCATGGGGAATCGAGAGGTCAAGGATGACAACATCGAACGGGACACCGGCGGCCTTTTCCCGGGTGTAGAGCGCAATGGCTTCCTCACCATCACGTGCAAACATAACCTCGTAACCAAGGAACTGCAATACCTCCTGGGTCACATCGAGGATGATCTGCTCATCATCCATCAGGAGGACTTTTCCCTTGCTGGTCGTGCATTCAGTCATGTGATTATATAGTAGTTCTCGCCCCAAAGGCTATAATAGTATATCCTGTTTCCTGCAGGGGATAGACAGGAATCCTCACCCGGGACACGAATTTCGCCAACGGGGATAGGGCTATTTCTTCAGTGCCCGTAACCGGGCGGCCTCATCGGCATCCTCTACCCGGAGAAGGAACGTCCCGTGACACGGCTTGGTGTAGGGGAAGATCACAAAATCGCCGTCCAGCCCGATTGCAATCGGGGGCAGACCGATGACGTGGACATCGAATACCTTGAACCCGGGCTGGACATCGACGAACTCTTTGAAATTTCCCTTGATATAATCGCGGGACTCCTTGAAGCTCGCATCCCGTAAGACGATCTCGTAATTCATCGACTCTACGCAGCCCATGGTTTCACCTCGTCAATCGCCTTCTTGAGCGGCAGGGGGTTGTGCACGGCCTTGGCTGCAATGGTGGTGCAGGGGAACTCGATCTTCTTCACCTGCTCCTCGTAATGCTCGCCATAAACGATAGCAAAAAGTTTTGCCTTCGATATGGCGCCCATGGTTGCCGCATAACTGACCCCTGCATCGTTGTGGATGAAAACATAACAGGAGTCAAAGTCCCGCTTCTTATCCGATATCAGCGCCACGGCACGGTCAAGATCCATGACCTCCCCGAGATAGTGCCGGTCCGGGTCCGCCACGACAAGCAGCGTGTTGGCAGCCTTGTTGCCAGCCACGACCGGCGTGATCCCCGCCTTTTTGAGCCGGTTCATCAGGTAGAGGGCAATACTTGTCTGCACCGGTACCTGGGGGCACCCGAGCACAAGGAGTGCGGTTGCCGGTTGGGTTGTGGATCCACCTGCCAATTGTTCACCTGCTTCTACCATGAATTTTGGTACACCTTTTCTTAGCCGGGCACCTGAAATAATCTTCGCGGGATCCCCACGTTCACGGTGCAGGGGGCGTGATGCCGGTTATCCGCTCCGGGTGGGTGTAGATGGTGAACCGGTCGCCACGGGAAAAACCCACGAGCGTGATGTCCGCCGCATCAGCCGCAGCTATCCCTTTATCGGTAGTGGCTGCCCGCGAAATGATCACGGGAATCCCGGCATGGGCAGATTTGCGGACCATGCCGGCCGGCTGCCGGCCTGTGCAGCCAATCACACACCGGGAAAGGTCAATCCCGTTCAGGACAGCATGCCCAACGAGCTTGTCAACGGTATTGTGCCGGCCCACATCGCTGCTCTTTGCAAGCAGCCTGCCATCGCAAAACAGCACTGAACAGTGGACCCCGCCGGTCTTCCTCCAGAGTTCGGTCTCGATCTCGCGGGTGACGGCGATTACTTCGTCAGGTGTAATGCGGATATCCGACTTTACCCGGGGCAGATCTGAGAGGAAACTGGTACCCCCGGATGAGCCGACTTCCCGCTTCACCCATCGCAGGTCACAGCCGGTATCGGAATATGCAAGGATACGGTCACCATCAACGGTCACTTTGTCTATGCAGCGGACGATCCCTTCGCTCACGAGGTAGCCTGCACCGAGTTCCTGCAACTGGTCATGACTTGCCACAATCCCGGTAACGGGTTTGTCGTTGAGCAGGAGCTCAAACCGGTCCTCAATGACAACGGCATCATCTGTTTCATTACCGACACCGGCAATGACCTGGATGCTGTGATGGGTATGGATCATAATTCCCGCGTCTGCTCATGCACCCAGCCAAGGTACGGGGCATGGCCTGCTGTTACCGGCAGGGCAATGATCTCCGGGACCTCGTAGGGATGCATGGCTTTGAGCGCCCGGATGACTTTTTCTGCAAGGCTCTGCCGCGTCTTGATGATGAGCAGGTGCTCCTCGTCATCACAGGACTCCCCCTTCCACCGGTACAGGGACCGTACCGGGGTTATGTTGACGCAGGCCACAAGGTTCTTCTCAAGAAGGCGCTGTGCCAGATCCGCTGAACGGGACGGGGGCACGGTGGACCAGATGACACAGATCTCCGGTGCTGCGCCTCCCGCTTTTTTCTTCTCCATGTCGCTGATATTATCGTTGCTGACTGATAAGCATAGTTTTTCGTACCGGCAGCAGGAGGAAGGCACCGCCCATAAGCGGAGTTAAATTCTATAGCGCCGGGTGCCAATAGTAAGTACTTATGTACGCAAGCCGCATGAGCAATCTCCCGCCGTACCTTTTTGCAAGGATCGACGCGATGAAAGCCGAACAACGGAAAAAAGGAGTCGACCTCATTGACCTCGGCGTAGGAGATCCTGACCTCGCCACACCGCCCCATATCGTAGAAGCCCTCTGCATTGCCGCAAAGGACTCAAAGAACCACCACTACCCGGACTATGCCGGTATGCCGGCATACCGGAACGCTGTTACCGGCTGGTATAAGAAGCGGTTCGGCGTTACTCTCGATTCCGACAGGGAAGTCGTTGCCCTCATGGGTTCCAAAGATGGTATTGCCCATATTGGCGAGGCATTTGTCAACCCCGGCGACTATGTCCTTGCGCCGAGCCCCGGCTATCCGGTCTATCGGACCGGCACGCTCTTTGCCGAGGGTCGCGTCCATGACATGCCACTCCTGAGGGAGAATAATTTTATTCCCGTGCTTTCCGATATCCCGAAGAAGATTGCAAAGGCGGCAAAGATCCTGTACATCAACTACCCGAACAATCCCACGGGCGCTATCGCTCCTGAAGGATTCTATAAAGAGGTAGTCGACTTTGCCAGGGACAATGAGATCGTTGTCGTCTCGGACAATGCGTACTCCGAGATCTCGTACGACGGTTACCACGCCCCATCGTTCCTTGAGACGAAAGGCGCCATGGAGGTCGGTATTGAGATGCACTCACTCAGCAAGACCTACAACATGACCGGCTGGCGTATCGGCATGGCGGTCGGTAACGCTGAAGTCATTGCCGGGCTCGGCCGGGTCAAAACTAATGTTGACTCCGGGGTTTTTGATGCTGTGCAGCATGCTGCCATCACCGCGCTGAGCGGGCCGCAGGACTGCGTACAGGAAGCCTGCACTATCTACCAGGAGCGCCGGGACGTGCTTGTCAAGGGGCTGCAGGGACTCGGGTTCGATGTGCCGTTACCAAAGGCAACGTTCTATGTCTGGGTTCCCGTAAAAGACTGCATGGCATTTTCCGGACGGCTCCTGACCGAGGCCGGTATCGTAGCAACACCGGGCGTTGGGTTCGGTGACAGCGGCGAAAGCTACGTGCGGTTTGCAATCACCCGGCCGGTTGAGCGGATACAGGAAGCGATCGAACGGATACGGAAGATGAAACAATGAAACTCCCTCACCACCTTACCATCAAAAACAGCCACCTCCATATCAACGGGCTGGACTGCATTACCCTTGCAGAGAAATACAAGACGCCGCTCTACGTGACGAGCGAGGACCGGGTAGTGGAACAGTTCGAGAGTTACCAAAAAGCCCTTGGGGCACGGTACCCGAAGGTGCAGGTGCTTTTTGCCGCAAAAGCAAACGGCAACCTCGCCCTGATGCGGGCGCTGGCACAGAAAGGTGCCGGGGCTGATGTCTTCTCTTCCGGGGAACTTCACCTCGCTCTCCAGGCCGGCATAGCACCGGAGAAACTCCTCTTCAACGGGAGTTCCAAGACGCCCGCTGACCTGGAACTTGCCGTGGAAAAAGGTGTGAAAGTCTCGCTTGACTCCCTTGATGAACTTCACCAGCTCGATGCAATTGCAGGCGCTGCCAAAAAGAAAGTGAAGGTCTCGTTTCGCTTGAACCCGGCACTCGAAGTGCCAACCCACCCGAAGATCGCGACCGGTCTTAAAACGAGCAAGTTCGGAATACCGCATGAGGAGATTCCCGCCGCGTACCGGGAAGCCCTTGCCTGTAAAAACATCCAGCCGGTCGGCATCCACTGCCACATCGGTTCCCAGATCCTCGAGGTCGAACCGTTTGCCCGTGCAGCTGAAGTGATGGTGCGGATTGCAAAGGAACTGACTGAGATGGGCGTCAAACTCGAGTTTATCGACCTTGGCGGCGGACTTGGCATCCCCTATCATCATGACACCGATCCGACACCTACCGCAGAGGACTATGCAGCAAACGTCATTCCGGTCTTCAAAGCCGGGATGGATGCCTGCGGGATCACCCCGGAACTCTGGGTCGAGCCCGGCCGTTCGCTCGTGGCCGACTCGACCGTGCTCCTCACCCGCGTCAACTCCACCAAGAAAGCCCACAAACGCTTTGCAAACGTTGATGCAGGGTTCAACCTCCTGATCCGCCCCGCAATGTACGACTCCTATCACGAGGTCATCGTAGCCAACAAGGCTGATGCGCCGCTTAATGCAGAATATACCGTGACCGGGCCTATCTGCGAGACCGGCGATATCATTGCACCGGACCGTAAACTCCCCGAAATTGCAGCAGGAGACATTATTGCAATCCTCGATACCGGGGCATACGGCTATGCCATGTCATCCCAGTATAACAGCCGGCCGCGGTGCCCCGAGGTCCTCATCCACGGCTCGCAGGCAGGGCTCATGCGCAGGGGAGAGACGGTTGCCGATCTCACGGCCATCATGGAACATCCCCCCTGGCAGAAATAAGCGGGAGACCGTGCAGTGCACTTCCACTATGCGCTGGTCGATGACCTCATAACCAAAGAAGAGTTTGAAAGTCGCGTAGAGAAGAAGATCGACGAATGCGGGGATCTTGTCGATGAGCCGACCGCTGCAATGATGGTGGTCGGCGAACTCGGCCGGGAGCATGTGAAGATCAAGGGGCTCTCGGCCAAGTCCAGCCTTTTTTCTTTTTTCGGTAAAGTTGTCGATAAGACCGAACCAAAGGAGTTCGACCGGGCTGATGGCGAGAAAGGCTGGGTCGCCACACTCATGCTCGGGGATGAGACCGGGACAACCCGCGTGGTGCTCTGGGACCAGAAAGCCGGGGCCGTGCTCGATACCGAGATTGGCGAGGTTCTCGAAGTCATCGGCCGCCACCCGGGAAAGAGCATTCACGAGATCTATGCACTTGCCCTCAGGAAAGCCAGTTGCGAGATCACCTGCACGGCAGCAGTGACCGGCGGGCTTTCAACCGAGCCGGTAGAACTTGATTGTATTCTGCTCGCAGTCGTTCCCCCCCGCACATTCACGAAACGGGACGGGACAACAGGTGAGATGGCGGAAGCGGTTATTGGCGACAAAGAGGGGACTGCCCGGCTCGTTGCGTGGGTACCGGAACTGCTTGGAGAACTCCCTGCTGGCACACCCGTCCATATCACGAACGCAAAACCTTCCGGCAGGGGTGAGGGACGCGATTACAGCCTCGATGAGAAGAGCACCGTGACCGTGACCGGAAACGAGATTTCCGTACCGTTCACGCCAATCGGGAAGGTAAGTGAAAGCGGTATCTTTTCTGTAAGTGGCGAGATCAAACAGATCCAGCAACCACGGTCATTTACCACCCGTAATGGTGCCACATCATGGGTGAGGAACATCATCCTGCGGGACGGGACCGACGAAGTCAGGATCGTCTTATGGGGAGATAATGCCCTTGTTCCCCTGAACCCGGGGGATACCATCGAGGTCTACCATGCCACCGCAAAGGCAGGCCGGTTCGGCGGTATCGAACTGGGAGTGGGAAGAGGAAGTGCATTCCGGGTACCCGCGGCCGGGGCACTCCCGATCGTCTTCTCCGGTACGATCATAGAAGGACCCGGGTGCACCTTCATCGATGATGGCAGGGATCGCTACCTTATCGAAGGCAATTTCACCCATGGGACTGAGGTTACCGTGACCGGTACACTCACCGGGAGCAGGATCATTCCGGAAATGGTGGAGCATTGCGAACTGAAACGCGAAGAAATACTTTCCGGCATCAGGAAGTTCCGAGATTCGGTTCTGCAGTGATTGATATCACTTTCACCCTGCGCATTACGGGGGTTTATATCCCAGTCATTAACATCTTGTTGTGCCATAGGAGTGTGTAAGAAATGGCTGAAGGACCGTTGGAAATTGAAGATTTACCGGGCGTTGGCCCGAGCACTGCAGACAAGCTCCGGGAAGCCGGTTACCTGTCCATTGAAAGTATCGCAACCGCAGCACCGGCAGAACTCTCCGAGGTTTCGGAGATCTCTGAATCCACTGCCAAGAAGATCATCAAGGCGGCCCGGGAGATAGCCGATGTCGGCGGGTTCAAGACCGGCAGGGACATATTCGAGGCACGAAAGGATATCCGGAAACTCTCGTTCCGGGTTCCCGAGCTGGATGCCCTCCTGGGGGGAGGCATGGAGACGCAGGCCATCACCGAGATGTATGGTGAATTCGGGTCAGGTAAAAGTCAGATCGTCCACCAGATGGCAGTCAATGTCCAGCTTCCGGTGGAACTCGGAGGTCTCGGGGGCAGTGCTATCTACATCGATACGGAAAATACCTTCCGCCCGGAGCGTATCGAACAGATGGTAAACGGTCTTGGGATTGACGATGCCCCGGATGTCCAGGACGTTTTGGACAATATCCATATCGCCCGGGCACACACATCAGATCACCAGATGCTCCTCATCGATAATTCCCGGGAACTGGCGGATGAGCTTAAAACCAGCGATAAGCCGGTCAAGCTCTTCATCATCGATTCCCTGACCGCCCACTTCCGTGCCGAATATGCGGGCCGGGGCACCCTGGCCGCACGCCAGCAGAAACTGAACCGGCACATGCACGAGCTCTTCAAGCTCATCGATGTGCACAATGCGGTCGGACTCGTCACCAACCAGGTCATGTCCAACCCGGCAGTCTTCTTTGGTGAC
The DNA here is from genome assembly GCA_023228295.1 of Methanoregula sp. Taxonomy (GTDB): domain Archaea; phylum Halobacteriota; class Methanomicrobia; order Methanomicrobiales; family Methanospirillaceae; genus Methanoregula. The sequence goes on from JALOBP010000008.1 coordinate 8,298, forward strand.
CCAACCAAGCCCATCGGGGGGAATATTGTCGGCCACACCGCCACATTCCGGCTCTATCTCAGGAAGAGCAAAGGGGGCAAGCGTATTGCACGTCTTGTAGACAGCCCCAACCTGCCCGAGGGCGAAGCACCGTTCATTGTTGAAGAGGCTGGTCTCAAATCGTGTTAAAGGCACTCCTCACGGATATTGACGGAACAATCACCGGTCCTGATCGCAGGATAGATACCGGATCGATCGTAGCGATCCGGTCCCTCATCAGTTCCGGTTTCGAGGTAGTACTTGCAAGCGGGAATACCGCCTGTTTTATGGATGCACTCTCGCGGATGATCGGCACGAACGGGACATTCATTGCCGAGAACGGCGGAGTATTCCGCATCGGGTTTGGCAACCCCCTCACCATCAGCGGGGACCAGGCTGCCTGTCGCACTGCACTGGCGGCAGTACAGGACCATTTCCGGGCAAAGGGAACCGAACTGGAACTTTATAGCCCGTATTACCGATACGCCGACATTGCATTTGCCCGGACCGTACCGGTTGATGAAGTACGGCAGGTTCTTGCAGATAATCCGGTACAGGTTCTCGATACCGGGTATGCCATCCATATCCAGTCACCCGATATCAACAAGGGGACAACCCTTGAACTTCTCGCTCCCGTTATGGGGCTCGTCCCAGGCGATTTCCTTGCTATCGGAGATTCTCTTAACGACCTCCAGATGCTCAAAACGGCAGGTATCGGAGTCACGCTCGCAAACGGCCACCCGGATCTCAAGGCTGTGGCACACCATGTAACGGGAAAAGAGTATGGCGAAGGATTTGTGGAAGCAATTGAAAAATATTTTCCTTATTTCCGCGCAAGATAGCGGTCAACCACGATATAATCCTTGATATCCTTGACAGCCTCGAACGAGATCTTTAAGATCTTGTCATCTTCCATCTCATAGCTTGACGTGTCAAAGGTCGCATCCGGATGGATGAGCATCTCCTGGACCTGGCCTGAATTAAAGTCCACGCGGATGTTCTTTAAGGTCCCGATAAGCTTTCCATCATTGCTCATAATCTTCTTTCTTGAAAGGCTGCGGGCAAATACACGAGTCATAAAAAAATTGACGATGTATAAATATTTAAAATGTTCTAAAATTGGCGGGAAAATTTGAGTTTTTTTTTAAAAACGGAAAAGCAGGAGCGTTATTTGAACATTTCCGCTGCCATTCTTATGTCCGCTCCCCGCAGCGTCTTCCTGCCGGCGTGGTCGGACATCTTCTTGGCTTCTTTTGCGAGGAATGTCCCGTATTCTTCCATCAGTTCTGCGAGGGTTTCGGTGGCATCGGCACTGACTCGTTCGGCACCACCTTTCTTGATGATGCGTTCGACAGCAGCCTGGGATAACTCGGTCATGTGAACTTGATTCCTCCCATATCAATTGGCCGGGAATATCTAAAGGTATTCGTATTTTTTTTTAAAGAGACGGGAAGACCCGTATGACATCTGACTGGGTGAGGATCCCGACCGGTTTTTTGTCCTCGACTACAATCAGCCGGCCGATCTGCATCTCCTTGAACCTGTTGATGACCTCGAAGAGCTTCACGTCCGACCCTATCTCCTCCACCTCATCGGTCATTACTTCCGAAACCGGTGTGGTGAGCGGGAGGTTGTTCTCGATGGCTGATGCAATGTCACTCATCGTAACAATCCCCTGAAGGAGGTTATCATCGATGACGGGAGCGCCGTGGATGTTCCGGTGGTTGAAAAGAATGAGGGCATCCCACAGGGTGTCAAGGCTCCGCAGGCTGATGAGCGGGCTCGACATATATGCCTTGATCGGCTGCTTGGGAAGCGAGATCATCTCTGAGGTCGCAATAAGGAGTGACTGCTTCACCTCGTCCTTTCCAAAAACCTCGCCGCGTATCAGGAGCTTGTTGACGGGTGTAGGACCAATGGTAATGTTATCACCGATTGCAAAAAGCCGGGTGTTGCCGAAAAGCCTGATGACCGCATGGCAGATATCCGGGTGGCAGAGGGTGGTGAAATCGATCTCCTGCACCGTAGCTCCCACGACCACTTCCCCGTTCCTGCTGATCGGGACATCATATTCGCTTCCCTTGATATTCAGGTTGAGTTCATTGTAGGCAAGGGCGGTCGGAACGTAGCCACCCTTCGGGCCCGGAACCCCGTCTACAAAGCCGATGGCTTTCAATGCCTGCATCTGGTTGCGTACGGTTCCCGGGTTCCGGTGGATCTTGTCAGCAATGTCTTCTCCTTTGATGGAGCGCGAGTGCTGGTGGTAAAGGGTAATTAAGGTAATGAGGATATCGCGCTGGATAAGAGACAAGTCCATAACGATAAACCGTATGACTGTCCATAAATATATAGGGAGCGATTTGTGGAATTCGAAAAGATGCCAACAGTGCCAACTGCGGATGAGATCCTTGATCGCAGTTTCAGGCGAGCGGCAAAAAAGATGGCGGAGAAGAACAACAAGGAGCGCGCCAACACGGACTTTGTCAAAGCGGTCGGTGCGGCAGTCCATGACCGTCTGGTCTATATTATACGGGGATTCCCCGAGTTTGACAAACTTCCGCCATTCTACTACGAACTGGCAGACATCCTCTTTGGCATGGACCGGCTCAAACAGTCCCTTGGAGCCGTAGGATGGGCAGCAAAACATACCAAGATGGTGGGAAACCAGCTTGCGCTGCAGTCCCGCAAGGCTGAGGATTCCCAGGTTGTGCGCAAGCGGGCCGTGGCCCGGCTTGCCTCCATGGTCCACCAGATCGACAAGGATCTCATATTCCTCAACGAGGTCAGGAATGTCCTGCGGAAACTTCCCCACATCGAGGACACGTTCACCATCGTGATCGCAGGATACCCGAATGTCGGGAAGTCCTCGTTCATCCGCAGGATCTCCTCTGCAGAACCGGAAGTGGCATCGTACCCGTTCACCACCAAGGGCATCATCGTAGGCCACCGTATCATGGGCCGGGAGAAGATCCAGTTTGTCGACACGCCGGGTATTCTCGACCGTCCCGCGGAGGAGCGCAACCAGATCGAACGGCAGGCACTCTCGGCGATGATGAATGTCGCCAATGTCATCCTCTTCATCATCGATCCGTCCGAGCACTGCGGATATCCCATGGAAGTCCAGCTCCGTCTTCTCGATGAAGTGAAAGGGATGGTGCAGGTGCCGGTCATTGTCGTGGCCAACAAGTCCGATCTCACGATTGCAGACGGGTATCTCACCATGTCCACGAAGAGTGGCGATGGTGTCGATGAAGTTCTTGCTGACATTCTCACCCACAAGCCTGAACACGTTGAGAGGGAACGGGCAGTGGATATCCGGTCGCCGATTGTCCATGCACCCGAGCCGGAGGCGGAAATTGATCTTATGACCGGTCAGCCAAAGCGCAAACGAATCCGGAGACCCAGGAAGCCCCGGACGGTGCAGGATAATACATAACAATAATTCTTCCCTTTTTTTTGATATTTATTGAATACGTTTACTGACGCTTCCAAAAGCAGCGACCCACAACTCAACAGGGACCGTAGGTCACAATCCCCATAATGAACTGCGTGAATCCAATACACTCAGGGAACCAGGGCAAATCATCCAAAGTACACCGCTCGACCCACCCTTGCCCATTCTGCCATCCGGATTAGCAACGCGGTACATTTTTCCGTCACAGAAATCTGTAAATCCACCTGACAAATCGTAAGAAAACCAGGAGATGATGCAGAGGGTCGGGCGGTGTACTTTGGGATGGAGCGACTTCCCTGCCCCCAACCATGCAACACCAAAAGGTATGCCCGCCATGAGATGTGCCATCGTAAAACTCATTTATTACCGGCCAGACCGGCGCCCGCCGGAAAGGATCAGCCGGCCATCAAAGTACACCGCCCGACCCCCAGTTATACCCGCAAGAATGACCACCAAGGATTTATCGGCCCCTTTCAAAACGTTCAGATCGGTACTCCTTTCGCATGCCCCGTTCCCGTTCCATGAGATTTTACCGGGGCACTGCACGGGAGAGCGGCTACGAGAATACGATGGCCAGACCAGAACCAGACGAGAAAAACCATGGCTCATTTCAACCAGAGACCCGGGACAAAGAGCGCCTTTCACAACCTGAAGAAGCCGATTTCGGACGCTGCTGCGTTCGATGCCATAATCAGGTCGCTTGTCATGAACAACCCGCTCGGCTGCACACCTTACCGGACCAGAAAAAAGGTCCGCCAGCCGGTTGAGAGGGTGCGTGAGATGTATACCGCGAAATTCGTCTATGAGGATCCGGACGGGAAGCGTATCGGGACCGGGCAGGAGATGTACAACTCGCTTGAAGGGTACCGGTACGGCATCGCTGCTGTTATCACCAATATGGCAAACATTGCTGCTCATCGCGGGAAGGTCAGGTCTATTCCCAATGCTGACCTCTTCTCGGTGATCCTGAAATGCCACGACCCGGACGGGGAACTGTATTTCCTGAGCATCGCACGCGACCGGGTGACCGTATCGTCTTACACGGATGATGAGATCCGAAGGCGGGTTGAGCGGTGGTCGGACACCGTCCCGGCGCTGGCGTAACCGGAGGGTGAGAATATGGAGAACGACCTCATCGTCGTCGGTGCCTTCCCGGGTGCCGGGCAATTATTTTAAAAGGTATCCTCCGGTCATCAATACAACCGGCCCCCATGTGGCCGGGGTCTGCGCCCGGCATCCGTAATGCACGAAACCGCAATCCGCCCCATTTATCACGTATCTCCGACAACCTCCTATTCATGAGAACTGCAGGTATCCTTCTGATCGTCATCCTCACCGTCATCGCCGGGGGCTGTACCACCACCGCACCGCAGGCAGCAACAACCCCGGCACCGACCATCCCCAGCCTTGTCGGCACCTGGAGCGGCCCATCCGCGGGATATGACGAGGGCGTCGGGTTCTCCGATTACCACGACCTCGATATCCGGATGGTCGTCACGGAACAGAAAGACCGGGTCTTTGCCGGCCGGATCCTCTTTGTTGCAAACGGCACCGAATCGGCAACGGAGTTTGCCGGCGTTATCGGCCGGGAGGGGAGGACGTTTGCGATGTCTGAGCAGGCCGGCGGTTACTGCTTCGGGGAGATCCTCGGGCCGGACGCAATCGAGATCACCTACCTTGAGGACGGATCGCCATACAGTGCTTCGATCGACTCGTTCACACGGGTGAAGTAGGGATCCTTTTTTTTTACGTTACTCTTCGCTCTTTTCCGGCCGGTACGATAAATGATAAATCCAGTATCCGGTCATGGTGCCCGGGCCGCCGCGGGGGCGCCCTACGGGGCATCAGCCCCCATCTTTGCGAAAGAGGATTTCTCCAGAACTTTTTTATTCACTTCGAAAGGGTTTGTGCTGATTGGCAAAAAAGGGGTATCCGTATCCAGGAAGCGGGCATGCAAAAAGGATCAAAGGGGGGTTCCCCAACCGGATAAGAAACGTTACGGTACCTGCTCTCTCCAACTGAATGGTTTGCATATTTTTTGGAAATATTCTTCTTTCAGGAGTCAATCTTTCCTAAAAATCACAGACCGATTCCATTACACTCAGTCAACAGAATTCCAGATCCGCTTGAATATCCTTACAGCATACCAGATGATTGCTGCTGCAAGAACTGAATAAAAAACAAATAACAGGGCTAATACAATGAGAGAAACGAGGATATTGAAAACAACCGGATCGTCCAGAATAATCCCTCACAACATTACTTTCATATTATAATAAAAATGTTGGGTTTATCAGGTTACCGTTATGGTAAACCTGCTTTGTCCGGTCGGAATTGTCCCAACACCTACCGCGCTTGCCACAACCTCATAAGTTCCGGGCTGTGTGAATCTTACTCCCCATGAGGAGGTAAACGTGTCATGCCAGATCACGTACCCGGATTTACTGTATGTTCCCATGGCATTCGTCCAACCTGACGGAACTGAAGTATATTGAACCCCATCAAGAGACCCGCCGGTATTCAGATTCTGGATATAGAACTTCTGGAAGTATTGATTAACAATATTTCCTATTTCACCCGAAGTGCTTATGGTAACCTGCTGATTGACTGCCGCACTGCTTGGACCATATGCATAAATATTTACATACGGTGTAATCCCTTCACGTGCTGTGGAAGTGGTATTCATGTCCCCATTCGGGGATACCATTGCAGTAGCGCCGGAATCTGCAGAAATACCCTGGTCTTCTGCCGCACTCACCATCGGTACAAACACCATCGTTGCCAGCAGGAATGCCAGCATGATCGGTATTATGTCTTTAAGTTTCATTTTAGTTCATACCTCCATTCATTAAAGGAAATTACAAAGGCATGATCCAAAACTTCATTATTATAGAAGATAATTGTCTCATGCCTACGGGCAGGCGAGGTTCATCTGACGTACTAGATGAGGTGAACCCCGTCCTACGATTTTAAATTAATTTTACCATAATATAAATATTTTCAAATTGAAATAATGAAATAAAGTTATCAATTATGTCACATTGAATGAAAATTTTAAGACTATTATAAGATTATAATCCCATTAAATGAATGATGTTTTTATGTGATTCCACCAAAAGGTCTCGTGATAAAAATATTTTTTTAAAACAACAGGTTGATCTATCCTCTTCTTTACACCCCCATACCGGGACGTCTTGAAGATTCCTAGCCGGGACGGTACTTTCCCGGATCCAACCCCCCACAGGTTCCCCGGCCAGCCTGGAACCCAGAAAAGCCCCTCCCGGATCATCCAAAAGGGTCTATATTGACAGATTTTGGAGCCTGAAATACCCATCAGATCAACAAAATTCCCGTGAAAATCAAAGATTCCAGAATTCCGGTCGGATAATTCCCCAAAAAACGCGACTATCCGGAAACCGGCTCCCCAAAATGGCCTCCGATTCGAAAACAAACCGATTAAAACGGAGATGGTTTTTCAGGTATTTTCAGGGGTTGCAGGAGGTGAAAATCGAGTTGCTCTGTCGGAGACGGTATGTCTCACGCCCACCCGATCAGCGCCCAGCCGGCAAGGAACCCGAGGATCGTCCCGCCGTTAATCGGGGGAAGCCCGGCCTGCGGCTTTCCCGACATTACGAAGTGAAGGAGGATTACAAGACCGATAACCGACCCGACCATTGCCCCGAGTGCCGGGAGATTGACTACCCCGCCCAGCTTCGCCCCTTTGATGAACACGTTAGCCGAGACCACGAGGATCGCGGGCATGATCAGGTCGCCCATACCTATGATGAAGGCTGCCCGGTCCTTACCATCGCCATCCCCGTCGATCTTCCCGATACCCTCCTTTATGAATGAGTAGTCCCGTTTCTTGGGAATTACAAAGAGGATCGGGGTCTTGAGGTCGATGACTCCTTCAGCGAGCGTGATCATGTGCTTTGTCTTGTATACCGAGATCGCGTCGTATACTGCGAGGAAGAGGAGCAGGAGGATGACCGGCAGGACTTCGAGCGAGACACCGAAGATTGAAGCAACCCCCGCACCGATCAGGACACCCAGCGTATCGATCACGTACCATTCCGGGTACTTGTAGAGCAGAAGCGTCGACATGATGGCAAGCACGAGGACGAGGACGGTAGCCGCGTCAGTGGACCCCATACCCGCATACACGAGGGCCGCGTAGATATACGCGAATGTAAAGAAGATCGAGAGGCCGATGACCGCTGCGATCACTTTTTTGAGATTGAATCTGATGAGGATCAACAGGAAGATGGTGAACCCTAAGAGGATGGCAATGAAGATGACCGGGTTCTCCATGGATGACGGGTCCTCAAACGCGGTGATTCCGCTGGCCTGCACGGGAAGGGATATGAGAAGTGCACCGATCTCTACGGCGAGCATGAGAAGGGGCATCGCAAGGAGGGGAATTAAGTCTTTTTTGTCCACGCTGGTATCTCCTGTAATTCAGGTAGATTAATTAGTGTGCTTTCATCATCTAAAAGCATGGAGCTCCGCGAATACTGGATCGATATCCTTCTCACCATTGTCATGGTCATCTCGACTCTCGTCCTCATCCTCCGTTTCTGGCAGGACCTGACCATCGCAATCGCCGCTGCCCTGATGATGCTCTCGATCGGGGGCCTGTTCCTCTCACTCCAGGTCAAGATGCGCCACCTTGAACAGAGCGTGATTTCCCGCGAGCATATGCTGCGCACGAACCTTGAACTGATCTCTACCCGGATGGTCGACAAGTACGACATGGCAATATCGCATCTCGATGAACTAGTCGCGCAATTATCCAAGCGTGCCTACAAATAACCATAAAACCAGATAGTGAGAAGCAATGGGCGTCGCAATACGGGATATCATCGCGGATTATAAGACACCGGTGACGTGGGAATCACTGCCGGGCATCGCGGTCATCGATGCAAATAATGCGCTCTACCAGTTTCTGACCATCATCCGGCAGCCGGACGGCACGCCCCTGATGGACCGGAAAGGACGTGTCACATCCCACCTCTCCGGCATCCTCTTCCGGATGGCGAGTTTCATGGAGAAGGGGATCAAACCCGTTTTTGTCTTTGACGGAAAGCCGACCGCGCTCAAGCAGGCTACTATTGATGAGCGCCGGAAACTCCGTGACACAGCTGGCGAGAAGTGGAAGGAGGCGCTGGAACGGGGCGATGAGGAGGAGGCGTACAAGCAGGCCCGGTCCTCGACGCGTGTCGATGCAACAATTGTTGCAACCTCCAAAGAACTCTTAAGGCTCATGGGCATCCCGGGGGTGCAGGCACCCGGCGAGGGAGAGGCACAGGCGTCCTGGATGGTAGCAAAAGGGGATGCCCGGTACGTGGTCTCGCAGGACTACGATACCCTCCTCTTCGGCGCCCCCACCCTTGTCCGGAACCTGACGGTCTCCGGGAAACGGAAGATCCGGGGCCGGCAGATTACCGTCAGCCCCGAACGGATTATCCTTGCAGAAACCCTTGCCGGACTTAAACTCTCCCGCGAGCAGCTCATCGAGATCGGGATCCTTGTGGGCACCGATTTCAACCCGGGTGTTGCGGGTGTGGGGGCAAAGACCGGCCTGAAGATCGTCCTGAAAGGCGAGTTTGCCAGTAAACTTAAAGAGAAGCAGCCCGACTTCGACCCGGCCCCGGTGATGGATATGTTCCTTCACCCACCCGTAACGGATGACTACTCACTCTCTGCCGGGCACCCCGATCCGGAAGGGATCCGGAAGATGCTCTGCGACGATTACGACTTCTCACCCGAGCGGATTGACAAAGCGATGGAAGGGTTCACTGTCAAGGCCGGGCAGAAAACGCTTGAGAGCTGGTTTTAGGATCGATTCGGGAAATTTCCGGGTAAAGGCGCCTTACTCCACCCACCCGTTCAGGACGATATTTCCCACGAACGGGTTGTCGGAAAGGTTGCTCATGATTCCCTTGATGATGACAACCGTCCCGTCCAGCCGCTCGAATTTCAGCCGTATGGGTTTTGCCATGCCGGGATGGACGAGGATTTCGGAGAGAACCTGTTTTGCCTGCTGGTAATCGCTGATGCTGATATGATCGAATAACGATTTTTTCAGGTTCTCGTTTGGGGGATACCCGAGGGCTTCCTTGAATGACGGGCTCTCCTGCGAGAATGTACCGTCGATGTTCAGCATGACCATGATTTCGGATGCGTCCTCAATCAGCAACCGGAAAGATTCGGCATTTTTCTTTGCCAGGTCTTCTGCCTGTTTCCGGGCTGAACGGTTCCGGATGCTGACGGCGAATTTTTCTGCAATCCCCTGATCATTGTATACCGGGTATATGATGACATCGTACCAGTTATGGTCTAATTGCTCCTCGAAGGCCAGGGATTTTTCTCCTCGCACGGTCAGCTGCCAGCAGGCCATTACCGGGGTTAAAAGATTCTGTGACACCAGATCATAGGCGGTGGTGCCATGGAGTTCATCCGGATCCATCCCGGTATGTTCTGCAAACGCATCGTTTGCCAGGAGGAATTTTCCGTCGGCACTAACCAGGTAAAGGAAATCCTGCGTTGCATTCATCATCAGACGTATCGTCTCTTCGCTCTGCCGCAGGCGGTGTTCCATCCGGTACTTGTAGAGCGCCATCTCGATTGCGGATTGCAGTCCACGTTCATCGTAGGGTTTGAGGACGTACCCGTACGGTTCGGTGACTTTGGCCCGGTCAAGCAGTGCTTTGTCGGCATATGCGGTGACGAAAACTACCGGGGTACGATACAGGTCATGGATCCGGCCTGCAGTTTCAATGCCGTCCATGGTGCCGGCAAGGTTGATATCCATGAGCACGATATCGGGCAGGGTTGCAGAGAGCTTTTCAAGAGCAGTCTCCCCGGATTTCGCCGTACCCATAACCGTATACCCGAGGCTCCGCAAGGTCTCCTGCATATCGTCTGCAACAACGGCTTCATCTTCAACAATGAGAATGGATGACATGGTGATCACAACAGGTTCAGCGGTACCCCATTGCAGCCCCGAGCAGGTTTGCAGTTATCCGCAACGCTTCCACCTCATCCGGGGACCGTGCCCGCTCGGCCATGTCGAAGAACCCGATGAAACCCCAGAGGTTGTCATGGATGACAATGGGGACAATGACCCCGGATTTTATCCCGAGAAGGACTAACAGTTGTTTCTCTTCTTCAGGGAGGGTCGAGAGGGATGCTCGTATAACTTCGCCCTTTAAAAGGAGGTCATGCCAGCGGGAGATCCCGAGCGCCGGGTATGAGGTCTCTTTGAGTTCCGGTTTATACAGGCAGGTGTGATAATCGGGGCATCCCCATTCATACATCATACTGATCGATTCAGAACCTGCCGGGCCGGTACCGGCTTTGAAGATCCCGATTGCGCCGGCATCCAGTGCAAGACCGATAGGTTCGAGGATGTCCCGGATATCTGCGGTATTGAAATCGTGGGGCTTCCAGTCAAAAGGAACGTCCTCACGGGAGATCCGGAGGAGCCACTCGACTGCGGAGCTGACTGCAAAGAGGATGTCGTCCCGTTTTTTTATCTCGCGCTCGATCCGGTGCTTGTAGAGCGCCATCTCGATGACGGATTGGAGTTCACGCTCGTCATAAGGTTTGATGACATAGCCGTAGGGTTCGGTCACCTTGGCACGGTCGAGCAGTGTCTTGTCAGCATAGGCAGTGAGATAAATAACCGGGATACCGTAAAGTGCATGGATCCTGCCGGCCGTCTCGACGCCGTCCATCTGTGTGGCGAGGTGGATGTCCATGAGGACGAGATCGGGCCGGATTGTCCCTACCTTCTCAAGCGCAATCTCACCGGATTTTGCAATGCCCGGGACATCATAGCCCAGGCTTTCCAGGGTCTCCCGGATATCGTTGGCCACAATCGCCTCGTCCTCAACAATAAAAATCGCAGGCTTTTCCATCAGGCACCCCTTTTTTGTAATCGTTCTTCTGATCGTCAACTGTTCCGGTCTCTGCATCGCCTTATCCATGGTGGTTACAGTCACCCACACCCATCCAGCTCCGGCAGCCGGTCCGGATAAACCGGGGTTTTATAGAGTCACGGGTGCCGCATTTCCTGGTAAGTCAATGAATCACTATACTTGCAGATAAATGTTATTCGACAGATACCCCTGTACCGGACCATGATTATCCTGCCCGGGCGGTTACGTGAAATAAAAAAAGGTCTGGGCGACAGAGTCAGCCCAGTCGTTCACGGAGGACAAAGACCCGGCATATGTTCTGGCGGTCGAGCGCAACGGGAGTGCTTTTCAGGAGAGTCTTGATCCTGATCCCGAACTTGTTCAGGAGCGTTACGTTGCCGGACCAGACCCGTTTCTTGTCAACAAAGAAGGCATTGGTGTCCATTACAAATGGATCCGCGGGATCTTTTATGAGGCTGATGTGTTTTGTATACACATCTTCCGGGGAATAGCCGAACCGCTCACGGAACGCCTTGTTGATGTAGATAATATTGCCCATCATATCGGTAGCAGCAACAAAATCATCCATGGAATCGAGCATGGCGGCAAAGAGGGCGAGGGACTGCTTCTCGCTCTCGAGCTGGCGGGTCATGCCGGTGAGGTCAAGTTCGCGTTTTTTGAGATCCGTGATATCGTAGCTCTCGATCGCACACCGGGAGACCTGGTTGTTCTGGTCAGAGAGTGGGGATATGATGTGGGAGAGCCATTTTCCCCCGGATTCTTCTTCGAATTTATAGGGAGTTTTATCGTAGAAATGTTCCTGGACCGCGTTGAGGAGTGCCGGGGATATCAGCCCGGATGTAACAAGGGACGATAAGTGGGGCGGTGAGGTCGTGGGGACTGCCTGGGCATTCTGCTCGCTGAATGCTGTATTGAGGAAGAGGATGTTGGTATCCTTGTCGATGATGAAGACCGGATCCGGATTGATGTTGAGGATCGAACGGACAAGGGCTTCGTTCTCCTTCACACGTTCATCCGCCCGGAACTTGAAGAGTGCCATTTCGATGGTGGACTGGAGCCCCCGGTCATCGTAAGGCTTGATAATATACCCGTAGGGTTCGGTGAGTTTTGCCCGCTCGAGGAGTGCGTTGTCGGCATATGCCGTCAGGAACACAACAGGGATATTATAGAGGGTACGGACCTTCCCGGCAGTGTCGATGCCGTCCATGGTACCGGCAAGGTGAATGTCCATGAGTACAAGGTCCGGCCTTGTCTCCCCGATCTTTTCGAGCGCCACCTCACCGCTCTTGGTCATGCCGGTTACAGCGTAGCCGAGGCTCATGAGCGTCTCCTTAAGATCGTTTGCTACGATTGCTTCATCTTCAACAATGAAGAGCGATGCCGGTTCCATGGTATTTTCCATATCTGGTCAGACAGTCAGTCATCCGGGTTTCATATAAACATTTGCCTGTAACACGGACCAGGAAACAGGAAGTAATGCCATTCATCCTGTCCCTCCGGAGGCGGGGTTAAGCCTGAGGGTGATGGTATATGCAGTCCCGTTCTCACGGTCGAGGGTTATCGTCCCGTCAACCTGGTCGACAAGGCTCGTGACAAGACGCATGCCCAGCGAGGAGGTATTCTTCCAGTCAAGATCTTTTGGCATCCCGACACCATTATCGCGGATTACCAGCGAGATGAGATTATTTTCTTCGCTGCCACTGATGCTGATGATACCTTCCCTGCTATTCGGGAATGCGTGTTTGAGGGCATTAGAGATGAGCTCATTCACCAGGAGGCCAAGGGGAACGGCAGTATTGATATCTACCATGATCTTCCCCATTACCAGGTCCAGCCTGACCCTCCGCGTATCGGTGCCGTAAAACGAGAAGAGCTGGGTCGCAAGGAAGCGGATGTAATCCGCAAAATCGATCCGGGAGAGACTCACAGACCGGTAGAGTTTCTCGTGGACAAGGGACATTGCCCGCACGCGGTTCTGCGTCTCGGCCATGATCTGCTTTACGCCGGGATCATCAGTCTGGCGCATCTGGAGGTTGACAAGGCTGATGATGATCTGGAGGTTGTTCTTGACCCGGTGGTGGATCTCCCGCAGGAGAATAACTTTCTCATCAAGGGATGCCCGTATGGCTTCCTCGTCATGTTTCTGGCGGGTGATGTCGTGGGATGCGCCAAGAATACCGATCACCATACCATCAGGGCCAAAGAGCGGGATCTTGCTGGTATCAAACCACACAATCCGCCCATCATTCTGGAGCTGGGTTTCAATGATATTCAACCGGGGTTTTCCCTCATCCATAACCTCGCGGTCAAAGGATCGGTAGGATTCAGCGTCGGTCTTTGCCCACGGAAGATCAAAATCGGTCTTGCCAATGATCTCCTCAGGACCATTAAGACCGGCCCCGTCAGAGAAATTCTTATTGCAACCAAGATACATGGAGTTCCGGTCCTTCCAGAATATTACTCCGGGGAAATTTTCAACAACATTGGAGAGCATCTGCCGCGAGCTCCGAATGGCTTCCTCGTCCTGCTTCTGGCGGGTGATGTCGTGGGCGGAGACGATGATCCTGACTTTGTCACCTTCCCATCCCCGTACAACGGTAGCATGAACGGATAACGGGGTAGCATGGCCGTCAGCCCTCCGTATCCGGACAAAATTCTCGATCTTTCCTTCATGGAGAAGCCCTGCAAAGGCAGACTGGACCGTCCCGTCTTCGACAAGGTAGCCGAAATAGGGGGTGCCGACCAGCTGCTCTTTGGAAAAGCCGGTCAGGGTTTCCCCCGCACCATTCACATCCAGGATTATCCCGGCCTCATCAAGGACCACCACCAGATCGGGGTTTGCCTCAATGACCGACCGGGTATAATCGAGCGCTGCCTGAACGTCTTTTTCGGCCTGCATGCGCTGGACAACCTCCTCCTCAAGCTTACGGGTACGTTCCCGGACGATCTTCTCGAGGTTGGCATTGAGCCGGGCCAGCGCAGCTTCTGCTTCCTTGATGCCGGAGATATCCCGCATGGACTCGATGGCGCCGGTGACCGTTCCCTGCAAATCGAGAAGGGGGGATGCGACAAGCGATACCGGTGTTTCATGATCGCTGCCGGGCAAAGTGATCGTGGTCTGGGCCGTTACCGAACGACCCTCCCAGCGGATGTCCGTGAAATTCTGCCTGCCGAGATCCTGGTCGGGGTGGAGAACCAGATCGATGAGGATCGGGCGGCGTTTTCCATAGGTCCAGAGACTGTATTCATAATCTCCCTTCCCGATTACCGCTCCGGCAGGAACCCCGCTGAACTGTTCGAGTGCACGGTTCCATGCCAGCACGTTACCGTTCTTATCGATGACAAACGTTGGATCGGGCAGGAAACTGATGATGTCGGAAAAGAGCTGCCGGGACTCGCGGAGCGCCGCTTCCATCTGTTTGCGCCCGGTGATGTCCCGGGCCACTCCGAGGACTGCGGTGACCTGGCCTGCCGCGTCTTTCAACGGTACGAGGTTCGTATCGATCCACTGTTCCTGTTCACCGAACCGGATCCTCGCTTCCTTGCGGACAGGCTCTCCCGAAACGAAAACTTTCTCATAGGTGGCATCCTGTTCCCTGACCAGTTCCGGCGGGAATAAATCCTTTCTTTGTTTTCCGACAATCTGATCGTACGACAGGCCGAATAATTTCAGGGCGGTTGTATTGGCGTACAATATGGTCCCGATCCTGTCATTGATAAAGATCTGATCGGGTGATGCTTCGGCGAGGGTGCGGTACCGCTCTTCACTCCGGACAATGGCTTCTTCCGCCCGTTTCCTGATCGTGACCTGCCACCAGCCCTGCATCAGGAGCTGGAGCTGGCGGATATCCCCCTCGTCATAATCCACATTTTTGTTGCCCACGCCGGCAATGGCAACAATATGATCCCCGTCAAAAACAGGGATGTTCATATGCCGGACAAGGGGAACATGGCCATCGGGGGTACCGTGTTTGAACGGGCTGTCGGCGGCATAATCGTTGGTGACTGTGGGTTTTCGTTGCCGGACTGCTTCACCCCACAAGCCGGTCTTTTCCACGGGATACACGAGGGGTTTGTCAATAATATTACAGGACTCGTGTGCGGATTTGGACCAGTACTGCATGGTCATGACCGATTCGTCCTCGTTCAGGGTGGCAAGGTACCCGATCGTGCTCCCGGTCAGCCGTATGGCATCCTCGACCACTTCCGCAATAATTTCCGGATCTGCTTCCTGGCCCATCAGGCTGAGTGAGAGCAGGGACTCCATCCGCAGCTTTTCCAGCGCGAGAGCATCTTCCGCCTGCCGGCGGCCAGTGATGTCGAGAATGAGTCCCTCGTAATGGGTGATTGTTCCCTCGTTGTCGCGGCGGATGTGAGTGAAATCATCGATCCAGTATTCCGACCCGTCCTTCCCGAAGATCCTGTACATCTGCCTGAAATCGTCGATATGGTTCTCACTGTTGGATTCGACCTCGGCAGCCACCTGCCCGAGATCGTCCGGGTGAATTATTGAACTGTATACAACACGACCCGATACGAAATCATCAACGGAATAACCGAAATAGGAGATATTGCTGCTCACCGTTTCAACCGGCCAGTTCTCCTCAGCCCGCCACAGGAAGGCAATCGCCGGGCTGGTGTTGATGATCCGCACCTGCTCCTCCTGCAGGCGGAGCAGTTTCTGAATGCGGTCCTGGATAACTTTTCGCTCGGTAATATCCCGTATGGACCCCTGGAAACCGATGATATTCCCGGCTGCGTCTTTCCGGGCAACCGTTGTAATGAGAGCGTTGATGATCGTGCCGTCTTTTTTCTTTAAATCAACCGGATATTCAAACGAGTAGCCGTTCTCACGGATATAGCGGATGTGTGCGTCCCGTTCAGCCGGATTTGCATAGACCCCGGAGACTTTTATTTTCAGCAGGTCTTTCCTGTTTTCATACCCGAATAATTCCACGGCAGTATCGTTGAAATCCACCCAGCTGCCGTCAAGGGAAGTGATGAAAACACAGTCCCGTGACGTTGTAAAGAAAGCGCGGTACTTCTCCTCGTTCTCCCGCAATGCTATCTCTGCTTCCTTGCGTTCGGTGTCATCCCGGTTGCTGCTGCGCCGCCCGAGCAGCTTACCGTTACTATCGAACATTGGCTGGCATATATGGGAAATCCACCGTATTGCCCCGTCCTTTCGGACAATCCGGTATTCAACCGATTCGGGACCCGTTGAGACCGAACTCAGATCCATATGCTCAATATACAAGGGCATATCGTCAGGGTGGATAATATCAGAAAACAGCGAAGGTTTTTGATAAAATTCATTCGGAGAATACCCGGTTATCCGCTCGCATGACGGACTCATGTAGACATATGTCCCGTCAGGAACAATCCAGTATTCCCAGCCAAAAGTATAGTCGGCGATAATCCGGAATTTTTCCTCGCTCTTCCGCAACTCTTCCTGTGCCTGTTTGCTGTCCGTAATATCAAGGAGGAGGAGAAGAATGGCGGGATTGTTCCGGTACTTGATTGGCGTAGCTTTGACGATCACCGACCGACGTTGCCCGGCCTTTGAGACCAGGTCAATCTCATAGGACGAATTGTCACCGGTCTTGCGGGCGGCCATTTTCGTTTTTGCCTTTTCCCGGCATTCCTCGGCGATATAGGAAATGATATGCGTACCAACCAGTGTTTCTGCATCATACCCGAGAGCCTTTGCAGAAGCCGGGTTCACATAGAGGATCCTGCCATCCGGACCGTATACACAGAGATATTCCGGCAGGTTTTCCACGAGCCCACGGTTGAAAATCTCGCTTTCCTGCAGGGCATCCTCCACCCGTTTGCGTTCCGTGATATCGAGGAAAGTCCCGATCAGTCCTCCGAGCGTACCGTCCTTGTTGAAGAACGGGGCTTTGAAAAAGATGACATCATGACGCGAACCATCGGCATACTGTACCTGCGTCTCGTACCGCTGGGGAACCGGGTTGTCGAAGAGCTGCCGGTCGGCAACAGCATATTTGTCGGCCAGATCTTCTGGCGAAAGATCATAGACACTCTTTCCCACGATCTGTTCGCGTTGAATACCGATATACTCCTCAAAGGGTGGATTGCAGCCGAGGTATCTCCCGCTCGTATCCTTAAAGAAGATAGGCACAGGAAGGGTATCGATCATGGCAGCAAGGAAGCGGGAACTTTCACCGGCACGGAGCTCGGCCGCTTTCTGCGCTGACACGTCCCGCCCTATCGCGATATAACTGGTGACAATTCCCCGGTCATCCCGCTGGCCCCGGGTATTCCAGACAATCGTCTTTTTTGTCCCGTCTGCGCATCGGATCTCGGTCTCAAAATTTTCAAGAAGGGTATCCCTCCTGATAATCCGCTGGATCTCTCCGGTCACTTTTTCCCGGTATTCGGTATCAGGGTAGAGCTGTTTCCAGACCGTGTTTTTTCCCAGCACTTCACCTTTTTTATAGCCGCTGATCGTTTCGGCGGCATTGTTCCAGACAAGGAGAGTACCATTCCGGGCAAGTACTGAGATCCAGACATTGGCATTGGCAATCACACTTTCCTGGAACTGCTGCATCTCCCGGAGGGTGTCCTGCACCTGTTTCTCGTCGGTTTCATCCTCGCCGAATGCCAGCGTACCTGTAATTGCCCCGCTCTCATCGTGGAGCACGGCATTGTACCACCGGATGATCTTCTTTGTTCCCCCGCAGGTAAGTACCGCGTTCTCGAAAACCCGCTCCGGCTCAGCCTGCCCGGCCATCAGCTGGGTGAATACCTGGTGCACCGGTTCGCGGTCCTCTTCTGGCAGGAACTGGTCAAACCATGACTTTCCGATGACATCTTCCGGAGTGCATTCAAGGATCTCGCCACCTTTATTGTTGAGATAGGTTATCTCACCATTCCGGTCAAGGACCAGGATGATCGCCGGTGCAAGGGAGAGATACCGCTCCCGGATCTCTGCGGATTCCTGTGCAGATCTCGTTTCAAGGGAAATTCGCCCGGATAGGTATGCAACCACAGCAGCGATACCTGCAAAGATCAGGAAGCGGTAAAACGCCCCGAGAAGGACATCGGCCTGGCCGGTATCGAAAACAATGGAAAGAACGAGGTAGGCAAGGGAGAGGAGGAGGGCAAGGCCGAATCCTTTCCAGCGGTAACGGTACGCAAGGAGGACAATCGGGAAATAATAGAGGTGCATGAAGATGGTGGTGATCCCGTGCGTCAGGCACCAGAGGGTGATGAGAATCACTGCACCGGAAAGGGCAATGATAATTCCCCGCCACAGGGTCTCGCTCATCTGAAAGGATTGGGAATCAGGAAGATCCATGTACGTCACCCTGCTGTTCCTTCTCATGCATGATCATGGTAAACAGTGTACCGGCACTCCGGTCGAGTTCGATGGTCCCGTTCATCTGGTCGACAAGGGTGTTGACCAGCCGGAGCCCGAGCGACTGGGTGTTCTGCCAGTCAAGGTCAGCCGGTATCCCGACACCGGTGTCCCGGAAGACGACGGTCAGGGTATGGCCATCCTTCTTCACGCTGACAGTTATCTCGCCTTGCCGGTTTTCAGGGAAGGCATACTTGAGGGAGTTCGAGATCAGCTCGTTGAGGATCAGGCCCAGCGGGATGGCAACATCTATGTCTGCATCAACATCGTGAATATCCAGCGTGAACTGGATCCCCCGGGCCTTGGCATCGTAGAACTGGAAGAGGCCGGCACCGAGGAACCGGATGTACTCTTGGAGGCTGATGTGGGCGATGTCTTCTGACCGGTAGAGCTTTTCATGGACCAGGGCCATGGCTTTCACCCGGTTCTGGCTCTCCCGAATAGCAGCAAGTGTCGGTTCATCCTTAATATAACGGGACTGAAGATTGAGGAGACTGGCGATGATCTGGAGGTTGTTCTTGACCCGGTGGTGGATCTCTTTTAAGAGCATCACCTTCTCATCATAGGATCCCTGAAGTTTCTTTTCAGCCGTGACGCGCTGGGCATTCTCCTTTTCAAGCGCGTCGTTTGCTTTCTGCAGGGCTTCGGTCCGCTCCTTCACCCGCTGTTCAAGGGATGTGTTGAGGGAACGGATCTCTGACTCCATCATCCGGCGATTGGTAATGTCGATATTGACACCAGTCATGCGGACGGGTTTTCCCTGTTCATCGGTTTCAGTAATTTTTCCCCGCCCGAGAAGCCATAACCAGTTGCCCCCCTTGCTCATGAGCCGGTACTCGATCTCGCACAGCGGGCGTTTGTCGGAGATCTGCTGCATGAGATCCGGCAGGACACGTTCCCGGTCTTCAGGATGCATGAGCGCTGACCATGCCTCATATGTGGCAGGGAATCCCCCGGGTTCGTAATCGAGCATGGTGTAGAACCGGTCGCTGAAAACTGCGTTTCCGTTGGATAAATTCCAGTCCCAGGATCCTGCATCCGCACCCTCAAGTGCCAGCCGGAGACGGTCTTCACTCTCCTTAAGTGCCTGTTCTGCCTCTTTGCGCTGCTGGATGGGACGCGTTGTAATAACATTCCCGTTTACCCCGGGAATATCCAATAAATTTGTACCGATAGCATCCACCCAGATAAATATCCCGTCAGCTTTGCGGACCCGGAATTCTGTCGGAGTACCGGAATTGGACCTGTCTGCTATTTTCTGGAAATCGGTTTTCACCGATTCACGGTCGTCCGGGTGAATGAATTCAAGGAATTGTTTACCGATCATGGAGCCGGGCGGATACCCCAGGATCCGTTCGGCAGAATCTGACTCGTAGAGGATCAGCCCGTTTTTATCGAGGATATGGATGATATCCGACGAGTTCTGGATAAGGGCCCGAAACCGGGCCTCCGTTGCACGAAGAGCCACTTCCGAGAGCATCCGGGCAGTGATATCAATGACAATCCCGGTTACTGTTGCCGGTGTCCCGTCCCCATTGTATTTCGTTATCCCCCCGATATCCCGGAACCACCGGTAATTCCCGTCTGATGCCCGGATGCGGTAATCGGCATGATACTTTGCCTCTCTGCCCTCAAGATGGTCTTTCATCACCTTCATGACCGGTTCATAATCTTCCGGGTTCAGGAGTGCGGTAAAATCAGTATAGTGCCGGAACTTTTTTGGGGAATACCCAAGCATGGTCGCCTTGCGGTCATCGAAACGGATCGCACCATCCGGCAGGTCCATCTCCCACCACGCAAGGCTGCCGATCTCCATGGCGGAGTTGAGGCGGGCTTCGTACGCTTCCCGGATCTCTTCGGACTGTTTGCGATCGGTGATATCCGTGAGAAAGTTCAGGGTAGCCGGCTTGTCGTTCCACAAAATCCGGACCGCGGAGAGCTGGATCCAGAATACAGTCCCGTTTTTCCCGACGATACGGAAATCATAATACCGGGGGACGTCCTCTCCCGATAATCGGCGCTTGTACCGTTCAAAGACGAACGCGCGATCATCAGGGTGAATAAAATCGGTAAATGGGTGGTTGGCAAACTCTTCGGGACGTACCTGAATCATTTCCTGCAGCCGGGCATTAGCATACTGCAGCTTCCCATCCTGCACAACGGTGATACCCTCAGCGGCATTCTCTACTACAGAGCGGTAACGCAGTTCGCTTTCACGCAGCGCCTCTTCTGCCCGTTTCTTTTCGGTCACATCCTCATAGAGCGCGACAACCTCACCGGATGGGAGTCTATAGACATAGTTCTCACGCCAGCCGGATATGCGATCGTCTTTGTATATCGAAACGGGATGAGATTCCGCGATCCCGGTCCGTGCCACCCGCTGGAATACACCAAAGAGCCCGAACTCCTTAACGCCCGGGAAGATTTCAAGAACACTCCGTCCAATAATCTCGTCTTTTTTCACATGTTCAATCGTTTCTACGGCATGGTTGACATCGCGAATGATGAAATCCTCTGCATTCGGGGTTGGCTCGTAGATCGCAACGCCGGAACTCATGTTGTTTAAAAGGTCCTTAAACCGGGTCTCGCTCTCATGCAGGTTCTCTTCTGCCCGTTTGCGTTCCGTAATGTCCCGGATCACCTCAATAGTGCCGACACGGTTGCCTGCGGGATCATACAGCGGAGAGGCCACGCCCCAGAGATATGCACCCCTGCCACGATCCAGGGCCGGTATAAATGTTTCCGCAGTTATCCCACTTTGCCCATTATTCTGGATGTACAGGTATTTCTTCTCGATTTCTCCATCAGGGTTATTGAGGAGGTCGATCAGGATTGGCCGCCGTATACCGTAAAAAGGGAGACTGTATTCATAATTGCCTTTCCCGAGCATCGAACCGGAAGGAACACCGGTCATCGTTTCCATAGCAGTGTTCCATGCGATCACAATCCCGTTATTGTCAATCGCAAACACGGCATCGGGCAGGAAACTGAGGATATCCGCAAGGCGTTTCTGGGTTTCCTGTGCTGCGGTTTCCGCAAGTTTCCGTGTCCGTATATTCTCCCAGTCACTGAGCGCACGCCGGGCAATATGGGGCAGTTCGCGGAACATCGTTGCCGATTTGACCATGTAATCGATCGCCCCTGACTTCATGATCTCGACAGCAATTTGTTCATCGCTATGACTCGCCATGATGATAAGCGGGGTTGTCACTTTCCCATCAATCCGTGGCAGGATCTCAAGGCCGTTCCCATCGGGAAGAATCCTGTCGGCAATGATCAGATCCGGGGGATCGCGCTTGAGGATCTCCCGGGCCTTGCGGAGATTTGCGGCAATTGAAATGCGAAATTGTCCAGGATCGTCCCGAAACGCCCGCTGGCAGAGATCCTGGTGGGCAGTATTGTTATCCAGAATGAGGATGTGGAGTGATTTTGGTCCTGGCGAAGAGTCCATCGGTTATCCCTGTCCCATGAAAGGCCGCGGGCTCACCCCGACAGCGATTTTACGTTCCAGCCCAGCCAGGAGAATCCGAGATCCTTTACCAGTTTAGTGAAAGTCTTGAAGTCAGGGGGTTTTACCACATAGCTGTTGGCATGGTAATCACAGAATTTGGCACTATCGTTCTCGGCATCAGAGCTCGTAAGGATGACCCCCGGGATACGGAGGATCTCATGAGTGGTTTTGACTATCCTGAGCACCTCAAGCCCGTCAACCCGGGGGAGCCGCAGGTCAGGGAGAACGGAATTTGGCCGGGGTTTTTGAACCGGATTCGTATATGCCCCCCGCTGGATAAAATAATCAAGGACCTGCCCGCTTTCCGGCACAGGGGGGATCTTGTTTGCCACCAGTGAATCCCCCATACCCCGGATTACCAGCTCGGCATGGATATCGTTGTCCTCAACCAGCAGGATGTGCAAAGATCCACCGGCATCTGCGGCCATAGATGTCTCTCTTTTATCTACCCGTTATTATTGGTATCGATGGGCCGGACATCCACACCAGGAAGAGTAAACCGGAACGTGGCACTTTTGCCGGGCCCGTCCGACTCGGTCCATATCCTGCCACCGTGTGTCCCGATGATGCGTTTTACGATTGCAAGGCCGACGACGGTGACCTCTGTTCTCCCGCCCGGTTTCTCGAAGAGGTTGAAGATGCGATTGAGATACCGGGGTTCGATGCATATACTGTTTTCCAGCACAAAGTAGACCGGTGTTCCGGCAGGTACAGGTTCTGCGGGTTATCGAAGGCAATAAGGATACGTATCTGGGGGAATAAATCCAGAGGCTCGCGGGCAATCATTAATTATTCCATTGACTTGGCAACCATTTCGGGTTATACAGCGATTCCCACCATATACCATCAGGATCACGTGCCCGGGTTCATACTCCGTGGGGTCGGTGGGATCCCCGGGGAATCAATCGTTCCAGGATTCATCAATGCACCCGGCTCGGCGGCAGGGTGTCTCGCAGCAGCCACCCGTTCCCCGGATGGACCATGCGGTTCGCTCAGGTGTCAATAACCGTATCCACAAACGTGGTGAGCTGGGTCATCAGCATCGGGTCAAGCCCCTTCTCCACAGCAAGAAAGATTCCTGATATGTCCATGAGCCGGAGCTTGTTGGTCACAAAATGGATGAACTTGCTGATATTGGGAGACGAGAGGTAGATGAGCATAGTGCTGACGGAATCATACAGGATGCAGACCTTCTTGCCGGAATGTTCTTTCAGAACGTCCGTCACGGCAATCCCGAGATCTGTCAGGTTTGCCGGGTTGTTCACGTACCGGACCACTCCGGGGACATTCTCCACGCTGCCAATGGAGTTCCGGGTCACCGCATCGATGAACGAAACCGTTGTTAAGTCTACCCCGTTCTCCGCATAGAGTTTCGAGAGGATGCCATAGGGGAAATTGATCGTCACAAGGATTGTATGATACCCGTTTGCCGAGATCTCCTTGATCAGGTCAATGTTGCGCTGACGGATGTCCCCGGGATTTGCAAGGACTAAGAAAATCTGTTTCTTTTCAAGGTCCTCACTGCTGACCATGGCCGGCACTCAATCACCTTCAAGAAATTTCCGGTAAGCCTCGGGAATAGCCCGGTTCTTCTCCAAAATCGCTTTCTGGAACTCCTGCACGTTTGCCATAACCTGCGATGCATTGCGTACCTGCCCATCAAGCAGCAAGGCGGTCTCTTCGGGCGAGATCTTTTTTGCCCGGATGAGTTCAGTTACGTCCCGGAGATTGTCGCGAATAATCCCAATCGGCTGCCGGATCCGCATCGCCATCTCGGTCATGTAAGCAACAAGCGCCATTTCCGCCTTGCGCTGCTCGGTGATGTCCCGTCCAATCGCAATGGCAAGGCGGTCTGTACCGGCACCGATCTCACGGGTATTCCACGATATGACCCGGGTCTCTCCGGATTTGTCCATAATGGTGGTATCCAGGTTCTCGAAATACCGTTGGGAGGCGATGATATCTGTGATCTTCCGGGTCACGGTCTTCCGGTAGGCAGGATCAGGATACAGTTGTTTCCAGATCTCCCGGCTGCCCACCACTTCAGCACGGGGATACCCGGTGATCTCTTCTGCTGCCGTGTTCCAGAGGATAACTTCTCCTTTCCGGCCAAGGACCATGATCAGGACATTGGCATTCTCGACAACACTCTCCCGGAAGGCGTCCAGTTCCTTCTGCCGGGTGATGTCGAGGCCGGCGGTGATCACCCGTACCTTCCCCCCGCTGCTGATCTCCTTGGTATTCCACAGGATGATCCGGGATACACCGGTCTTTGTCCGGATCGTGGTCTCGAAATTCTCAAAATAATTTTTCTCTTTCAGGATAACTGCTATCCGGGTAGTGACACTGTCCCGGTATTTCTCTTCGGGATACAGTTTTTTCCAGACCGTTGTGTCCCCGATTACCTCTTCACTTGAATAGCCCGTGATGGTCTCGGCGGCATGGTTCCATGCAATGATTTTACCGGATTTTTCCAAAACCGCGATCATGACAAGAGCGTTTTCCAAAATCCCGGCTTCGATGCAGCCGGACCCGTCATCAACGGTCATTGAGATCACCGTCTGTAATCCCCTGCATTATAATAGCGCTCATAATGGTGAATATGATACGGGGATGATATAACTATGGTCTCTTTGCAGGGAATCGGGAGAGAGAAGGTAAGGGGAGCGATGAGAACCGGTACGCCTCTTTCGGTACAAGGATTTCAAACCGGGCTCCCATTCCCGGCTCACTGGTCTCGATAATCGTGATGAATGACGGGGTTTCTCATGGACGATCATATCGGTTGATGGAAGTGGTTCAGCCCCGGGGTAATTTATGGGTTTTTTTAACTGCGGGGAAAATTGCAGCCATCATACCGGGTTTCCATCCAAAAACCGGGCAGGGGTACAGATAACCGGGAGTTCTGGAGTTCCATGCCGGGAATCCGGGTAGAAATATCCATAAAAACATCGAACAGACCACATAAATGCCACAGAATAAAAAGCCATAATTTATATAACCTTCCGGTAAATGAGGATAAGATAGCATGGCTTCGACAATATCAAAAATGCTGCAGATCCGCGGTTTTACCTGTATCGTATTCCTTGTTGTGCTCCTGCTCTGCTGTTCTGCCGTGTCCGCCATGCTGGTCACGACACCAGCGCCGACCACAACCACGGCCCAGAGAATTGTGTTTGTTAAACCAACAACCCTGATGCCGGTTCTTGTCACAACGACTGTGACTCCCGTGCCCACCCTCCAGACAACAACGTGCGATGCGGCCTCACAATGCCTGTACCCGTCCGAGGCCGTTGCGACATGGGGCGAAGGCGGGTACACGCAAACCGCCGAGCTCCCCTGCTCATACAGCACCGCGACCATCGCAGCACCGCAGCCGAAATACTGCTTTAAGCAGAAGGTGAGCATTGTGCAGACCATGGTACCAATTACGGTTACAACGCAGATCACCCCCCCGCCCTACGACACCGTCACTGCTCCGGTAACGCAGGAGCCGACCGTGAAACAAACCCTGCCCCTTATGCAGACAGTCGCCACAGTCAAGCCGGGTGACGTCCAGCTCAAACCCTGCCCCGGGCAGGAAGAGTGCAATGGCGTCTGCGTTGATACGAAAGGATCGGATTCCAATAACTGCGGCGGCTGCGGGTGGGTATGCCTGTCAGGCCTCAGCTGCAGCGGGGGCGAGTGCATGTATACCTGCCCGGCGAGCACCATCGAATGCCAGCTGGGAGAATGCGTCAATGCACAGACCGACAATGATAACTGTGGCGAGTGCGGGAACCACTGCTCCAACCGGGAGACCTGTATGGGCGGAAACTGCGTCAGCCTCTGCAGTGTCAATCCAAGCCACTTCAATTCATTCTCATGGGCTGACTGGCAGGGGATCAACTGGATGACACCGGCAAAAGACCAGGCAGCCTGCGGTTCCTGCTGGGCTGAATCTTCCACCGGGGCAACAGAGGCGCTCTTCAATATCGAGGGACAGTACCAGTATAACTTCGGGTACAACCTGAACCTCTCCGAGCAGGCCCTGGTCTCGGGTTGTTACGGCGATCACGGGAGCTGCACCGGAGGCGACCATGGGGCGGCTCTTGATGTCCTGAAGACCCAGGGTGTGGCAGAGGAGATCTACATGCCCTACCAGTCACTGAACTGTGTCCACATGGAAGGGGAAAATACGGTCTGCAATGCCAACATTGCCGGGCACTGCTCCATCCCCGGAGCATGTACGCTTAACAATGTCCCGGCCGACCGCATCTGGAAGATCGCGTCCTATACCAAACGGACCGACGATTACGCATGGACCGACAGTGATGAGGTCACCACCATCAAGAAGGCTATCCTCTGCAACGGCCCGCTCACTGCCTGCTCCGGCAACTGGTGGCACTGCGTGGACATTGTCGGCTGGCAGGGCTCCTACTGGGACAACAATGGCGGCTGGATTGTCCGGAACAGCTGGGGCACCGGCTGGCTCTCCAATGGGTACGGGGTCGTATATTACGGCGAACCACTCTCGAATGATGAGGACAAGCAGGGATTTGGCGATCTTGCCATGGATGCCTGGTCCGTGAAGGGGGTGTACCATGGATAACCACACCCGTATCAGAACAGTCCTCGCCCTGCTCTTCATCCTTACCGTCCTGCCGCTGGCAGTCCCCCCGGCAGCAGCGCTCTACAACCCGGCAGCACTGTACTGCACGGAACTCAACTATACGTACACCACCGTGACCGGCCCGGACGGCATGACCGGCTACTGCGTCCTGCCAGGCAACCAGAAGGTGGAGGCGTGGAAGTTCCTGCAGGGCAAGGAAGCAACGCAGTACAGTTACTGTGCAAAAGCGGGCTATACACTCGAGACTACGACCGACCGGACAACCTGCAAAGTCTTCATGACAGACTCCTGTGCGGTCTGCGTCCTCCCGGACGGATCAAAGACCGAGGTCACGAAACTTATGGGCCTCAACTTCCGGGAAAAACTCTGCTCGAACGGGAAGTGCTGCGACCCGTCAAAGGACACCACCTGCTCGTTTGCCACCTACCCGCCGGGCATGCTCAGTACCATTGTCATCCTTGCAGTCATCGTCATCATCGCCGCGGGAGTCCTCGTGTTCATCTATATCCGGAAGAAGCGTGGGGATAAACCTGAAAACAAGGAATAAATTCTCTTTTTTCCCGGCCAGCCCTTTATGGGCATGTATAAACCCCGGAAGTGTTCACGTTATACCTAAGAGAATTATCCATGCAGCTCAATTCCTGCAAGAAAACCTACAACAACGAGACGCAGCGGGCAACCCCGCTTGATGAAACCCTTGCCCGCATCGAGCCCCTTGTCCCGGCTGCCGGCATCACCCGGGTCGCCGACATCACGAGCCTTGACCGGATCGGCATCCCGGTCTTCTCCTGCATCCGCCCGACTGCCATGGATGGCGCCATAACGGTGTACAACGGGAAGGGGGCAACAGTCGAGGAATCACGGATCTCGGCCATCATGGAAGGCATCGAGCGCTACTCCTCCGAGATGCACGACCGCCGGCCCGAACTCGCACCGTACCAGGAGATGCGGATGCGGGGCGCAAACGTGCTCGATCCCACCGACCTCATCCTCCCCCAGGGTGCCGACATAGACCGGCTCCTGCCATGGACGGAGGGCTGGGATATCGTTTCTGACCAGCCGGTCCTCGTTCCCTCGCACGCCGTCTTCCACCCGCTCCCCCCCAACTACCGGGGTCCGTTCCGCACCAATACCAATGGTCTTGCCTCTGGGAATACCTTCGAAGAAGCGGTCTTCCACGCCCTCTCGGAAGTGATCGAGCGGGACGCATGGTCGCTTGTCGAAGCCTGCCGGGACACCGGACCGTGTGTCACAGCAATGACCGACCCGACCGTCCTTGCGATGCAGGAAAAGTTTGCCAAGGCGCAGGTCGACGTGAAAGTACGGGACATCACAAGCGACATCGGCATTCCCACGATGGCAGCGGTGGCCGATGATGTGCTCTTGAAAGACCCGATGCTCCTCACCATCGGGATCGGGACTCACACCAGCGCACGGATCGCGGTGATGCGGGCACTCACCGAGGTTGCCCAGAGCCGGCTTACCCAGATCCACGGTGCCCGTGAGGACACGACCCTCGCCGAGATGCGCAAGAAGATGGGCTATGAGCGGGCAAAACGGATCAACGGCTACTGGTTCAAAGATAACGGGACGATCGATTACGATAAGGTGAAATCATCCGACACGGACGATTTCAAAAAGGACATCGAAAACATCATCGACGCCCTCAAAAAGCAGGGCATGGACCGGGTCATTATCGTAGACCTGACCCGGGAAGAGATCGGCATGCCGGTCGTCCGTGTCATTGTGCCGGGCCTCGAAGTATTCGCGATGGACCCGGAGCGCCGGGGAGAACGGGTGGAGAATGCAGCGGACCATCGTCTTTCTCGGGCCCAGTCTTGAGCGGGAAGCAGCAGAGGCGATCCTTCCCGCCGAGTACCGTCCCCCGGCTAAACGCGGGGACCTCCTCCGGGCAGTAGAAGACGGTGCAGGAATCATCGGCCTCATCGACGGGGTCTTCCACCAGGAGTCGGCGGTTGCCCACCGCGAGATCCTTGCTGCTGTAAAAAAAGGGGTTACGGTTGTCGGCGCATCAAGCATGGGCGCCCTCCGGGCTGCCGAGATGGACACGCTGGGTATGGTTGGCATCGGGGAGATCTACCGGATGTACAAAAACGGCGAACTGGTATCGGACGATGAGGTCGCTCTCGTGTTCGATCCTGAGACCGGGTTCTCCCTCTCCGAGCCGCTCATCAACATCCGCTTTACTCTTCGCAAAGCAGAGGGACAGGGTGTTATCACCGCACAGGACCACGCGACCCTTCTCGCTGCAGCCAAATCCGTCTTCTACCCGCAGCGGACGTATGGGAGGATTGTCGCAGCTGCCGGGGATGTCATTCCCCCGGAAACACGCGAGCAGTTTCTTGCATTTGCAAAACTCCATGCCGTTGACCGGAAACGCGAGGATGCAGTCGAGTGCCTTCAGCATATTGCCGGTCTCGCCCGACAATAACAGAATTACAGAACATATTGCCTCCGCCCCCGCCGCTTCAGCATCCCCCAGCGGGAAAAGCGCTGTATTTCCATTGTCTTAAAACAAATTCATGTAAAATTTGGGATAGCGTGGTAATTGAGGCCGCCGCACAGGCGCCTTCCTGGGTGGCGGCTCCCACCTTCATCGGGGGGATGGGGGCATCAGCCCCCATCGTAGAGAATGGGGAATTCTCCAAAATAAAAAAACAGGTGGACGGATTATTCCACTTTCGCCCAGACGTACGCGAACCGCTGGAACGCGGTATAGTGCCCGAAGACACCGAAAAGAACGAGCATCCAGCCAATCCATGTGAGCCCGAGCCAGCTCATGGGGACGAGCAGGTCGATGATCCCGACGACCATGATCATCACGAGCCGGTCAGCCCGGCCAAGGAGTCCACCATAGTACCTTCCGACACCAACAGCCTGTGCCTGCGTGCCGAGATATGATGCCATCAGGACCCCGGTAAGGGCAAAGACCCCGATCGGCCACGGGACCATCCCTCCGGCAAAGAGACCGCAGATGATGAAGATGTCCGCGTACCGGTCCACGGCATGGTCGAGGAAGTCGCCCCGCTTGCTCTGGATCTTCATCTCCCGGGCAACCGCCCCGTCCATGGCATCGCAGAATGCATTAAGGGCAACGGCAATGACGCCCCAGAGGAGCATGTTGAAAAAGAAAAGGACACCTGCTGCTGCAGAAGCGACCAGGGCAGCGATGGTGAAGAAATTAGGAGTGAGCCGGCATTTAATCGCAACGGAAACGAGCGGGTCAAAGTATACTTTTACGTGGGAACGGTACTGGTCGAGCGTCATGATCAGGTCACCTCAATATACGCGGACCAGTCGATGTGGCCGAAGTCTGCCGGGAGGTTGCCATGATAAAACGCCTCGATCCGGTCTGCACAGAACGCGGCATCATGGCCGGTCGTGTCCAGCTCGAAGATCTGCGACGGCTCGAACTCCTCGACCGTCTCGATCAGGCAGACATCAAGTGCTTCGGCCTCGGCATTCTCTGAGATCTTCGCGGCCCGGTACTTCCGCTGGGCCAGCCGTTTTTTCAGCTCGTCGGGACGACAACGGAGCACCACGATCTTGTCGCAGAGGAGATAGTGGGCCATGTGACCTTCGACAAACCCGTTCACAGGCTTGAACTCCTCAGCCCAGCGGTCAACGTCAATGACCTGCACGTCCCGTTCCTCGTCATCACCGCTCACGTACGGGCCGACGGTCATGGACTGGTGGATAACCGTGTGCCCCCGGCGGGCGAGTTCTTCCCCAATCATCGACTTTCCCGTGCCCGGCGTACCGGTGATACCGCACATCATACCGCGTTGATCCCCGCAATGAACAGCTCGTTCTCCCAGTCCTCGCCAACATTGACGCGGATGTAGTGGTCCTCAAGACCAGTGAAACTCCGGCAGGACCGGACAACCACGCCTTTCCGGGCAAGTTCCTCCACCATCTCGTCACTCTTGTGGGGCGAGACATCGATCATCACGAAGTTGGCGTCAGAAGGAAGGGCCGGGTATTTCACCTCGTCTGCGAACCGCTTCCGCCAGCGCTTCACCTGCGCGATGTACCGCTCTGCATGGGCGGTGTCGCCAAGGGCTGCAGCTGCCGCTGCCATCGATACGGAGTTTACCGTAAACGGCGTGCCGGCACGACTGTACCATGGCGGGAGCCACCGGGGGGTGAATGCGTACCCGATCCGGAGCCCGGCAAGAGAATAGACCTTCGAGAAGGTCCGGCCCAGGATCAGGTTCTCGTGCTTCTTCATCAGCGGGAGGTAGTCAGTTTCCGAGAACTCCACGTAAGCGTTGTCAAGGAACAGGACTCCTTCAATGCCCTCAAGGATCTCCCGCACATCATCAATGCCGGTTGCATTGCCGGTCGGGTTGTTGGGCGAACAGAGGACGGTAATTTTGGCATCCTTTGCAGCCTTGATCAGTTTCTTCGTGTCCACTGAGTAGTCCGCCTCGCGGGGGACCGTGACAACCTCTGCTCCCTGGCCCATGGCCGCAAGGGCATAGAACGAGAACGTGGGGGTAGATATGGCCACTTTCTCGCCCGGGTCCACGAGGGTGCGAATGACAGTCTCGATGACCCCGTCCATCCCGACACCGGTCACGAAATGTTCGTGCGCATAGTGTGCCCGGAGGGCATTCATCAGGACATTTACCCGTTCGTCGGGATAGCGGTTCACCGTGCGGAGCGCCTCCTCCGCTGCTTTCAGGGCAGCGGGGGAGAGGGCTTCCGGGTTCTCGTTGCTTGCGAGCCGGGCTATGCGGTCGATGCCGTACTCGCGGGCAATGTCCTCCGCTTTCT
This sequence comes from Methanoregula sp., assembly GCA_023228295.1. Lineage (GTDB taxonomy): Archaea > Halobacteriota > Methanomicrobia > Methanomicrobiales > Methanospirillaceae > Methanoregula. The sequence continues at coordinate 40,020 of JALOBP010000008.1, forward strand.
TTGCAAAGGCGTAGCCACTCTTCTTCTTGTAGCAGGACCTAACCCAGCGATCCATGGATAACCTCAACCACGCGATCGATCTCGGCATCGGAGATGGTGAGCGGGGGAACGAGACGGAGGTTCCCGTCCGCAGCACAGTTGACGAGCACGCCGGCATCAGCGCACTTCTTCTGGATCTCCGGGCACTTATCCCCGATGGTCATCCCGATCATCAGCCCGCGGACCCGCGGGTTGTACTTCGATAAGCCTTCGCGGAAACGCTCGCCCTTCCGGCAGACATCGGGCAGGATCTTCTCGATGACGCCGATGGTTGCAAGGGCTGCTGCACAGGCAAGCGGCCCGCCGGCAAACGTGCTGCCGTGCTCGCTCTTCTTAAACTCAATACCCTCGCGGGCGACAAGGGCGCCCATGGGAAAGCCACTTGCAATGCCCTTTGCAAGCGTCACGATGTCAGGCTGCACTTTCGTGTGCTGCATGGCCAGCCATTTGCCGGTACGGCCCATGCCGGTCTGGACCTCATCGACGATCATGAGAGCGCCGCTCTTGTCACAGACTTCCCGGATGCCCTCAAAGAAGCTGTCGGGCGGGATGATGACACCGGCCTCGCCCTGGATGGGCTCGACGATGACCCCTGCGGTATCGTCATCCACGACTTTCCGGAGTCCCTCCACATCGCCGTACTCGACAAAGGTCTTGACCATGCCAAGGGGCTCGAAGGGCTCCCGGATTGCCGGCTTGTGCGTCACGGAAAGGGAACCGACGGTCCGCCCGTGGAACCCGTGCGTGAAGGCAACGAACTTCTTCCTGCCGGTCCTGACCCGGGCAAGCTTGAGAGCCCCGTCGGTTGCTTCCGCTCCCGAATTTGCGAAGAACGCCTTGTGCATACCGGTGATCTCGACGAGTTTTTTTGCCAGATCACCCTGGTGCGGCACATAGTAGAGGTTCGAGCAGTGGATGAGCTCGTGTGCCTGGTCGCAGATTGCTTTGACCACGGCCGGATGGCAGTGGCCGGTGCTGCAGACAGCGATGCCGGCAACGCAGTCGATATATTCCCTGCCGGCTCCGTCCCAGACCTTGGAGCCTTCACCTTTCACGATGGCCATGTCCCGGGAGAAAGCGGGCATGAAGTAGCGCTCGTCAAGCGCTTTGTACTGGCTGGTGTTATCCATTGGAATCACGTTTACTGATGGTTTTTTTGGTTTTTTGGTTATTCGTATTCGATCGTTGCCGGCGGTTTGGCCGTGATATCATAGACAACCCGGGCAACACTCGGGATGTCGGCCGTGATCCTCGACCCGATCCGGGTCAGGTGCTCGAACGGGATGTTGATCGGGTCGGCAGTCATGCCGTCTCTTGAATTCACGGCACGGACGGCCACGATCCAGCCATGGATCCGGTTGTCACCCTTGACACCGGTGCCAAGGCCGAGCAGGGCGGCAAAGCACTGCCACGGGCGGTACTTCTCGACCAGTTCGTCCTCCACAATCCAGTTGGCTTCGCGGATAACGGCCACTTTCTCTCTTGTCACTTCGCCGAGCACCCGCACGGCAAGCCCCGGGCCCGGGAATGGCATCCGGTGCTGGATCTCCGCAGGCAGGCCGAGTGCTCCTGCAACGTACCGCACCTCGTCCTTGTAAAGATCGCGGATTGGCTCGATCACCTTGGTGAACTCCATGTGGAGCGGCATGCCGCCCACGTTATGGTGGCTCTTGATCCCGCCCTCGCTCTCGATACGGTCCGGGTAGATGGTCCCCTGCAGCAGGCACTTTGCCCCCTGCTTCTTTGCCTCGCGCTCGAAAACCCGGATAAACCGCTCGCCAATTGCTTTCCGCTTGGCTTCCGGATCGGTGATCCCGACAAGGGCATCGAGGAACTCGTCCCCGGCATCCACGATATCGAGGTGGATGTTCGAAAAGATCGTGCGGATCCGTTCGGTCTCGCCCTTCCGCATCAGGCCGGTGTCAATGTAAATCGGGATGAGGTTGTCACCAACCGCCCGGGCAGCGATGGCGGCGCAGACAGAACTGTCGACCCCGCCGGAGAGGGCCATGACCACCTTGTCACTACCGGCTGCTGCCTTGATCTCCTCGATCGCTTTTGGGATGAATTTCTCACAATTAACCATGATCTGCTCCTTATTTTGTCCGTTTGTTTGCCCTGCACGCCTCGACAAACCCGAGGTAGGGCGGGGACGGGTTCGTAGGCCGCGACTTGAACTCCGGGTGGAACTGGGTGGCAAAGTAGAACGGATGGCCAGGCAGTTCGAGGCACTCCATCCGGTTCTTGTTCGTTGCCGAGAAGACAAGGCCGGCCTTCTCGAGGGAGGGGATATACTTCGGGTTCACTTCGTAACGGTGCCGGTGCCGCTCGGTGATCTGCTTCTCACGGTAGAGCTTGTTTGCCAGCGTTCCCCCGCGGATATCCGCGGTATAGTTGCCAAGCCGCATCGTGCCGCCAAGCTCGTTGAGCCCTTCCTGCTCCGGGAGGAGGGCGATAACGTGCGTGCCCTCGCCAAACTCCTCGCTCGTGGCATCAGCCATGCCGGCCTTGTACCGGGCGAACTCGACCGTTGCCAGCTGGAACCCGAGGCAGAGGCCGAGGAAGGGGATGTTATTTTCGCGGGCGAACTTTATCGCCTCGATCTTCCCCTCAATACCCCGCTTGCCAAAGCCACCCGGGATCAGGATGCCGTCGTAGTCCTTGAGCGAACCCCGCTCGTACCGTTCGGCATCCAGCCACGCGATCTTGACCTCGGTCGAAAGTGCCCGGCCGGCGTGCTTGAGTGACTCCTTGATACTGATATACACGTCCTCGATGCCGTACTTGCTGACGATGGCAACGGTCACCCGGTTCGTATACTCCTTGTTGACGATCCGGTACCAGGTGGTGTCAACCTCTTTTTTATCGAGCCCGAGATGAGCGGAGAGGACATCCGCGATGCCCTCTTTCTCCATCTCCATCGGCACCGCGTAGGTATCCGGCGCTGTCGCCGCTGATATCACCGCACTCTGGGGGAGATCGCAGAAAGCCGAGATCTTCCGCTTGGTGCCGGCGCTGATCGGGTGCTCGCTCCGGCCTACGATAATGTCCGCGTGGAGTCCGAGTTCACGCAGGGCTTTGACCGAATGCTGGGTGGGCTTGGTCTTCATATCCCCCATGGTGTCCGCGGGGATCAGGGTCACGTGGATCAGGACATAGTCATGCGGCGGAAGCTCGCCCCGCATCTGGCGGATGGCTTCCAGAAACGGCATGCTCTCGATGTCGCCCACCGTGCCGCCGACTTCAACAAGGCAGATGTCAGCTTTTGTCCCATCCGGGAACTCCTCTTCTGCTGCCTGACGGATGCAGGTCTTGATCTGGTCGGTGATATGGGGGATGATCTGGACCGTCTCGCCAAGGAAATCGCCCCGGCGCTCCTTCTCGATGACCGTGCGGTACACCTTGCCGGTGGTGATGTTGTGGGAAGCCGAGAGTTCGATGTCGAGGAAACGCTCGTAGTTACCAAGGTCGAGGTCAACCTCGCTTCCGTCCTTTAAGACAAAGACCTCGCCATGCTGGGCAGGGTTCATCGTTCCGGCATCGATGTTTAAGTAGGGGTCGATCTTGACAGCGGTTACCCGGTAGCCCCGGTTTTTCAGGATGCGGCCAACCGACGCAGCCGTGATCCCTTTTCCCAGTCCGCTCATTACACCGCCGGTAACAATAATGTATTTCATCAGATCTCCCCAGTTGCTTTACATTTTAGCGCACAATCCCTATTAGTGTTATCTTATGAAGGGATTGTCGGGGAGGTACTGCCCCTGCCGGGTCATCTCCTGTCCGGCCAGAGGCAACATTAATTTCACAAAAGGCACCACAGCTATGACATGAAAGTTGAGCAGATAGTTTCCATCCTGGCAATCCTAACCATGGTTGCCGTCTGCATCATGCCCGTTGCTGCGGCAGATGACAGCGATGCGGCAACGGACTACTACAACATCGCCCAGCAGGCAATTGCTGCCGGCGATTACCAGAAGGCCCTCGAGTACTTCGATATGGCACTCGCTTCCAATACTACACTTCTCGGCATGGGCGATGGCCTGATGTATACCTACAAGGACCGGGTGGCAGTCCTGACCGATCTCGGCAGGTATGACGAGGCGATCGTTGCAGCCGACCAGGGCATTGCCCTGTATCCCAAAGAAGCCGGCCTCTGGAACAACAAGGGTTATACCTATTACCAGATGGGCAGGTATAGCGATGCAGCCAGTGCCTATGACACGGCAGTGACGCTTGATTCAGGTTACCTGAAGGGATGGATCAATAAGGGCGATGCCCTTGTAAAAGCGGGACGAAGCGGGGAAGCCGTTGATGCCTATAAGATGGCCCTCACTCTTGACCCGGGCAACGCAGATGCCACAACCGGCCTTGCAGAGGCACAGGAATTACAAAAACCTGATGGAATGATGACACTTGTCTATGCCGCCATTGCCGCAATCGCTGCCGGGCTTGTAATCTGGTACATGAAGTTCCGCAAGACCGGCGATGAGAAGCCCGCGGGCAAAGAAAAGAAATAAATTTTTTTTACTTTTTAGGTTCAGGTTTTTTCCGCAGTTACCGTGAACGAGGCAGTGGTCCGGGATAGTATCGTCATACCAGCATCGTCCATCCGGACAACACTCTCCATGAATGCAACCCGTCGGCCTTTCCGGATCACCTGCGCCTCGGCAATGATCGTACCCTCACGGACACCCCGGATGAAACTGGTGGATTCCGAAATGGTGGCTATCCCCTCTCCGGGAGCAAGCCTGGTATAGAGTGCAAGCGCCATTGCCTCGTCTGCAATTGCTGTGAGCATCCCGCCCTGCAGCCAGCCCACGCCGTTATACATGTCCGGCCGTACTGTCATTTTCAGGACCGCCTTTCCCTCACCCGCACTCACTACGTCGATGCCCATGAGGCAGAAGAACGGGTTGGCAGAGCGTCCCCCGGCTGTGATCTTATCCAGGTAATTCATGATTCTCTTAAGGGTTATCGGATTATTGGACGAATAAAATGATCCATTATCACGAACCATCTGGTACGTGAAAGACAAATAGCGTTAGTGAATACAATAATCATTCTTCCCCATGGTTTTCCCATGAGGCATATTCGGAGATTCAGGCACTTGAAATGACAATTATCATGAAATCGGAGGACGTCCTCATCACCATCAGCCACCATAAACACGCCTTGCCCAAAATGTATCTGCCACGATTATAATCCCAAAATATTTTCCGTACTATCCCCAACAACTACCTAACTACCGACAGGAAAAATGAGCCCGCTTTTTCGAGCATTGGGAAATCGCCACAACAACCCAAAATTAACCTGCATAGCCGCCGGTTTTCATTGCAGGGACTTGACTGAGGGACATTTGTTACTTCGGATCATGACCAGGCACGTTCACAGGAGTAGTATTCTTTTTTTCATTGTGGCAATCATTCTGGTTTCACCAGGAGCCGCCAATTTCATTGACAACCGGGATCAGGTGGAATACCCAGGTTATGCCGGCAATGGACCGGCCCCGGTGTCCACTCACGATGAACAGGACGGGGCAGGAGGTCCCGTCATATTACCGTTTATCGCCAACAACGAAACAGCGGGAATGATAAAACGCCAGTATACGTTCTCCTTCCAACAGACGAATATCACCATCAGGACCAACGTGAGTACTGCCGTATATTACGGTGCAAAAAACGGTGATAAATTCGCACTATCTCCTCATGGAGTCGCACCGGAAAGCCTGGCTCCTGATTACTATCGGGCATTTGTTGATGATCCACACCAGGAACCGCTCTACACAGACATCCTGAGGGAGTTCCGCACCATCAGGGAGGAACGCCACTATACTGGCGATGAATATCTTGAGCTGCTGACCGTGTTTGTGCAAAGTATTCCGTACGATAATGAATCAGCCGCAAACCCTGATACCCTCTCGCGCTTCCCGGTCGAGACCATTGTTGATGGTATCGGCGACTGCGATGACAAGAGCGTCCTGCTTGCCGGTCTCCTGTCGCGGGAGGGGTACAACGTCTCACTCCTCCTCTTCATCCCTGAACATCACATGGCTCTTGGGGTAAAAAGTGACTGCATGCAGTACGGGGATACCGGGTATACCTATGTAGAGACCACCGGCGTCTCATTTATCGGGGATGTTCCCGGGAGACTGATCCAGTCGGAAAAATACGTATCTTCCGGCCAGGCTGTGCAAAAAATCCCGATAACAAGTCTTCCTCTGGTGATACGGGTCGGAACAGGTTCAAAGGATTATACCAGCGCAGATACTTCCGGCTATATCATGCATCAGAAAAAAGCCATTGATGAACGGATCGCATCTATCAGGGAGCGTCTTGACAATACCTCATGGGAAAATCCCTCCCGGTACAGGACGCTCATGGAGAGTTATACAATGTACGCTGATATGCATAATTATATAATAACGCACGAGCAGGACCGGGCGGGAACTTTCCGGTATCTCATATCACGTATGTCAGCAGCAGATTCCTACGGTATTCAGAAATGTAATTTGCGCTGTCTGGATGACATAGTAAATGATGAAAATGAACCGGCATGGTACATGCCATGTCCCAGGGGCATCTGGGTGCCGCAACGTTGCATATGGCAAAGCGTACAGCAGGATATGGTCATTCCCTTCCCGTACCTGAACCATCCAGGAAAATGCTAACCCCATGCGAGCTTTTGTATTGTATTTTTACATCACAATCTTCAGGAAAAACACAGGCACGATGATTGAAACCGTCAATGCGTAATGCCGCTGATATTACAGAAGTAAAAAGAGATGCAAATCAGCTAGATTTCAGCTGATACGGCCAGAACAGGATAACGGGTAGTGTTCGCTGAACCAGGAGGTTGGACAGCCAGACCATTAAGATCATCACAGCATTTTTCGAGAAGGGACAAGACCCCCTCAGAAAGAACATACCGGGAAAAACGACCATCTTTCTGTACGTTTAAAATCCCGTCATCGATAAGTCGTTTCATGTGCCAGGTGACTGTCGGACCGGATACCCCGAGGATCTTTTCAAAGTCCATGCGGGACATCAGGGGATTGATGGCAAGTGCGAGGAGGATCTTCTTGTCCAGGTTCTGACGCAGGTATTTCATCAGTCTCTGTTCACTATCACCATATTTTCCGGAATTCTCGAAATAACTAATAGCACCATGTTCCTTGAGAAGAATTATCTTCCCCGAATATTTCAGGAGTGTCAGGTGGTAGGTGAGCGTACCACGGGAGATCTTCATCTCCTGGGCTAACTCAACGAAATTGATCCCGGGCCGGGAGCGGATGAGGGTATAGAGGCTATTTCTGACCGGGCTTGCAAGGATATTGTTTCTGGCAATCCTCCTGAATCCAAAGCAGGAAAGGAGTTTCAGGGTAAAAAAAATCTCAACCGGGAAGACAAGGGCCGGGGAGATACCAAGAGCACCGACGATCACCATCTCGCGGAAGGTAAGATCCCAGAATGTAATGGAGACGACATCTGCTGCGGCTGTCCCGGTGGCCCCGAACGCCGGTTCAACAGAATAATCCTGCATAAATGCAAGTGCGGGTGTGGCAAGGACTGCAAGAAATAGAACAAGCAGCAAACCAGAAAAATATACCCTTTTCATACTACCCTCTGATCTTTTTTTATTCAATCATGAGGCTTGCGGTCATAACGTCCCGGGCCGGATCCATGACAGGTTCTCGAGACTGCCATAGGAGATATTTTTCCTGCTTTGTACCTGGAATTTCCAGAGTCCTGGTGTCATTCCGGCCGGGTTATTGATCTTCAGATCAATCCTTCCGTCAATCCTGCCATCAGTTCCATCATCAAAAGGACCCAGGGTCTTGTCTGGAGTGATAATTGTTAATGAAATCGGATCGGCAGGGTCCCCGCTGTAGAGCGAGACAATGATGTAGGGGGTATCGGCAGACACGTATTTGGAGAACAGCGCCGTGTTTTCCCGATATCCGGCACGATCGGATTCAGACACGGGCCCGGCCATCCTGCTGTCCTGAGGTTTTTTCAGGGGATTGTCAACGATTGCAGGAGCATTGAGCCGGTTGGGATCCTGAAACGGGACCTGGGATACAAGGGCCATGATAATCACGGCACCGGCACAGAGCATGACGGCAATCCACAGGACTTTCATATACAGAGCTGTTCGCGAAAATGATATCAGGGTTGCCTTTTATCTTCAAAAGAGCCATGTGCCTCCAACATGTAGAGGATTTGCTCATAAATCGTTTAAATCGCCGGAGCTTTTTTCTGACTATAAATGTCCCGGCCGCGGCTGTTTCGCGTCCTGGCGGTTACCTATGACAATACAAAAAACCCGTTGCCTGACCAGATCAGGTCTTATCACCGGCATCCTCATCGCATTGCTGGTGGGGGCATATTTCCCGCCAGTCCTCGCGGGGGCCGGCAGTACCGATACCGGATTCATTGCTTCCGGTGAGCAACATGCCTCATTACCGGATGAGTCCGGTGCAGACGAAACCGGCATAGCCGATGTCCTTTTCCCTTCCGGGACCGGCGACCGGGCCTGGCGTTTCGATGTCGATACAACGAGCTTCAAACCCGACGAGTATCTCGTGACCGCTTCAGCAGTTGTAGAAGAAGCCACCGGCACGGCGCTCTTCAACGTTGTGGAGCGTTCGTCCACGAACGTCAACAGGCCATCTCGTACGCCGGGGTCATCATCCCGCCCGGCAACATCCGGGTATTACATCACCATCGACCCGATCGGAGACAGGTACATTGGCGAGAAGGTTACGATCACCGGCAGGACCAACCTGCCGGAAGGTGCTGATATGCTCGTGCAGGTCTATTCCTCGTCATTCAAGCCTACGCAGAAATCCCAGGGCGGGGAGTTCTCCGGTACCTCCGGGACGATCCGTGCATCGGATTTTACCGTTGGCGTTGCCGCTCTCACCCCACTGAAGAAGGACGCGGGGGTTGTCGGCACCGATACGAAGATTATCAGGACCGGGGCGGTCACGCTCGAAGTGAAGGATGTTACGGGTACTGTTGCGTCGTTCCAGGACATGGTCATCGCACAGGGGGGATACCTTTCCTCATCAACGGTACAGGCATCCGGCAGCCGGCATACCGGCATCGTTGTGCTCCGCATCCCGCAGGCCAGGTTCGAGACAACGCTTGCCGGTGTGAAATCGGCCGGCATCGTGAAGTTTGTTTCCACGCAGGGCGAGGACGTGACCGAGGAGTATATCGATCTTCAGGCACAGAAAAAATCCTACGAGGTTCAGCTTGCCCAGTATTATGTACTGATGAAAAAAGCGACAAAGATCAGCGATATCATAGCGGTCCAGCAACAGATCGATCGTATCCAGATCGAGCTGAACCGGCTTGAAGGCCGGCTGAAATATCTCGACAGCCGGATCGATCTCTCGACCATCACGATCACCCTTGAGGAACCGGAACCGGTCCACGCTGAGCCCGGGCATAATTTCGTATCTGCGATCAACAAGGGGATTGAAGGACTCTTTGGTCTTATCGACGCCATTATCATAACCGCCATCACGTTCATGCCGGTCATTCTCATCGCGGGCATCGGGTTCTGCCTTTACCGGAAGAGAAAGGGAAAACAGCCGGTCCATGTTGTTTCGGATCCGGCTCAGCAGAAATAAGTGGTGAGCATGGCGGTGCTGATGATTTGTACCCGTTCGACCCCCCCCCGCCAGGTACCAGATCTTTTTTCATAATTTTATATCGTAAAAATGCAAACAAAATGGCCGGAACCGATGGGGGGTGTAGGGGGGTCGGGCGGTGTACTTTGGATCAGGGCCGGCCATCCCGATTGGGGAAAAACAGGTTTTTCCGGTGATAATTCCCGATCACTGCCGGTACGGGATCACAGCTGAAGTACACCGCCAGACCCCCCTCAGGCCCTGATATCCCAGAATGGACATGTAGAGGATTTGCTCATAAATCGTTTATTACCCCGAACCCTTTTTTCAACCGTATATCATCCCGGTTGCCGGTATTACGGTGACCCGAGGCGATCAGTCATGAACGAAAAATACGTACCACTCCTTGTCCTTTCAGGAATTATCACGGGCATCATCCTTGCAATCGCAGTGATGGCCCTGTACCCGCCGAATGCCGCGGGGACCGTCAGCACCGTTACGACATCCCAGCCGGTCGTACAGCAGATGATTACCCCCGGTGCTGAAGCCCTGCCCCGGTTTTCCTCACCGGAGGAAGCCCGGGCATTTGTCCGTTCGCACATTGAGAACAGTGACACTCCCAAACTCCTGACAACACGGACCGTGATGGCAGAATCCCGGGCAAACGCCCAGCCCGGCGGGACCCGGACATGGCAGTTCGATATTGATACAAAGACATTCAAGCCCGACGAGTATATTGTCACAGCCCAGGCTATTGCCCAGGAAGCGACCGGCACGGCACTCTTCAACCTTGTTGACTGTTCATGGGAAAAGAAACAACAGAAGGTGGAAAAATCCTCGCAGCCTGCGGCCACGAACGGTTCATTCATCGCCGTCAACCCGATCAGTGATTATTGTGTCGGCGACCGGATCTCGATCACCGGCCAGACAAACCTGGCTCCCGATGACGGGATCCTCGTGCAGGTCTATGGCTCCTCGTTCAAACCCACGCAGAAGAGCCAGAGCGGGGAGTTCTCAGGTACCTCCGGGACGATCAAGGCATCATCATCATCATCATCATACTATTCCCCGTCATCTTCACCGGCGACAGTATCACAGGCATCTCCCGCTGAGCCGGCAGTATCCGGCCGGGAATATTCCACCACCAACGTCCAGGTCAAAGACGTGGATGAGGCCGATATCGTCAAGACAGACGGGACCTATGTCTATGTCGTCTCCGGTAACAAACTTCACATCCTCAAAGGCTATCCTGCCACGAACGCCGGTATCATTGCCTCCCTGCAGTTCTCCGGTTCGCCCGAATCATTATACATAACCGGGGACCGACTCGTATTGATCAGTTCCGCCCGGAAGCAGGATGATTTCCAGCAGTGCCAGCCCGGGGCCTGCGGATATACGATCCCGGTTCTGCAGAAGACGCAGGTGTTCGTCTACTCGGTAAAAGACCCGGCACACCCCGCACTCGTCCGCGAGATGGAACTGGACGGGTGGTACAGGGACAGCCGCATGATCGGGTCAACACTCTATTTCGTGATACATTCGTACCTTGACCCGTATGACACCGGTGCGGGATTTCCTGCCGTGTATGACAGTGCCCGGGGTTCTGCTGAACCGCCGGTCTACTACTTCGATCACACGGATTCGGAGTATTACCTCACCACCATCGGTTCGGTCGATATCCGGGCAACTGAAACCGTGAAAGCCAAAACATTCCTCATCGGATCGGCCGGGACGGTCTATGTCTCATCCGATAATCTCTACATCGCCGTCCCCGCAAATACGAATGATCGCACGGCAACGTCAACCGACCTGTATTCGTTTGCCCTGGACAACGGGCAGCTGACATATTCCGCCCGGGGCACCATCGACGGGACGCTGCTGAACCAGTTCTCGCTCGATGAGTACGGCGGGAACCTGCGGGTGGCAACAACCGTCCAGGATTACAGCCGCACGGGAAAAGGGCCGTCTTCCAGGGTAACGGTTCTTGACGGCCGGATGCAGGTCATCGGGTCTGTCGGGGACCTCGCACCCACCCAGCAGATCTATGCGGCCCGGTTCATGGGTGAACGGCTGTATCTCGTGACGTATCGCGAGACCGACCCGCTCTTCGTGATCGATCTTGCTGACCCGGAACACCCGAAGGTCCTTGGCGAGTTGCATATTCCCGGCTTCTCCAGTTACCTCCACCCCTATGATGCCACCCACCTCATTGGTGTCGGGAAAGAGTCCACGAGGGGCGGCCTGAAACTCGCGCTCTTCGATGTTGCCGATGTGTATAACCCGCGGCTGGTCAGCGAAGAGAAACTGGGCGGGTATGGCAGCGACTCCGAAGTGCTCCGGGACCACAAGGCCTTCCTGTTCGACCGGGAAAAAGACCTCCTTGTCCTGCCCGTTCATATCGTGGAAAATACGTACGGTTCCAATGGCGTGCAGCCGGTCTGGGGCGGGGCATACGTGTTTGGCGTGAACCCGGAGAAAGGGTTTACCGAAAAAGGTACGGTGGTCCACTACCGGGATACGGGTAACCAGCGCCGTGTACAGCGTGCGTTCTTTATCGAGGACGTGCTCTACACCATGGCATCGGATAAGATTGTCATGAGCGACCTGAAGAACGGGACTGGGTTGATCGGGTCTGTAGGCCTGCCGTAGATATACGGTATTCCCAGGTCTTTTTTTTGGCCCGTGAGCACTCTCATTTCGGAAGCTTTCGCAATATGTAGAGCAATTGCTCATAAGTCGTTTAAATGCCCGTAGTGTAGTCTTTCGCAGGAGCACCGGACAGGATGTCATGGTGCCTGCATACAGGTGAAATAATGGTAACAGGAAACAGAAGAAGAGATGGATTATTGGATAGACCATCGGTGGGAATAGCTGCTGTTGCAGGAGTGGTCATCGTGGTTGCATGTGCGCTTTTATTCATTCCTGGCAACAGCGGGAGCAATTCAGCCGGCGTTACGAACAGCCACAGTTCTCCCACGCAGGGAGTCCCGCAGCCGGATGGTGGCAACACAGGACAGAACGGGGTTATTGCCTATAATGTCTCCCTGACCGCAGGTTATGAACTTGATGACGTCATAGTACCGGACAAAGGAACTTTTATCAAAGTTATCTACCGCGGGGCATACGAAGGGAGGTATACATCCGGGAACGAGACGCAGGAACTGCGCAATTCCGGCGAACGGATATTTACAATAGAAAACCCGGGCCCCGCAGTCTTTGCTGCAATGAGGAAACGGGAAGGGTCGACAAAACAGGCACTCACCCTCGAAGTCTGGAAGGAGGGGACCAGGCTCATGACCAATACTACATCACTCCCGTTTGGTGAGGTAACGGTCAGCGGCAGTATCTGACCGCGCAGGTTTAATCCGTCAGGTTCAATGCCCATACCGGACAATCGCATATTCAATCACCGGATAACGGACATTGCTGCGACAGTCGCGGGAAAAACGGGGCAGTGTTCGCCACCGTCCAGGGAATACACGGAAATTTGATGGGCACGGGAACACCAATGACAGCAGAAATTACCCAACTGACCGAACAGGCCAAACACTTTGTTGCGGAACTTGATGCGCTCCGGCGCGAGATGAAAAATGTCGTTGTCGGCCAGGAAGAGGTGATCGACCGGCTTATCATCGCATTGTGTGCGGACGGGCACGTTCTTCTCGAAGGTGTACCAGGGATTGCAAAAACACTGTCGATCCGCACACTCTCGCAATGTATTGACTGCAGTTTTGTCAGACTCCAGTTTACACCGGACCTCCTCCCCTCCGATATCATGGGGACCAGGATCTTTAACCAGAAAGATGGCAGTTTTTCGACAGTCCGCGGCCCGGTCTTTGCCCACTTCATCCTTGCTGATGAGATCAACCGTGCGCCACCTAAGGTGCAGTCGGCACTTCTGGAGGCCATGCAGGAAAAGCAGGTGACCATCCAGGGTGAAACACACCAGCTTGCCCGCCCGTTCTTTGTGCTTGCCACCCAGAACCCGATCGAATCCGAGGGCACCTATCCCCTCCCGGATGCCCAGGTCGACCGTTTCATGTTCAAGGTACTGATGACCTACCCGGGAAAAGAGGACGAGGTAAGGATTCTCGACCGGTTCACGGAAGGCACCGTTATCTCACCGAAAACCGTGATGACCGCAGAAAAGATCCTTGCCATCCAGTCTTTCACGCGAAGCATATACGCGGATGCTGCAATCAAGCACTACGTCACGGAACTTGTGGATGCCACCCGCCACCCGGCGGTCTATGGCATCGATATGGCAAAGTACGTTGCCTATGGAGCGTCCCCCCGTGCATCCATCGGCCTCATCCTCGGCGCCAAGGCCCGGGCCCTGCTTGCAGGGCGGGGTTTTGTACTCCCTGATGATGTCAGGGCCGTGGCATACGATGTGCTCCGGCACCGGATCATCCTGACCTACGAAGGCGAGGCGGAAGGTGTGACCACGGATACTATCATTTACCATATTCTCCGTAATGTCAGGGTGCCCTGACCTGCTATGACCACAGAGCGGGATGCACGGGCGGTGGAATGATCCCATGGAAGACAGGTCCGACCTGATCCGGCAACTGAGAAAGATTGAGATCACCACCAATGCGCTGGTGGAGGGGCTCCAATCCGGGCTCCACCACTCGCTTTTCAAAGGTCATGGTATCGAGTTTGCCGAGATACGTGAATACGTACCCGGGGACGATGTCCGATCAATAGACTGGAAAGTCACTGCCCGGTATAACCGCCCGTTCATCAAGGAATATACCGAGGAACGCGACCAGGCATTTTACTTTGCCGTGGATATATCCGGGTCCGGTACATTCGGTTCAGAGACCTCAAAACAGAAAAAAATGCTCGAAGTGACTGCAAGCCTTGCCTTTGCTGCACTGAAAAACAATGACCGGATCGGACTCTGTCTTTTCTCGGACCGGGTGGAGAAGTTCCTGCCGGCAAAACGGGGGAAAAAACACCTTATTTCGGTCCTCAACACCCTCATTGATCACCGACCTGCCTCACCAGGAACGGATCTCGCAGCAGCTGCACGGTATCTTGGGACGGTTCTGGCACGGAAGAGTTCCGTGATCATTCTCTCGGATTTCACATCGCCGGAATTCATGGGGACACTCCGTGCCCTCCGCAGGCGCCATGAGGTTATTGCGGTCCGTATATCGGACGAACGGGAATACGAGCTGCCCGATGTGGGAACCCTTGCACTTGAGGATCCTGAGACCGGCGAGCAGGTGATCGTGGATACTTCCGATACGGGATTCCGTGAGCGGTACTCTGCACTCGCAAAGGATGCAGATACGACCCTCACGGCGGATCTTTTTCGGGCGGGGATTGGGTGCGTATCAATCCGGACAACCGATCCCTATGACATCCCGTTGCAACGATTTTTCCGTGGCATGAAACGGAGGAGG
>JALOBP010000009.1 GCA_023228295.1 Methanoregula sp.
GCATGCCCTCATGGCGGACACGATTGTCGCGGGATACTTCGAGGAAGGCCGCTGGATGCCGGTCACCTTCGGCGAATATGTCGAATTGATCTGGGACACGGGCGTCCCACCGGCATACTTGAAACCAGCGGAAGGATTCATCGGGATCCTCGTGATGGTCGCAAGGCCCGGTCTCCCGCTCCCGGACGTCGCAGTGCCGAAGTTCATGCCTGGTGTAGTACCAGAGAGGCGGTCCTGATGCCCCCGTTCAAAGAACCTGATGAAAAGACGTGGGTAGTCCTGCTCGAATATGAAAACAGGTGCTGCCCGCACCGGACTTATCCGGGGACAACAGTCTGCTGCAACCATCCCGAATCGGTTGGGCGTGGCGAGGATGAATGCAAGGAGGGGAATTGCCCCGCACACATCAGGGACGTGCTCGAATGATCGATATCATTTTCGACGGCGAGAACGCGGACGGTTCCGGTGTCGGGACCATCAAGATCGCCTGCATGCACGACCCGTATGATCTGCGGTGCCCGGTATGTGGCCATTCTGTTTTTTCACATCTTACGAATCCAGTCCTTGAGACCGGCAACTCATTCGCCTGCGAGACATGCGGAGTCCAGATCACCTTATTCCCGGATAAGGGTAATTGCCGGTTTTTGATGGAAATCCAGGGGGCTTGAAATGGAAATCGACATCACTATCAGGAACGCCACGCCCGAAGAGGCACAGCGGGTCCTCATCGGCATGAGTTTTGCGGAGGATATCCTTGGCAAACTCTCACCCGCAATCAGGATTGAGAAAGCACAGAAGAAGCAGGTACCGGATCCGACCTGCGACGAGGAGACCGGCTGTGCTGGGTGCGACAACACCGGGGCCATGGATGCGGACCGCTGCGACAAGTGCAGCCCGCCCCCGGCTCATAAACCCGCCGACGGTTTACCGTCGAAGACCGGGAGACGCAAAGGCAACAAGTTCGGCATCCCGACCGAGCTGGCAAAGACCGATAAGAAACTCTTCGATCGGCTCTGGCAGCGGTGCAAGTCGCATGGTATCACCTATGAGGAGGCCGTGAAACTCAAACCCACCAAGAGGGGCAGGAAACCGAAAGCCCCGAACGCCTCCAAATTGACTCAAGCAATTGATTCAAGCAATGAATGGACCCTGGAAGAGGATGCCGCGATCCGGGAGTGCCCGAACGAGGACATGGCGCTCACCCATTTCATGAACAAGTTCCCCGAGTCTGAACGGACGGCCGTGGAGGTCTCCCAGAGATGGCAGGAGCTCAGGGGATTGGCAGATGAGATGGCGGAGGCAGAGGCATGACCGGGGATGTCCGCATCATCGAGTCCGAGATCGGGCCGGTCATCCCCCTGGTCGATATCGCGGACCAGCTTCATTATACCTCATCAGGACTGCGGAAAGTCGTCGGGAGACACCCCGGGACGTTCCAGGCCGAGAAAGTTTTCATACCCATTCCCACGGCTCGCGGCCCGCAGAAAGGCTGGTGTCTGACCAGGAAAGGCATGGAAGATCTCATCCTCCTGATCTCTCCTGGATCAGGGACGAAGGCCGGCCTCCTGGAGAAACGGGTGGAGAAGTTCCACATGGGGCCGGCCGCCCCGGCCCTGTCATCCCCACAACCCGATCCGGTGATCACGTACCTGAAACGCAACGCGGAGATTGCGGATATCCTGGTCAAGGGATATGGCTACACAGAGGAGGTTGCCCACCGCCTCGCCATGCAGGACGCGGTCAACAAACACGGGGAGGTTCTGGCACCGTTCAAGGCTCCGGCGCTCTTACCTGCGGCAGATCCGCAGGAGCCGGTTGCCTATGAGCATTGCGAGAGTTGCCTGATCAAAGAGGAGGATCCCGACTTCGACCGGTACTTCTCGCTGCGGAAAATCGCCGAGATCACCCACGAGTCGGAGGACCGGGTCCGCAACATTCTGGAGAAGGAGGGACTGCTCAGCTACCATCACGGCGTCTGGCATCTCACCACGCTCGGCCAGAAGTTCGGCAAGGTTTTCACCCACTACCCGCTTTTCCCGCATCGTCTCACTAAAAAGAATATGATCCGGTGGTCTCCTGCGGCGATCGAGCGTGTGAAAGTCCACTTATCAGCAGGCCAGACGTCCCTGGTGCCAGCTCACGGGTGACCTCCATGCCACACAAGTCATGGAAGGCGAAACATCGCCGCAAAGAGCCCGCAGCACAGCCGGCACCGACCCGACCCGCGGATCCCCTGAGGCTCGAAACCATCATCGAGCGCAAGACCCAGGCCCAGATCTATGAGGACCTGATCCGGAAACATCGCGGGGACGTGCCGGCCCGGGAATGCTGGAACCACCTCGCGGACCGAAGAGAAGCAGCGATCACCACAACACACGGGGCGGAGTTTGCGCGGAGCTGATATCATGCAAGCACTCCAGGCACAACCGCAGACGTCCGCCGAGCTCGCCGCACGGTTCGGGGTTTCGGACAGGCACATCCGCAGAACCATAGCGGACCTCATCCTCGAAAAGAAAGTCAGCAGGCAGCGGGCCGGCCGTGATTTCCTCTACTCGCTTGCTGCGGCGGTGGTGGAGGAGGATGCTGCTACTACTACTATTACGGGTTCAGCGGGAACCGCGGACAATTGCGGACATAATGTCCGCGATCGCGATCTCGGACATACCTCGGACACCGGGGAGACGATCGCGGACATTCGCGGACATGATCGCGGACATGGGAAACCGCAGAACTCGAAGCAGCGGCACCGGATTACGAAACGGACCCCCTCAATGCATGGTCCCGCCGCAAACGGGCCCCCCTGCGGCCCCGGACCCGGCCCCTTAACGCCGTGCGGGGACAGCGGCACCAATCTATGTCCGCAATTCTTCGCAGGGTTCGAGCGGGACATGATCCAGTTCGTACTGTTCGACAAGATATTCAGGGACCTCCTGATGACCCGGGCGGATGAGAGGGGCTGGCAGGTCCGCAAGGTCCACGGCCTGACCTGGATCTATCCGATGAACACCCTCTCGCTCCAGGTGGGGAAAGACACCGTGACATTTTACAGCAGCGAGCCGGGCGACATGTCCGTGATCTCCCGGTGGGTCCAGGACAATTTTGCGGTTGAGTATGGAGACATCAAATCGCTGGTATGCCGGATCAAGTATCCGCAGAACCTCTCGTCAGAAGAGTTGACGGTCGTTGTCAAGCGGCCAGAGACCATTCAGGCAATCCGGACCAGCATCGGGAAATCCATGGTTAACGGCCAGTTCAACCTGCAACACCCGAGCGAAGCCATCCCGGGCCTGAAAATCTACGAGCGGGACAGCACCATGCGGATAGAGTTCATCGTCCACAACCACAAGACTGGGGCCGCTGCGGTCGACATGCGGGAAGAGCTGATGCGGGACCTCCCGAGAATTCACGGGACCCCCGGCCTGTTCTGGGAATTCGTCCAGAAATACTACTCGGCACTCCATCACCCGCTGATTATCGACACGGGGGGCCACGACTTCCTGGCGGCCCTGGACAAGATCACCGGTCACTTCACCGGAGCACTTCGGGACCTTGCCGCCAAGATCCCCGCGGCCCCGACCGGCAGGGAACTGCAGCTCAGGGAACTGAGGGACGCAATTGAAGCCCTGGAAAGCGGCGAGTTGGGAGACATCATCCGGACCTTCAGGGACCTTGCGAACATCGAGGAAACCCCCACCAAAGTATTCCTGGCAGCCTGGGTGATCTGGAACAACCGGCACCGGAAAGGCCGGGTCAACAAGGCCGAGATTGCGGGCATGCTGATGAGGCAGAACGACCCGCTTACCCTGGCACAGATAGCGGACGCTGTCGACCGGTTGAAGATGGTCGGGCTGATGGACGAGAATCCGAAGATTGAGATCTGCTTCTCGGCAGCAGGGCGGGAGATAGCCGAGATTCTGATAGCGAAAAAGGAGGGGATACAGTGAACAGCAGGGAATCAAGGATCGAGAGATGGATTGCGAAACAGAAAATGGGGGCGACGTTCAAGACCGCCGAGCTGGCAAAAGAACTGAATTACGACCCCAAGACGGTCGGCCGGGTCATCGGGAAACAGCCGAACATTAAAGGCCACCACATTAGGGGATCCTGTCATATCTGGGAGGTTGTTGCAACATGACCGAAGAAATTCGGGACTGCCCGACCTGCCGGTACGATGTGCCGATGGAAGAACGGCAGAGGATCGGGCCCAGTGCGCCATTATGCCGGCACCCGGAAGAAGGCGAGCCCGGGTTCTGGGACCGCCGGATTGAGCAGTGCTGGACGCCCCGGGAAGGTGCGGAATGAAACCCGCCAGCTGCAAGGCCAAGGGCCGGGTGCTGCAGAACGAGATCGTGCAGAACCTCCGCACCGCATACCCTGAGCTCGGGGAACCGGACATCCGGCCCGCCATCATGGGGCAGAGCGGTATTGACATCCTCCTGAGCTCCCGTGCGCGGGACCTGTTCCCCTACGCAGTCGAGTGCAAGAACCAGGAGGCCCTGAACATCTGGGAATGCCTGAAACAGGCCGAGGAGAACGGCAAGAAAGAACGGATGGTCCCGCTGCTGGTATTCCGCCGCAACCGTACGAAGACCTACGTGGCGATTGAGTGGACTGAATTCCTGAACCTCGTGACGGCGGTGCAGCGATGAGCTCCTGCAGCAGCGTCCCAACCCAGAAAGAAAAGAAGTGGGGAGTCAAGGACTGCCGGGCGCGGAAATGTCCGGACTTGAGGAAAGACACGACCGGCCCGTTCCCGGAAGATAGCCCGGAACGGTGCCGTGCCCTTGGTGAGGACTATAGCCCGCTGCCCGGGACGTTGTCCTGCTGCATCAAGGACCTGGACGGAATGAAACCCGAGGAGTTCCTCCGACACGTGATATGGTCCCTGCGGGATGCCTGGGAGAAGAAGTTCACCGGCAATCGGAAAACACCCGGGGCGAGGAACTGTCCGGCCGGCTGCCCCTTCAAGATCTCCGAAGAGGGTGAGGTCAGAGACCGGAGCAATAAGGACGACTACTACGCGATGAAGAAAGGACTGATCTGGAAATGCGCCTTTTCCGGTGCCGAGCTCGGTTCAGGTCTCGCGGCATCGTGTCCCTGCCATGTCCTGGACAACCCGGACCAGGAGAAGTATCTCCGGGACTTGCAGACAACGATCAAAATCTATCAGCAGGACGGTTTCGATTATAAGTATCTCGATGTCAGATGCGCAACCTGTTCATGTCCCGACGGGATTCACCGCTGCAAGGACTGGAAGACCTGCCCCGTCATCAAGCTCCCGATAGCGGACATCAAGGAATGCCCGCTCTGGAGGATCCCCGGGACGCTGCTGCCGGCCACGCCCGCGATCGAGGCCCCTGCAAAACCCACGCCGGAGCCGGAACAGAATACCGAAAATAAGCCAGCACCCGAATCACCGGAAGAGAGACTGGCGCGAGGAAAGGCCATCCGCGAGGAGGTCAGGGAAAACCGGGAAGCGATGAAGAGAGTGATGTCGGGGAAATCGTCGGTGAAGAAAGCCAAGAAGGAGAAACCCGAACCTCCGGCCCTGAACGTCCTCTATCTGGAAGACTGCGAGAGCCTGACCAAGCGGATGGAGCCGGAGTCCGTGGACCTCATCTTCACGGACCCGCCATACCCGACCGAGCCGATCGATGAGGATGGCGTGACCCAGTGGGAACGGGCCTACGTCGCCCTGCACCTCATTGCCTGCAAGGTCTTGAAACCATCAGGGTGGCTGATTACCTACGCACCGCAGGCCCACCTGCTCGATATCATGGAGATCCTGGCATACGGGTCCTCCTGGAACATCAACGTACAGGAAACCGGAGGACGCCTGGACTATTTCTGGATCATCCCCTCCATCAACGGGGGAGCCACCTGCAAGGCTCACAAGTGGAACGCCCTCTGCCTGCACAAACCGATCCTTGTATACCAGAAAGCCCCGTTCAAGAGCCCCTCAAAATGTTTCGCTGACGTCGTCCGTGGCAAGAAACAGAAATCACACCATGCATGGCAGCAGAGCGTGCATGACGCAATCGGCATCATCAGCCGGTTCATGGAGATAGGGCAGGTCCTCTATGACCCATACGCCTGCACCGCCACTTCGCTCATCGCTGCAAACCTGCTCGGGATGCAATGGATAGGGGCGGAAATTGACCCGGCAGCCCACGCGATAGGCGTCCGCGAGCTGCAGCAGCGGCCCATGGACCTGTTCACGTTCGGGGGAGAGGTCCCAGAAGCCCCGGCCCCGCGAGAAGTCCGGGAAGAGAGGGACACCAGCCGGCAGGCATCGATCGCGGATCCCGCAAAGGACGCCCGGCCGGTAGAGTGCAAGATCGAGGACCTCACGGAAAAGAAGGAACCGCTCTGCTATTGCACCCCCTGCAAGACCTGGGCGACCTGCACGGCCAAACCGGAGAGCAAGGAGTGCCAGGAGCACCGCAAGCTCCAGGAAGAACCCGAAGAAGAGAAGGGTGGCTGCACCAACTGCGGCCATCACAAGACCAAGAAGACCTTCAAGGAGTCCTGCACGCGGCTCAATGACCTGCTCTGGAAAGGCGGCGAGTATTCAGCCGCCCGGCTCATGGCAGAGGTTGCAGCGGACGGTTGCCTCGGCTGGATCCCGAAGGAAGAGGCGCCGGCAAAGGAGGAGAAGTGCGACATCCATTATTACAGCGGAAAGGACCTCTCACCCTCACTTGGAACCTGCCCGGTAAAATGTCCGTATAGGAACGCGGGAAAATCCTCCTGCAATTTCATGGACCAGCAGTTCCTGCGAATGGAAAGCTGCCCGACCGGAGTGCTCCAGGGCAATGAAGCCGGACAGAAACAGCAGC
Source organism: Methanoregula sp. (assembly GCA_023228295.1). GTDB lineage: Archaea > Halobacteriota > Methanomicrobia > Methanomicrobiales > Methanospirillaceae > Methanoregula. Next base: position 6,840 of record JALOBP010000009.1, read on the forward strand.
TGGAGAACATGGCTAGGGCTCTAGCACGGCTGTCTGCACACATCCCCTCGGAAGAACAATGCCAGTGCAATCCCTGTCCGGACGGAGTCATCCGCTGCGGCATTGAAGACGAGAATTGCCCGTTCAGCAAAACCCCATTCTACGATATGGCCCTCTGCCCGATGACGAACCCCCGCAGGGTCCGCCAGATACGAAGGGAGAACCCCGTCAAATTCGTGAGCATCGAGGAGAAGATACCATCAGTTCCCGTGGACACGGCGCCGGCACAACAAAAACCGAACTGCGGAGGCAAACGCCCGGCGCTCAACAGATGCCCGGTTGATTGCCCCGATCGAAGCATCGAGAAGGAAGGGGGATATCCCCAAGGCCGCTGCAAGCAGACTGGAGAAAAACTCCGGGAAATGCAGACCTGCCCGAACGACCCCCCGAAGCCGGCCAAGAAATCAAAGAAGGAGAAACCTCTCGAATGCCACGACCCGTTCCGGAAATTCCTGAACGAGCACCACGAGCAGATCACGACAGGCAAGGACCTCCCGATCGTCCCGCACGTAGTGGAACAGTACAAGCGATTCGACCACCAGGAGCGGCGGGTCAGACTCTTCATCAGTGACGGAAAATTCCCGTTCGGCCCCTGGTGGACCCTCGCACCCTCTGGGATACTGCGATCGGTGAAGAAACCGACCGGAGATCTCAACCAGGGAGAATCATATCCTGACTGCAGATTCAGGTTCGAATGGCATTACGACGACAAGAAAAAGGAGGACTGAAACCCCATGATGAAAATTACCCAGGAACGGCTGGCAGAGTTCTGCAGCATCGTACAGGCACTCGTGCCGGAATGCAAGATGGTGATCACGGAAACCGGATGGAACACCATGGCCGTGGACACCGCGAACGTTGGCATGGTCGTCTGCCATATGCCAAACACCTCCTTCACCGAGTTCACGGTAGAGAAGATCGAGGTCGGCATGGACATGCAGAAGTGGAAAGACCTGCTGAACATCATGAAGGACCCGAAGGGGACCATCACGATAGACCCGATCACTTCAGGTAAACTCCTGATCTCGGACGGCAAATATACTTACACCCACACGCCGCTGGACCCGACCACGATCCGGAAATGGCCAACCATGCCGAGCGTGAAACTGCCATCATCGATCGACATCGACGCCCAGGAATTCGCCGAGTCCATCAAGGCGCTGGCCGTAATCGGGGATAAGGTCCGGTTCACGGCAAAGGGCGAAGTGCTGGAGATGAAAACCGAGGGTGACACCGACAGCCTGGTGAAGGAGCTCAACGTCCCGATCCCAGGAGACTCTCGCACGGAGTCATACACGTCTCTGTTCAGCATCGAGTACCTCAAGGACGTCTCAAAAGCCATGAAGGGCGCCGGGAAAATCACCGTGCATATGGGGAAGGACCACCCGATCCGGTTCGATTTCGACCTGGAAGGAATGGATTGCTCATATTTGCTGGCTCCCAGGATCGAGCAGGAGGAAGCGGCATAATGGCGCTCTCAGTGAAAGTCGCCCTGAAACAGGAGGACGACGCGGAATACGGCCTCATCTGGAAGGCCGAAGTCAAGGACTGGAGCCTGAACGCCCAAGGTGACAGCCTGGAAGAGGTCCTCGCGGTGATGGAGCGGAAGATCATCACCTACCTGCACGAGACATTCGGCACGAAACGGAAGATCTCCGCGAGTGTCGGGCTCGCCAGTGCACGGGTAGAGTTCGAGTGCGAGATCATCACCGGTGATGGCTCCACCCGGGCCCCACTTGAGAAGGTAATGGCAGCGGCAGAGAAGATCACAGACCTTGCGGAAAAGACCGGGAAGTCCCCGCTCACGATCCTCAAAGAGGCGAAGGCGAAACTTTCCGAAGAGAAGAAAAAGAAGGGGGCGCTGGAGTGAACAAGACCGCGATCGAGTGGTGCGATTATACCTGGAACCCGGTCACGGGCTGCAAGCACGACTGCCCGTACTGCTACGCACGAAAGATAGCCGAGCGATTTAAGGGAGGGAAGGCATGGCCCAACGGCTTTGCCCCGACTCTGCATCCAGAACGGATGAACGACCCGATGAGACAGAAGACACCGCAGACAATCTTCGTATGCTCGATGGCGGATCTGTTCGGCACCTGGGTACCGGACGGATGGATTCACACGGTCTTCATGGCAATGCTTCGGGCTCCGCAGCATAGGTACATCATGCTGACGAAGGATCCGAATCGAGCCGGGCATCGTTTCATGGACAACTTCTATTCATTCGGTGAGAAACTGCTCCCCTCAAAAATCCCGCGGAACTGGTGGATTGGAGCAAGCGTCGAGTCCTCGCGATATACCGGGCGAATTGACGATCTGCGAAGGATCCCAACCGGCAACCTCTTCGTCTCTTTCGAGCCTCTGCTCGGCCCGGTCGATTCGGAAGACTTCCCTCTCGATCTAAAAGGAATTGCACAGGTCATCGTGGGTGCGCAGACCAATCCAACAGTTATCCCCCCGTCGAATGCAATCAGCGATATCGTGAAAACCGCGAAAAACCAGAATGCTCTGGTCTTCTTCAAGGACTCGATGAACGGTGTACCCTGGCCTGGACAAAGCACGTTTGTGAACGTTCACGATCTCGCATGGCCGCTGCGGAAAGAGGTGAGCGCTTGAGCCCCCACGCCCTCCGCCCTCACTGCATCGTCTGCGGCGCGAAACTCCCACACATGTCCCGGAAGGAAGCGATCGAGAAAGGCATGGCTGCGGAGGTGCAGGTGGACAAAGGCCCGGCGCGAACCTTCTACCGCTGCATCGGCCGGCACAGCACCGAAGAATTCCTGCAGGCGATCGGGCTCGTGCCGAAGTTCGTCCGGGCCGGGAGCTGCAAATGATAGAAGAACAATTGATAGCTTACGCCAGTTATCTTCAATGGATCCGCACAAATCCTCCGATCGTTGAAGAGGCACAATTCTGGATGGATATCGAGATGATGGTGCGACCATGACCTGCCGATATCAGGACTGTTACCTCTGCCCGATGGAGGGAAAGAAAACGTTCACGGATGGCCTGTCACATGAAGACAGAATGCTCGCCATGCGCTCGATAGAAGGAGGCTGCGTAAGAATCGGGATGTTCAGAATCCAGCCCCGGCGGACTTCATCATGACCCACCATATCTGCAGGGACTGCCGGAAACCCTACGAGCGGGATCCCGCGGTCCAGGAGCGATGGAACCGGACGCGGCCCGAGACCGAGGGCCTCTGCCTTGACTGCATCGGGCGACTCGCAACGGACAAAGCCATGGAGGAACCATGAAGACGCTCTTCGATTACTCGCAGCCGGACCCGCAGCAGGAGCACAGTGTCCCGGTCGGCCCGGTCCCGATCCGGAACTGGCCCCTGGCACTCAGCACGGCCCGAGAATGTCTCGGGAGATACGGTCATGCCCTCCCGGTGAGCAACGGGAGCGAGGACCGGCCGGCCTCTGGCGAGTGGAACGGGAGGTGACGTAGATGGCAGATGAGCAGCAGCAGAACCCGAAAGGCCGATGGGGCACCACAAAGACCGGCCAGCAGGTCCACTTCTTCGTACGGCGCTCCGATAATGGCAATTGCGAGAGCCTCTGCGGCCGTATGAAAAACTATGATGAAGCCGTCAATACCAGGCTTGGCATGGAGCACTGGGATCCTGGTGACCCCAGAACCTGCAAGACGTGCCTGTCACTCATGAGGTGGGTCGAGAAAATAAAAAAATAATCAATCTTTCTTTTCCAATCTACGAATCGCCATCTCGGTGGCAAGGCAAGACTGGAGTGTCACAGCCAGTCCCATTGTTGTAAATGCAAGTCCTGCTAAGGCAATCTTGACAGTCAGATCTTCAAATCCCAATATCCCAACACCGAACACAAATGAATATCCTACACAACCGATGGCAACCGCGATTCGGAATCCATCAAAAGCCGTGAATCCTTTATACGTCATGAAATTGGATTCGGATTATGAGCATATAAAGATGATATATTTTTAACACTTCCCAGACTTTTTAGAGTTTCAGCATTTTCGGCAGTTCTGGGTGTTTTAGAACTTCCTGAAGGTCGTCCTTGCTTATCTGCACTCTCCTGCCACCACTCTTTTGTAATACTCCGGCCCGCGAGCCGGGGAAGAGTTGTACAACTTATGGCGGATTTCAACCCAGAAGACCTTGACCTTCGAATCTCGGAGGTCTGGATGCGGTCCCTCACCGGATCGGCATTCAACAGCATGACGGACCCGCACGAAGACGAGCCCGTGATCGAGATCTCGACCGCAGAGATCGAGCAGTTCGGGGCGGCCGGCAAGGACAAGATCAACTACCTCGTCGAAGCAGACCTCTCGAAGCTGCCGTTCAAGGCCGGCCTCCTGACCAGTGTTGCGTGGGATCCCGTGAAGTATCCCGGCAAACGCCTCCTCTACCAGGCCGACCTCGCCTCAGTCCAGCAGGTCAAGTGGAGGAACCGCTGCTACTACCTGCCGCGCTACAAGTACATGCGCCGCCCGGACGACCCGAAAACCCGGTATATCGATGAGGGCGAACACGAGCTCGAGATCATGGTCCAGCTCACCAACATCACCACGAACTGGCAGCACGACGGTGAGACATATACGGCCTTCACCGAGCACCCCCGGATCGGCGACATGGTCACCCGGAAGATCAAGGTCATCGTGACGGAGTGATCGGGCATGGCACTCTACGGCCCCAAGATCCCGGAGACGTTCGAGGCTACCAAGTACCCGGACGGCTCCTATGTCGTCACTCGGGACGGCAAGCCGGTCATCATTCCTGGCCCCGAGTTCGAGGCCAAATATGTCCCTTTTGTGCAGCAGGGGTGACGATGGCAGACCATCCGTCCGTCACGGCATCAGCAATCCCCCCGTCATCGGGCGGCCACTGGGAAGGCGAATACTGGGTCGATGGCGACTACCGCGTGCACCGGAAATGGTGCGACCACTACCCGCAGTACTACGGCCCGTGTGCAATTGACCCGGACCATGGCCAGGGAGATATCGAGCTGGACGACGCCCTTGCAAAAGCCCTTGCCAAAATCGACGGGTACGGTGGCGTGGGGTCCACCAGCGGAGAACGGCACTGCTTCCAGGCAGCGTTCCTCCTGGCACACAACTTTGTCGAATCCTCGGCAGACATCCCCCCCGTCCCCAAATTCTGGCTTGACGAGGCCCACTACTGGATGAGCGGCATCACTGCAGGGCGACTCCTGAAAAAACAGAAGACCGCAGAGCAGAAGCAGGAGGTTGCGGAGACCGCCCTCGAAACCCTCACAACCTGGGGCGGCCTCATCTGGTCGAACAAGGAGACCAGGGCAAAAGTCGCCGGTCTCGTGACCTCCGCACTCGTGGCCGGGGGGATTGCCATCCCGCCGCTCGTGCAGGCCATCCTGAACTTCATGGGGGCGACGTAAGAATGTCCCGGGCCGACAAGGTCGCGTATGCCATCTGCATCATCGTGATCGTTGCCGGCCTGGTCTATCTCTGGAGGTATTGCAAGTGAACAACAACGGGGCCGCGTTCCACTCGGAAAGACACATCCTTTCAGGGATCCATTCTCCCGCTCATCCCGGGCCGGCCCCATTCCCCCAACGGCAGCAGTTTCCATCATCCACCTTATCACGCTGCTGCCTGCGGGGATTTTATCACTCTCAAACGGCTGCCAGAGGGTCACCGGGCTCACTGTCGTCCCGGGGCAGCCAGTCACCCGGCCGGGTAATAATCGTACAGAATCGTGAATGCCATGCCTCAGGTACTCGATTTCATAATCTAACCTCCGTGAAGGGAACCCTCTCAAGTCTCTCATCATCCGGGATAATTGAGCATCAATAAACTCCCCAGGCCGGGACCGATCACCTCCTGAAAAAACAAAACCGCCGTAGCTCAGTCAGGTAGAGCGCCTCGTCCCTACTATGTGGGGGAGGACGTCGCGAGTTCAAATCTCGCTGGCGGTATCAATGAACACGCTCCAGGGCCCCACCCTTTCAGATGCAAAAGGCGAGCGGCGGATCCGCAAACTGGAAGACACCCGGCTCAACATCTGGGTCGCCATCCTTGCCGCCATGGACAAGGTGGGCTGCATCGACCACGAGATCGCGGTGCTCCGCGAGGACCTTGAGGTGGGGCGGCTGCAGGCCCTGGTGGACCGGCCGGACCTGGGCGAGCTCAGGAAGGAGGCGTGGCTGTGAAAAAAAAGGAACTGAAAAACGTCCCGATCACCTCCCTGGTCCCATACCAGAAGAAACTCCACGACACGAGCAAGGCGGTTCCCGATATCGCCCACTCCCTGGAAAAATTCGAGTACGTCAAGATCTCGGTCGTTGTCGATGAAAACCTGCAGGTCATCTGCGGACAGGGCGTCCTGAAAGCGATGGAGGAGATCGGGTGGGAAAAAGTCCCGGAGGTCACCCAGGTCATCGGAATGCCCGAGACGCTCAAGCGGGAATACCGGATAGCGGATAACCAGGCTGGCAGCCGCTCGAAATGGAACCCCGAAGACCTCCTCAAGGAAATCGAAGAGATCAAGCTCGATGACCCGGCCTTCCAGGTGGACGACATCGCGTTTGACCAGCGGGACCTGGACCAGATGCTCCACGACCTGGAAGACGAGAAGACCGAAGAGGACGACTTCGACCCCGCCACCATCCGGCCCACGGACATCAAGTACGGCGATATCTATCAGCTGGGTCCCCACCGGCTCATGTGTGGGGATGCCACAAAACCCGAGGACCTGCAGAAGCTCCTGGACGGCCGTCAGACTCACCTGGTCTTCACGGATCCCCCGTATAACGTCGACTATACCGGCAAGACAAAGGACGCCCTCAAAATCGCCAACGACCACATGACCGAGTCGGAATTCTATAAGTTCCTGCTGCAGGCGTACCGGTGCATGTTCGACGCCTGCATGCCCGGGGCCCCCATCTATGTCTGCCATTCGGACTCTGAAACCCTCGCCTTCCGGCAGGCGTTCAAGGAAGCCGGCTGGGAGCTGAAGCAGTGCATCATCTGGGTGAAAGACCAGTTCGTTCTCGGCCGGCAGGACTACCACTGGCAGCACGAGCCCATCCTGGAAGGATGCAAGGGGCACGAGCCGGTCCTTTACGGGTGGAAAGGTGGCAAGGCCCACCGCTGGTTCGGAGGCCGGAACAAGAGCACAGTCTGGGAAATCCCGAAGCCTGCCCGTAATGCCGAACACCCGACAATGAAACCGATCGAGCTGGTGGCCCGGGCCGTGAAGAACTCCTCGGTCAAGGGCAACGTGGTCCTGGACCCGTTCGGGGGCCTCGGGTCCACTCTCATGGCCTGCGAACAGACCGGCCGGATCTGCTGCACGAGCGAGCTGGGCCCGCACTACTGCCAGGGCATCATTGACCGATGGGAAAAATTCACTGGCAAGACTGCGGAGAAGGTCGCCTGATGGTCCGGAAGAAACCCGCCGCGAAGAAGAAGACGGCGCCGGCAAAAATCAGGAAGACCCGGGGCGCACCGACCAAGTACGACCCCGACATTCACCCGATAAAAGGGTGGACCCTGGCACAGAAAGGCTGCATCAACAAAGAGATCGCGGCCGGACTCAGAATTTCAACAGCCACGCTCGCCTCCTGGGTAAAAAAATTCCCGGAATTCCTGAGTGCCATTAAGGAGGGCAAGGAAGTCGCGGATGGAAAGGTCGCCAAGGCCCTGTATAAACGGGCGATCGGGTATAAGATTCCCGAGAAGAAAGTCACCCAGAACGCCGACGGGAGTATCCGGAAAGAAGTCACCGAGAAAGAAATCAGCCCTGACGTCACCGCGATCAAGTTCTGGCTTACCAACCGGGACCCGGAGAACTGGAAGGACAAGGTCGACCACGAGATCGGTGGCAAGGACGGGAAACCCATCGCGGTCAAGGTCCTCCGCGGCGTTAGCATGGAGGACCTATGAGCATGGCCGCCCCCGCCCCCTCATCCCCCTGGGTGATCGTCGAGCTCCCGGAAGGTGCAGCGCAGGGGTTCCAGCCATACGGCGGCGGTCTCGCGCTCTGGAAATACAAAGGCCCTGAAGTCATCATCAGCGGCCCGGCCGAGACTGGCAAGACCCGCACGGCCCTGGAAAAACTCGACACGCTCCTTTGGAAATACCCGGGATCGCAGGCAATCATCGTCCGGAAAACCTACAAGAGCCTGAAGACTTCGGTGCTCCTGACCTACGAGCGCAAGGTCCTCGGGGCCTGGAACAAAGACGGCACCACCACGATCCGGGACGACGCGGGGCGGGTCATCAAGACGCTCAAGGGGGCATTCGACCAGAGCAAAACCCCGGTCGTGAAACTCGGAGGGGAGCACGTTGAGGGATACGTGTACCCGAACGGCAGCCGCATCTTCCTCGGGGGCATGGACGTACCGCAGAAGGTCCTCTCGTCCGAATGGGATTTCGTCTATGTCAACCAGGCGGAAGAGCTCGACCTCAACGATTGGGAAATCATCAGCACCAGGACCACGGGCCGGGCGGGAAACTCTCCTTATGCCCAGATGATAGCGGACTGCAACCCGGACCGCCCCACCCACTGGATCCTCTCCCGCCCCACGCTCAAGGTAATCGAGAGCCGGCATGAAGACAATCCGACGCTGTTCAACCAGGTAACCGGGGCCATCACCGAGCAGGGCAAGCGCACACTGGCGGTCCTTGATGCACTCACGGGCGTCAGGAAACTCCGGCTCCGACACGGCAAATGGGTAGCTGCGGAAGGTGTCGTGTACGAAGACTGGGACCGGTCCATCCACCTCATTGACCCGTTCCCGATTCCGGACACCTGGATCCGCATTCGGGCGATCGACTTCGGGTATACCAACCCGTTCGTCTGTCAATGGTTGGCGATCGACGGCGACGGCCGGATCTATCTCTATCGGGAGATCTACATGAGCCGGCTTCTGGTGGAGGACGCAGCGGCACAGATCAACACGCTGTCATGCGCAGGACCGTCAAAGGTAGCCGTCACATGCCCCGTGTGTGGCACCCCCAACAAACCCGGGGTTGACCATTGCGAGAACTGCGGTCAACCGTGGATGGAAGATATCTACGCGACAATCGCCGACCACGACGCAGAAGACAGGGCAACCCTTGAGCGGCACGGGATCCCCACCGTTGCTGCGATGAAGGCAGTTTCCCCGGGTATCCAGGCAGTCCAGTCCCGGCTCCGGAAAGCCGGTGATGGCAAGCCCCGCCTCTTCGTCTTTCGTGGTGCCCTTGTCGATGTGGACCCGACCCTCCGCGAGGCCCACAAACCGGTATGCACCGAGGAAGAATGGGACTCGTATATCTGGAGACCGACGACGAGCGGCCCGAACAAGGAAGAACCGCTCAAGAAAGACGATCACGGGATGGACACGCTCCGTTATGCGGTCGCGTTCGTCGATGGCGTGACGGCCGGAGACGAGACAACAGAAGAGACTGTGACGGTGTTTGACGATGACGGAAGCGGGTATGGCGGGATCAGTCCCGTATGAAATCCGGGCGAAATCTCCCGGCGAAATCACAAATCCGGGCAAGGATTGAAGGTATTTGACCATGACAGGACACTTTGAAAACGGAAGATGGATTGAGGATCCGGCCCCCGCGAAGGCAGGCGCCGGGCAGATAGATATGCACGTTAAGGTGCATGTGGACGACAGCGAACTGCGGGAACTCCGCGAGGTGCTTGATGGCATCCGGGACGTAATGAGCCCCCCCACAACATTCTGGGGGCGGGTCCGATGGCTCCTGTTCGGGGGTGAAATACGATGAAACCCAACGTCGATGCACTCGTGAAGCAGGTCCAGAACCTGACCGAAGCGGTACAGATCAGCGAGCGCAACCAGGAATACCTCCAGGAGAATCTCACGGTCCTGGAACAGCAGCTGACCGAACAAGGGTGGGAACGCATCGGATCCGGATATTCCCGCGACTTCACCGAACGGGCCCGCGTCAACCTGTATGACTCCGCCCGGATCTACTGGCTGAAGAACCCCCTGATCCGGAGGGCCGAGCTCGTCCAGGCGCTCTACGTCTTCGCGCAGGGCATGACCGTCAAGGGCGACCATGAGACTGTCGATGCCGTAGTCCAGAAGTTCATTGCCGACCGGCAGAACTACAACGCCTTCACCGGGCACCAGGCGTGGATGACCAACGAAGCGGTCCTCACGCTGTCAGGCAATCTCTTCTTCATCCTGTTCACGAACGAGAGCACGGGCCGGGTCATCGTCCGGCAGATCCCCCTCTACGAGATCTCGGACATCATCACCGATCCGGAAGACAGCACGATGCCATGGTTTTACAAGAGAACCTACACCATCAACGAGTTCAACGCCCTGACCGGTATCGTCACGCCAAAGTCCGCGATCGCCTACTATCCCGACTGGAGACACAACCCGAAAGACCGACCGGACACCATCGGAGGCAACCCGGTACACTGGGACGCCCCGGTCTACCACGTCAAGGTCAACTGCCTGCCGGACATGAAGTTCGGTGTCTCGGAAGTCTATAGCTGTCTCGATTGGGCGAAGGCATACAAGACGCACCTGGAGAACGGGAACAAGATCTGGCAGGCCCTCGCATCGTTCGCGTTCCGGATGACCACGAAAGGCGGGTCGAACGCAATCACAGCGGCAGCCTCGAAGATCAGGGGGCTCATCGGCAAACCAGACGGAACCACAACCACGCCCGACAAGCGGCCAGTGGCATCAACGTTCACCAGCGGGGAAAGCGTCAAGCTCGAACCGTTCAAGACATCCGGCATGACAATCAGCATGGAAGACGCCCGGGCCCATCGGCTCATGATCTGTTCGGGGTCTGGCATTCCCGACCACATCGAGAGCGGCGACCCGAGCACCGGCAACCTCGCCACGTCCACTACCATGGAGCGGCCGCTCGAACTCCAGTTCCTGAACCGTCAGCAGCTCTGGATCGATATCTGGCAGGACATCCTCGAATACGTCATCGATCAGGCTATCCGGGCACCGAAAGGGCCTCTGGAGGGCGAGGAAGAAATCGATGAGTATACTGATGAAGTCCGGTGGGTCCTCAATGGAGAGGAGAACCCGGAGAATCCGGAAGACGGCACCGAACCAATACCCCGCACGATCACGATAGCATTCCCGCCGCTCCTGGAGCACGACCAGCTTCAGACCGTGCAGGCCATCATCGCAGGAGCAACCGCGGACGGCAAACCTCTGGCGGGCACCATGGACCTCAAAACACTCACGCAGTTGATCTTCAAAGCGCTGAAAGTCCCGAACGCAGACGAGAAGATTGACGAGCTGTTCCCGGAGGGGTCAGGACTGGTCATGCAAACCGCTTTCACCACGCAGCAGCAGGCCAACGCAGCAGCGCAGGCCCTTGCCCTGGCACAGCAGCCACGGGCGCCCCCGTATCCTCCCTCTGACGAGGAAGAGTGGGGGTCGGTCAAGGGTAGGAACGTTGACGTACCTGCAGGAGGAGTCCAGGAGGCCTTTGGTGGCGTGAGAGGGATACCATTCGACATTGAGAACTCGCAGGCATATCGGGAGAGCTCGGCCGCTCTGATCGCAGCCCGCAGGAAGTTCACAGACGCGATCATGAAAGGCATCGAAGAGCATTACCCGGTCGAGGAGGGATCCTGAAGTGGTCCCCCCGCCCGAAACCCTGGAGCGCATCATCGCGACCGCAGCGGAGACACTCAAGCAAGATAGCATCTCGGCCCTCACCCGGAACGCAGTGGTCGCATCGGTCGAGGGGCAGGAGCATGGGGCCGCCACGCTCGGGATCTCGCTGAACTTCAACCTCGTCAATTCCTACGCGGTCCAAAAAGCCGTCGAGTATCGGGACCTGCTCGTGAGAAAGGGCGGGTCCATGATTGGCGGAGAGTTCAAGCCCTGGTTGAAAGACGCGATCGCAGCGGACCGCAAGGCTATCACGGACATCGTCACCGATGCCATCAAAAACGGCACACCCCGCAGGGACGTCCGCAAGCAGCTCGAAACGGTGTTCACAGCACAGGAGCACAACAGCGGTCTTGTCGCATACCAGGAGACCCGCCGGCTCCTGACCGACGGCTCGTTCGACCGGTGGGAAGGCGAGGGAATACAGGAAGGGACCTGGATCCATCTGGACCCGCAGATCAACCCCCGGCCGGAGCACCAGGCCCGCCACGGCAGGAGGTATGCACTGACCGACCCGATCTGGAACGACCTCGACGAATACAACTGTCACTGTTCATGCGAGCCGGTGATCCCGGCAGCAGGGAGCGCATAATGGCAAAAGGCAACCCGACCGGCAATAAGGCAAGCCTCCCCTATCCTGCATTAAGCGAGGAGGAACAGATCCTGATCCTCCGGCTCGCCCGGTACCGTGAATCATTCTCACACGAGGATATCGCCAGAACCCTGAACGATGTCTTCAAAGAGCACAACCATGGGTGCCGGACCAGGGACGGCGTCAAGAAGTTCATCGCAAAAAAGGAGAAGGAGGTGCAGAGTGGGCCCGTGCAAGCCAAAGCCGCGTAAGTAACCCCCTTTTTTTTATCATTGCTTTTTCCGCAGGTCCTGCAGCTCGTCCAGGAGCCGGTTAAGGAGGCTATCATCACTCTCGCGACCCTTCCGCTCTTCATCGTATCGGGCCTTCGTGCCAGGGAACACTCGCATGCTGGACGGTTTATCGGTACTCATAAATTTATTTTAAATTTTGATAATATAAGGAACTACGCGCTCCCCATCACCGGCCATGTGCCGGGCGGATTCCTCAAGAGTGTAGATATCATCACGGATTTCACCGTCGCTGATAATCAGCCAGACCTTCTTCTCCATGCTCATATATTCAGTATACGGCATATATGAAAGTGCTGGAATTCCGGGCCCTGTTTTTATCGAGCCCCTATAAGGAACTCAGTTACAAATATAGTAATGCCACAAGATCCGGGCCAGAATTCCACTATTCTCAACAGCAGCCGCCCGGCTCCGGCATTCGCTCACGACCGGCCGAACGACCACGTGATCAACGTATCCGAGTCCGACAAAGGACAGGAGTCTGGCAATGTGACAGATTTTGAAACATTTGTTGAAGCGGCTACCGAAGGACAGCAGCCGAACTTCATTGACAAGAACGGCAATGCCCTGGTTAAAATCATCAAGCCGGGGTGGGGATCAAGCGGGTATTACAAGGAAGCCGCCCTTGAGCGTGACGGTCCGAAGGTCTACGCCTACGGCACCCACATGCACATGGATCACCCCACCGCCATTGATGAAAAGGCCCGCCCCGAACGGAGTCTGACCACGCTTGCCAGTGTCATCACGAACCCGGGGAAATACCTCAAGAACGGCCCGAAAGGGGAAGGCGTGTATGCAGAAGTGCATGTCTTCAAGCCGTACCGCGAGGCCCTGAACGAGATGGCACCGTTTATCGGGCTCTCCCATCGTGCAATCGGGCAGGGGAAGACCGGAACCATCGAAGGTCGAACAGGAAAAATTATCGAATCGCTCCAGAAGTGCCTGTCGGTCGACTGGGTCACGCTCCCCGGCGCAGGGGGTAGCGTTGTGCAGATGATCGAGGCATGGAGAATCGAACACGAACCGCCCGCAGACCACGAAACGATCATCGAAAACCAAGAGGAAATCATGGGAAACGACAAGGAAACCGTAATCACGGTAGAATCGCTCCGCAAGACCAACCCCGGGCTCTTCACCGAGCTCAAGGAATCTGTCCTGCAGGAGATCCAGGCATCCGAGGCCCACAAGCAGAAAGAGGCCGATGCCGCGAAGGTCCTGAAAGAGAACCAGGACATGAAGGTTGAACTCGACCGGCTCCGAGAGGCCCAGGTCATCCAGGAGTCTGGCAAGATAGTGATTAAGGCCTTGGAGAAGTCCACGCTGCCGGAGATCACCAAGACCCGGCTCATCGAGACCGTCCCCCGGCTTGCCCGGATGAAAGACGGCAAGCTCGATGAAGCCGCATTCACCGCAGCCGTCACCGAGGCCATCAAGACCGAGACCGACTACGTGGCAAAGCTCACCGAGTCCGGCAAGGTCAAGGGTATGGGCGGAGGGAATGGCGGATCCGGAAACGGTGGTGCCTCAAAGCTCAAGGAATCGTTCATCAAGGCATTCCGCGGCCAGGGCAAATCCCAGAAGGACGCCGAGATGATGGCAGAAATTGCCGTCAACGGGAGGTAAAGGATCATGGCAACACAGTATCCAGCAACCGGCCGGGTGGCCGGAGAAGAGGGATCGATCAGTGATCAGGGTCGCTATGTGACCTTTGTTGAGAGCGATCTCGTGCATCCAACCCACACGGACGGACTCGCGGACAAGGGAGACCCGGTCAACATCGGGAACATTGTCGGAGTGGTTGACTCAGCAAGTCCGACCGCAGCAACCGATCTCGTCACAGTAGACACCGAAGGTATCTGGTATCTCAATGTCGTCGCATCCGATGACGCGGGCACCAGCGCAGTGGTCCTTGGCGATCAGCTCTTCATCGCCTCTGGAATCATCAGCAAGAAAGCCGGTGGCATCCCGTTCGGCAAGGCGATGGGGGCACTCACCGGATCCGGAACCGCGGCGCTCTGTGCCGTAAAGGTCCACCAGGAAGACCCCGTCACTTCACTCAGTGGCCGCAAGTTCACGGTCTCGATGCCATTCGCCGCAGCAGACGTCACTGCGGGCAAAGGATTCTTCATCGCACCTGCGGCCTGCAGGGTCGTATCAGCCTATGAGGCACACGGAACCGTTGCAGGGCAGGCCGGCACGCTCCAGATCGAGAAGTGCAATACCGGCGAGGCAAAGACTGCCGGCGATGTGGTCCTTGCATCCGCATTTGATCTCACATCTACTATCAACACCCCTGTCTCGACGGCAGCTGTCGCAGATGGCAAAGAACTGCTTGTAGCAGGGGACCAGCTTCGGCTCAACCTCGCAAGCGGTGCCGCAACGAGCCTGGCAGACGCGGTCATCACCGTACTGATGCAGTGGCTCTGAGGAGGACAACATGGCAGAATTTATGGAAATGATGAAGGAAGGATGGGAGGGTTTCTCATCCGTCCGTGAGGCAGGCATTGACGAGTCCGCAATCTCGGAAGCGCTCGACCTGCTCACCAACGCGAACCGCATGCCGGCCCACCGGCACGAATACCTGGTCAAGGAAGCAATCGCAACGACTGACTTCCCGACCCTGCTCGGCAACATCATCGATCGCCAGCTGATCGCCAACTACAAGCTCCCGAGCACCATCACCGAGTGGCGGCAGTACATCAAGGTCGCACCCGGCGGGGTTCCCGACTTCAACGATGTCGAACGCAACCGCGTCGATGGCGTGGACCAGCGCCTTCTCCCGGTATCGGACGGTGTATTCCAGCCGGCGAAACCGAGCACCACCCAGTACAAATATCACCTGAACACCTACGGGCGGGTCTTTGAGATCACCCGGAAGGCACTGATCAACGACGCCATGGGAGCCTTCGCGGACATCCCCACCCGGTTCGCCCGTGCAGCTCTCCGGACCGAGGCATACTTCGCCACCAACCTGTTCTGCACTGCATCCGGCCCGAGGTCCACGTTCTTCGGCGCATCCATCGTGGATGCCGGCCAGACCATCACCAACCTGGGAGCACTCCCGCTGACCATCGGCAACCTTGAGACCACGCTCACCCTGATGAGCCAGCAGGTTGACCCCCAGGGCGAGGCAATCGAGATCGAAGGCACCCACCTGGTTGTCCCTCCCGCGCTCTACCTGACGGCAAAGTCCATCCTGACCTCAACGTCGAAATTCTACGTTGATGTCCAGGGCGGCGCCGGCGCGTCGATCGTGGCCTACCCGACCGCCAACGTCATCAGCGATCTCCCGATCGTGCTGCACAAGAACCCGACCCTGAAAACCATCGACGTCGGCGGCAAGGTTGACACCACCTGGTATCTCCTCGCAGACCCGGCAGAAGGTGCGGCAATGGAAGTCGGATTCCTCCGCGGCCAGGAATCCCCTGAGATCTGCATAAAGGCATCCGACAAGGCATCCACCAGCGGAGGCGTCATGTCTCCGTTCTCCGGGGACTTCGCGTCCGACAAGATCGCCTACCGCGTCCGCCACGACATGGGCGGCGCCACCATGGACCCGCGGCTTGCATACGCGCAGACAGGGTCGTAATCTCATCTCTTTTTGACGGAGGGATGAGATGGCAAACTGCAACGTAAGGACGTTCGAAGGGGCGACCGCGGCAGCCGACGCAGAGACGTTCATCGAGACACTGGAGGAGACCAAACTCCTCGCTCTCACCAGCTGGACGGCTGCAAACGTACCTGCCATAATGGTCGTCTACAAGACGTGAGGTTCCTGATGGATCTGACACCAGTGACGAGAGAGGAGGAATTCCTTCAGGCTATCCTGGAACAGCAACAGGAGACCAACCGCCTCCTGCGTGAGCTCGCACCGGCCAAACCCCGGGAGGAGATCCTGGAAGAACCCGCACGCCCGCAGCACAAGGGGAAACGATGACTCACACGTACGACCTCACAACCGCGATAGGGCAGGTCCGCCGCATCCTGGGCAAACTCGAAACGGTATCCACTACCGCTCTCTTCACTGACGAAGAGATCACCCAGGAACTCACCGAGCAGGGCGACGTCGTCAAACTCGCGGCTGCAAACCTGCTCGACATCAAAGCCTCCTACATCTCCGAGAAGAAGAAGTCCACCACGATCGGGAAGTATTCGATCAACGGGCCGGCAATGGCTGCGGACCTCCGCAAACACGCCGAGATGCTGCGCCAGGAAGTCGAGAACGGCACCAGTGGAACGGCGTTTGACGTTGCCACCCTCGATGAGGAGTGTGAGTATTGATGGCCCCCGAACCAGTGAACGAGATCACCTGCACGGGCCATCAGGAACTCCGCGACATCGTCATCGAGACGCGGAATGACGTGAAGCACATCCTGAGAGCTCTGGAGAAAGGCGATCAGAGGATGGACACCATGGACACCGAGATCACCACGCTGAAAGGCAAGGAGGAGGCCCGGACGGCCGAGTCCAGGACAACCGCCCGCGACGCCGGGATCGTTGCTACCGTGATCAGTATTGCGATCGGAGTTGTTGGGTTTATCTGGAGGGGCTGATGGGCGAGATTGACGACATCCTCAACGACACGATCACGATCGAGCCTTACACCGGCATGGACGTGAACGGGGACCGCACCTACGGAACCGCCGTCACCTACCCTGCCTTCGTCTCGCAGCGGATCAAGATCGTCAAGAACCAGCAGGGTGAGAATGCCGTCAGCAACGTCAGCGTCATGCTTGACGGGGCGGTGGTCCTCGACCGCATGTGCCGGGACCGGATCACCATTGACCCCGGCACCGCATACGCATCACAGCCGGTGATCCTTGCCATGGAAGACGCCAAGGACGGCGACGGGACACGCATCTATTGGGAGGTATCGACGTGAGCCACAGCGACCAATGGTACGGGTCGGTCTCCTATATCGAGGACACCCTTTCCGACGTTTCAGCCGGGTTTTCCCTCATGGAACGCTGGAACACTCCGACAACGAAGTTCGAGCTCACCGGTACCAAGGAAGTGATGGCGAACCTCTCGCACATCCTGGTCGTTGCCGAACAGGCAGCATATGATCGACTTGGCCTGAACTGCGAGAGGATACTCGTGGAATCCGATAAGGAAGTCCCGGTTGACATGACCTACGAGACCCGCAACGTGATCAGGGCCCGGACCAGTAGAAGCAAGAGCAAAACCCGGCAATGGACCATCCCTAGCAGTATGCAATGGGCTGGTAACGCCGGAAAAGTCATGGTCAAGGTCCGCGGTCGGATGAAAGGCGGCTGGCTGAAATCCACCGGGACCGTCGAAAAAGTCCCCGAGATCAACGGGTATCGTGTAGGCTACAACACCCCATACGCCCACAGGCAGCACGAGGACCTGACGTACCGGCACACCCGCCCAGGAGCGAAAGCCAAGTATCTGGAGGATCCCGCCATGAGGATCGCGCCGACCATCGCTGCGGATATCGCAGAAGCGCTCAAGGGGTTCCTCCTATGACTGCCGAATCGGATATCGCCGTGTATCTCGCAGCCAAAGGGCGGGGCACGCTCGCCAGCACGATCTTCGTCAACGACAAACCCGCATCCCCGGACGCCGTGATCTGCATTTTCGGGTATGCGGGCCAGGCGCCGGAATGGACCAACACCAACAAGTACGACCAACCGAGCGTGCAGGTCCTGGTCCGTGGTGCCAAGAACGGCGCCGGAGCCGCGAGAACCTTGATCGAGAACATCTACAAGGACCTCGATGGCGTGACCAACACGACCATCAACGGCACGTACTACCAGCGCATCGAGGCCGCCCAGTCGGGCCCGAACCCGATGGGCAAGGATGAGCTCGGACGTACGGAGTACGTCTGGAACTTCTACACATCAAAAACGAGGTAACAAAACATGGGAGAACAGGCTGAATCAGCGGCAGGCTACCACGTCATCTGGGGAACCAGTTACATCGGGGAGACTGTCGATCCGAAAATGCCGGATGAGACCAGGAACATGGTCGACAACACCACCCACGACGCCCTCGCGGCGAATGGCGGGTATGAAACGAAGAGCAAGGGGACCATCACGCAGAGCGACGGCTCGATCAAGATCTACTACATCGGCTCAACCGTCCACAAATCCCTCAGGACCGACTTCCTTGCAGGAACCGAGCGGACCGTTTACTTCATACGGCCCTCCGGGGGGGCACTTGCATTCACGTGCAAGAAATGCACCGCTATCATCTCGAAGATGAGCGAGCCCATCGACAAGAAGGGCAACATCACCTGGGAACTGGCCATCACCCCGACATCGGGGCAGACAGATGTCGAGACCGCAGCAGCTGGCCTCACGACACCGTTCTTCGCGATCGCTGACGACGACACGCCCGCGAACGCCATCACGCCGGTACCCGCAGCAGCAGCGGCCGTGTATGCATATGAGGTCGAGCTCTACAGCGACAACGCCACGTTCACGGTAACCCCGACCGCAGCAGTTGGCTCGATCTACGTGGACGGGACAGTAGTCGTGTCCGGTGCAGCGTCGGGAGCCATCACGTCACCTGCAGCAGGGAAAAAGAAGTACCTCCCGATCGTGGTCTTCGAGACCAGCAAGTGCCCGAAGCCGTACCTGCTCATCGTGAAGAGGGGCCCGGTTGCAAAACCCGTGTGAGGTGACCCGTGACTGACCGATCCGTTCCGATCCAGCTGGACAAACTCCGGCATCTCCGGTTCCAGTTCAACGACATCGCAGACATGCAGGCAGTGTCGCCCGGGATCTTTGACAAGGACCTTACCGACTTCTCGGTCGTCCGGACCTACCTCTGGGGTGGTCTCAGGCACGAAGACAAGGACCTGCAGCCGTGGCCGGCGGGCGAGAAGAAGATCGGCGAGATTGTCGAGGCACTCCTCGATGAAGAGCAGGTCACCGTTGCGGACATTGTCAGGAAATGCAACGAGGCAATGGCCGTATCCACGACCATGACCTCGATCCGGAAATCGAACGCCGAACGGAAAAAGCCAGTGGGTGAGGCAGGCACCCCCACAAAAAACTAGCGGGCGACTGGATCGCCGCGATCGAGCCGCTCGCGTACGGGATCTGCGGGATGACACCGGACCAGCTCTGGAACAGCACCCCCGCAGAGTTCCATGCGATCCTCGCGGCACGAGTCGAGGACCGGAGCAAGCACGACAAGAACATCCTGGAATGCCTGGACACCATGAACGCAAAACTCTGCGAGGTGGTCGTCAAGGCACCCTACATCGAGGATCCGTCCGGGCGGATCCCATCGGAGTTCCAGGTCATGAAACGGGAAAGCAACGAACCGCAGCTGGACATGACCCCCGAAGGTATCCAGGAGCGGGCATTCGCGAGTTTCCGGGAGGTAAGTGGTTGAAATGGTAGACGCAGGAAGTATCTGGATCAGGCTCGGCTTGAACGCCGACGAGCTCCGGTTCGGTCTCGACAAGGCCAAATACGGCCTTCAGGAATGGCGCGGAGAGGTCAACCAGAACAGCATGGAGATGGCCAAATGGGGCGCTGCAATCGCTGCGGAACTCGCCCCAGTCGTCGCCATCGGGGCAGTCATCTACGATGCCACTACCAAGGCCGCCGCGTTCGGGGCGCAGATCAAGGATAACGCCCGGGACCTCGGCATGACAACCGACGAGTACCAGCAATGGTCCCACGCAACGGTGGCGGTTGGCGGGAATGCCGATGCAATGACCGAATCCGTCCGGATGATGACCGTCCGGATGAAGGAAGCTGTGGATCCTACCTCCGAGATTGGGATGCTGTTTGCAGATCTCGGTGTGAAAGTCGTGGACTCGCAGGGGAACCTGCGGAGCACCAACGAGGTCCTGCTCGATACGTTCGCAGCGCTCAACCGGCTGCCCGAAGGTTTCGCCAGGAACCAGGCCCAGATGCAGATCTTCGGGCGGGGATTTTCGAACATCTCTGACCTGGCAGAGATCTCCCGCGAAGAACTCCAGGCCCTCCTTGACCAGTCCCCGGTTTTTGACAGCGACAAGATCGAGAAGATGGACCGGTTCAACGACGAGCTGATCCTGGTCAACGAACAGTGGAACCTGATGTATGTCGAGCTCGGGACCGAGTTGATCCCGGTCGTTGAGGAGCTCATGCCGTTCATCCAGGACTACGGGATCCCCGCTGTTGCCGTTCTGGCCGATGTCCTGCAATACGCTGGTCGCGGATTCCATATCGTTGGTTCCGAGGCGAAAGCAGCCTACGAGATCATCAACAATCACGATCTCGATGCCGCGAAGAAAGAGATGGAGGATCTCGCGAAGTGGATACAGGCAACACAGACCGCAGACGCCCTTAAGGCTGCTGGATATACCGAGGGGGCGTATTGGGATGGCTCGAAATGGGTCAAACCCACGAAACCCGGAGGGGTTGCACCCGAAGTCGTCGACAAGAACGCGGAGCAGGCCGAGAAGGACCGGGTCGCGGCCCTCGTGGATGCATGGAAAGAATACCAGGACCAGATTAAGAAGGTCCAGGACCAGAAAACCAAACTCTACGAGCTCGATCAAAACTATCTGCAGGACGTCCAGTTCGCTGGCCGCGATGTCAGTCAGATTCGATCACTCACCATGTCCTACAATCGGTCGAGACAGGCAGTGGCGGCGGACCTTGGAACAGACCAGATGGCGCTGAACGCTGCAGCAACGGAGTTCAACGCGATCCGGGCAGGCCAGGCAATCGAGACCGTATCAGGTACCAAAGCCTACGAGGAAGCTCAGGCTAAAGCATCCGGGCCACTGGCAGGTATCACCATCACCGGCAACATCTACCTGAACGGCGATAAATCGTTTGAGAAATACCTTGCCGACCAGCGCAGGCAGAAAGGAGTGAGGACCTGATGGTCACCTGCACCTTTGATGGCACGCTGGTTCCGAGCCGGCAGATTGTCCGGGAAAAGATTGTCGGATCGGGCGGCGGGTACGAGTATGAAGCCGAGGTCCTGTGCAGAACCAATTTGCACAGTGATTACACGGCCCTGGCAGCCAAGACCGGGCTGGTGTCCAAGGCTCGGCTGTTATCGAGAAAAATGCACATCCAGGCGCAGGGAGCAGTCTGCGGCACGCTGGTCCTGAACGGCATCTCGTATACGAACTGCTATATCGAGAGCCTCAGCGCAGCGGAAGTCCCGCAATCGAACCTGGGGGTCTGGGAATTCACGATCAGTTTTGTGAGGCACACAGTATGACCGAAGCAAGGATTCGCGGAATTGCCGAATGCACGACGATTCACCGGGGCGTTCCCCCGGCGAACTGCGCCATGGGATGCCCGGAATATCTCTCGATCGATATCTGCGCAACCTGTTATCGGCGCCCGGTAAAGTCAGTCGAACACGTCAAGACCCCTGTCACTTATCGGAAGGGCCCTGATGGCAATCCAATCGACATTCAGGAGGAGAAGTAACTCATGGTAACAGTCACAATCGTGGGCCTCGAATACCAGGCCCGGTACACAAACCAGACCACTGCCGGATCTTGGCAGTATCTGGCAATAGGGGAAGGGGACACGGCAGAATCCGACGCTCACACGGCGCTTGTCAGCGAATGTACGGGGTCGGGCATGGCGCGGGCCCTCGCGACCTGCTCGTACGAGTCGGCATTCAAGAGCGTGTGGTCCCACACTTTCACCAACAACACCGCTGCATCCATTGGGGTGAACGAAGCTGCTATCTTTGATGCCGCATCCGCAGGACACATGCTGATGCGGGGGAAGGCCCCGGCGACCAAGAACGTGGCGGTTTCGGAAACGCTCGAAGTCGTGATGAAACTCGCACAGGCGGTGTGATCGTGACCATCGCATCACTTGACGACTACATCGCAGCGGTCAAGCAGAAACCTGTCTTCTATAAGAGCGCGGCGAGGACGACCGTGGCGGCAACCCCGTTCACGCTGTTCGATCTCGCGGGGGTGCCGGGGCCGGGAACCCTGTCGCCCGGCAACACGGCTAACGGGATCGTGCCGACTGACGCAACGGACGGGTACCCGAAGATCGAAGCGTTCACCGGCACCGGATACCTGACGCGGGTCATGTACTCGAACAGCGTGGTAGGGAACCTCCGTCTCTATGACCGGCTTTTCGTGGCCGGGGCATACGCGCACAACGCCGATGTCACCCTGTCAGCACAGCCGTCGTTCGCCGCAAGAGTTCCGAACGGATTCTACAACGGCATCGAGCTCTGGTACGAACAGGTCACGGCAGGAACGGGCGTACCGAGTATCCAGATCAACTATCTCGACCAGGACGGCAATGCAGGTGACACGGGCGTCGTCTCGCTCGCCATCGCACACACGCTCGGTCGTTGCACCCGCATCCCTCTCGCGTCTGGCGACTCCGGAGTCAGCGGCATTACCCGGGTCAGGGGAACCGTGGCCACGGCAGGCACCTGGAACATCATGATCCTCCGCCCGCTCTGGAACGGTCGGCTGACGATCATCAACGACCTCCGGGTGGACGACATGCTCAGCACGGGCATGCCGCAAGTCTATGACAACTCCGCGCTGTATGTCCTGGACGACTCCGACGCAACATCATCCGGCACACCCTACATGGCAATCGAGATCGCAGACAAGTAGGCGGCCTGCACCATGGCGGCCTCGGTCTGGAGGAGGAGCATTGGCCGGAAACGCCTCACTTCCGATCACCTCCTCAACAAAAACGTCAACGGCACCCTCGCGCATATAGCGAATGCCTTTTTCGAGCGCGGGGGGTCCGATCTCGCGTTTCCGGTTGCTACGGTCGCGATATCGCCAGGCACGCTCTACCTGAGCGGCATCAACTCCGAACTGGTCTTCGAGCCCGTCACAATGACAGTCTCAGCGGACGAGCTCTGGACCTCGACCGACATGAAAACCACAGTCCGGATCTCCGGCCAGCTGTTCATCAAGGGGCAGAGCGATTTTCTCGTATTCGAAGAACCGGCAACCATCCAGCTGGCCGGCTCAATGGATCCGATTCTGCAGGACATGTCGTTCTGGACCGAAGTCCGGATCGAGGGGTCCATGCACTTCGGGCCTGCGCCGCCAACACCGGAATTTCACGGCAATGTCTGGCGCCGGTGCCCGGGTGGTGGACGGCTGAACTCGTCCCATCTCGTCAAACGGTTCGCGTATGACGATCCTTACCTCAAACCGATCGCCCGGCATTACTTCGAGCCGGGGCAGTTCCTGGCATTCGACGCCGCTACGATCACACTCACATCTTCGATGAACATCCAGGGCATCAACGCCCAGATGATTTTCGAGCCCGTGGAACTCACCCTGGCAGGCTCGATGCTGGCGAACCAACAGCTTGCGCTCGAAGGAACCGTCTATAACGTCCCGCTGCCAATCACGACAAAATCATACTTGCCGACCAGTGTCGAGACCGGCCTGCCCCCACTCTGCACGGGCGTGACGGTCACCCAGGGCCTGACCGACAAGATGGCAGCCGCCTCGTTCGAGTTTGTCCTTGCAACGACCGGAGGGGTATACAGCAGCATCTATTTCCGGGATGTCGCAGTGAAAATCCCGGACTATGCCGGCACAATGCAACCGGTCTTCGTCGGGTTCATCCCGTCATCAACTGCCCGTCATGGTCCTGCAGAGGACTCGGAAACCATCAGGGCATACAACTACGCCTGGTATCTCTCGATGCAGTATCTCAACGATGCCGACATGACTATCCTCACGGAGGAAAGCCAGGCGTCGCAGACTCTCCACCGGCTCTACTACGACTTCGTGGTCCACCACTTCAAGGTCGGTGACGTCGTGGTCGGAGGGACGACGGGCGACTTCGGCAAGGTCGTCGCTGTCAGACCATACGGGTATCCCTGGATTGAGATCGAGAACGCCACGGGCATTTTCCAGCACGGGGAACAGCTGCTTGTCGATGATGAACTGTATGCCTATGCGGACGGCCATGCTATCGACGTAACCGGGACTATCTCATCTACCGTCAGGTCCCCGGAGACGTGGGTCCGCGACGTGCTTGGGGGCACCAGTTGGCAATCCATCACCGGGATAGAACCGTACCGGCTGGCGTCGACATCGGGAATTTACGGGACTACACTCAAACTGGCCATTGACTGGATCTTCCGCGAGAAGCAGACCAAGATCCAGGCCATCGAGGAGGTTGCCAAGTATCTGGGATTCATCTTCGTAGTGAAACACCGGGTCAGCGGCAGCCAGGTAATCCCTGCTGCCTACTTCATTCAGGAAGATGAGATCGACAACATCTTCACGGGGCTGGACCTACCGGCACCGGTCACCATCACCAACCCGGACCCGTACCTCATCACACCAGTCACGCTTGACCAGGACGGCGAAGAGAAATACAACCGGGTGACGGTCCGGTGTCAGAGTTTCTCAGGGAAATGGTATTCCAAGACCCTCCAGAGCAGCGGTGTCGACGCGGGGCAGGAACTGCCGATCGAATATTACGAGATTAATCCCGACATCGCACTCCAGAAAGAATGTGACGCACGGTGCGCGGATCTCTGGGCATACTACAACAGCCAGGTCCTGAAATGGACCGCAACGTTTCTGAAACGGTCGGACTTCCGATTACTGCAGCAATTGGTTTTCAGCGGGTATGGCGTGCAGATCCCCAACGGGACTTACCGCATCGTCTCAATCCAATATCAATATGCAGATGGAGGGCTGGTCAACCAGGTCACGGTCCAACTCGTGCCGGACAGCCAGTTCAGGGCATACCTGAACCTCACGCGGGTCTTCACGGAATCGATCGGGGAAATCCAGGCGATTGTGAAAGGCGAACTTGCGCTCCTTGACGCTGTCGAGGCCGGCACGGTGACTTCGGCCGAAGGCGGGAAAGTGGTGCTCAAGACTGAAAGCGGGCAGGTCCGGACCGGGCGGGACCCATCATCATGACCGTTGAGCAGAACGACAAGGTCCTGAACGTCCCTGACGCGGGCGGGAAAGGGATTTCGGTTGCAGTATCTGAAATCGAAGAGGATGACAAGGTCATCCTGATCCCTGACAAAACCGGCACGACCGTGATCAGGACCGCTCCTATCGAGGTCGGCGATGCAGTGGTGCTCCTGCCAGACAAATCCGGCAAGAGGATCGCGGTTCGCGCTGACGCAATATCGGGGACCTCCATATCGGAGGAAGTAGATCCCTGCAAATCGCTGTCGGTCATGCCCGATCCCCTCAATCCCGCGAGACTGTTGATCCAGTGGATTCCTGGCGACAACAACGATGAGGTCGAGTATGATATTTCACTCGATGGGTATCTGACAACTCCCAGAACCGGAGATATCTACAGAACGTGGGGGGTATCGACTACGGAGGCCACCGAGCCTCAGCTGAGATACTTTGTCTGGCACTTCGTGACGATTTGGGGGAAAAGGCGGGACCGGTATTCGAAGGTGGCACTGAAGGCCTCAATACGGCTGGAACTTGATTTGGGCTTAGTAAGGCTATACACCTCATCAAATGCCGATCTCTCGGCAATGACCCCGGATTATGTTTGGGAGTCGGGGGTTTTCCAGTGCTATACTGGTGATTACTATCACTCCTCCGCAAATGCCGGCGGGGGCGCCCCGATTGCATTTGAATTCCCTGACTATAGGTGGTCATACCGAACCATGCAGTGGATGAAGGACAATGTCAAGACTTTGTGGGCAGAGGTCGAGAATACCGCGCTGACGGATGTCGTGGGCAGAACGGTTCTGGCAGGCACGATGCCACGCGCACGATGGTGGGGGCGTGGAACGTTTTCCTATTACCCCTACGCAGATGGAATTCATAGCATGGGGTGGGACAGCATCAAGGACAACCCCAGAAGAATCGTCGTCGATGTCTCTTGGGTTCTCGATATGCCCTCCGTTGACCTCCGATCAATCTACATTTATTATGACCCATTCCTTGGAGTGCATGCCGACGGGACTTGGGATCCATTGTGGGAGGTATACTACGGCGATCTAGCTCTCAAGGCATTAAGAGAGAAAGTGGTCGCTCAGTCATGGTGGATTTACGCAAATGATCCCGCTCCCCCATCGGGTATCGGGGGCAGCGGGGCATGGACTGTGACACGCAATAACGGGGGTTTGCCCTATGCCCACCGGACAACCTTCTTCGACGATGGTGGCGGCTCGTATAACATCGCCTATTTCGCCTACCGCGTGAGTGATCCAGACAAAGGGGTTCTGGAGATCTGGGCTGCGTGCGGGGGTTCGTACGATCCGCTGACCGCTCGTTGGACGAAGGGCCGGGATCATCAACTCTACTTCGGCAACATCCTCCTCTGCGACAATATCCACTGGCAGACCGGCACCACGTATCATGGATACCTGCCGGTCAGTCTGCTGATGCTCTGAAAAATACAAACGATTATCGTCTCAAAATATACTGATTCTATTATGGAGAAATGGCATATCGCAACGGTCCTTATGTGCCTCGCGCTCATCGTTTCCTGCGGCTGCGTCGGGCAGGCGACCGCCCCGCAGGCCACTCATGTCCCGACCGAATCGCCGACATTGGCAACCCCTTCACCAACGGCGTCGTTCGCGCCGGTTACCCGCGCGCAGACTCCCGCACCGACCACGACGCCCCTCACGAATATCGCAGCTGCGCAGGCCGCGTATGATCAGGCCCTCGCGACACTGAGCGCCGAGCAGGCGAAAATCCCGCAAATTGTAAAAGATGCCACGGAGAATATGGGCGGAGACGAGGGCTCGAAATCGTATCAAATGACAGTGATGCAATTAGATATCGAGAAGCAAAAGGCAATTGTTGCAGCTGCACAGGCTGATGCCGATGCGAAATATGCGGCGCTCCAGGCTGCGAAGGGGCAACCCATACCTACGACATCCCCAAAACCCCTGTCAGCTCAGGCAGTGCTGAAAGGTGTCGGCAGCAAGATCGTGTGGTTCGAAACTGTGGCGCCGGGGGAAGTCAAGATCAAATTCAAGACCGACCCGGATGTCAGCCGCGTAAAGAACTGCGATCTGAAAGATACACGACTCGATCTCGCGGGAACCTCTGTTGATGCCAACCTATATCCAGGGCCGCGGGTCGGGGAGCGCCTGACCGATATAAAGACTGTCAACCTGATATTCCCGGGACGGTATTCCCTCTCGGTAAAATCTTGTTCAGGCTGGATAATCACAGTCGATAACACCTAATTTTTCAGAACAGAAGAGTGCGAGGGATGGGATTCGAACCCAAGAACCCCTGCGGGACTAGCCCCTGAAGCTAGCGTCGTTGACCTGGCTTGACTACCCTCGCTCTTTTTGCGCTCCGGCGTGAAGACTGTTCATCCTGATACCATGTTCGGTCGTGCGGCCCTGAACCTGGCGCCGTTGACCTGGCTTGGCTACCCTCGCGCCTGTATAGATTATGTTTACGGTTTAATAAAGGTGAGGGAGACAACGGGATAAAAGAAGGGATTATGCCTTTTTTGGCACGTTGTTCTCGTTCTGGAATTTTTTCATTTCGCGTGCACGGAGCTCGTTCCTGCGGATCTTCCCGGAGATGGTCTTTGGCAGCGATTCCACGTACTCAATCGACCGGGGGTATTTGTACGGTGCAGTGACCTTCTTTACATGGTTCTGGATCTCGCGGGTCAGGATATCTGATGGTTTGAAGCCGGGCTTCAGGATGATAAATGCCTTGACGATCAGGCCACGGACATCATCCGGTGATCCGATAACCGCTGCTTCCTGCACGGCAGGGTGCTCGATTAAGGCGCTCTCTACCTCGAACGGGCCGATGCGGTACCCTGACGACTTGATGACATCATCGTCACGGCCGATGAACCAGAGATAACCGTCTTCGTCCTTGTAAGCCTTGTCACCGGTGTAATAGAATCCCTTGACAAATGATTTCTTGTTTTCCTCATCGTTGTTCAGGTAATCCCGGAAGAGCCCGACCGGGCGCGGGTCCGTACTGATGGCAATCCTGCCCTCTTCGTGGAGACCCACCGGTTTCCCATGGTCGTCATGGAGCTCGATCTGCCAGCCGGGGGACGGCTTGCCCATCGACCCGAATTTTGGTGTCATGTTGCCGAATGTACCGATGCAGAGCACGGTCTCGGTCTGGCCATACCCTTCGAGAATGGTAAGGCCGGTCGCGTCCTTCCATGCCTTGATGACTTCGGGATTGAGCGGTTCGCCGGCGCTGACACAGTGCCGGAGCTCGGAGAAATCGAACTTGTCGAGATCGGCAAGGATGAGCATCCGGTACATTGTCGGCGGACAGCAGAACGTTGTGATGCCGTACTTTTCTATCAGGGGGAGGATCTCGGTAGCATTGAAGCGGCCGCGGATGTCGTAGACAAAGATTGCAGATCCCTCAATCCACTGGCCATAGAACTTACCCCATGCGCTTTTCGCCCAGCCAGTATCGGAGAGGGTGAAGTGGAGATCGTTGACTCGAAGGTCGTGCCAGAAGCGTGCAGTCACGATGTGGCCAAGCGGGTAACTGTGCTCGTGCACCACCATCTTGGGTTCACCGGTAGTACCTGACGTGAAGAAAATGACCAGCGGGTCGGTGCTCTTGGTCTTTTTCGTACCTGGCATATTGACGATTTTTGCGGATACCGGTGCAGGATAATCCAGTTCCACCGGGTAACTGATCCAGCCGGGGCGTTTTGCATCGATAAGCAGTTTGCAGGAAAGTGATGGGCATTCCTTTGCTATCGACTCGATCTTTTCCGCGTGCTCTTCCATCGTGATGATCATCTTGATTTCCGCAACGTTGATGCGGTATTTCAGATCCTTTGGTGTGAGCATCGTGGGGGCAGGACAATAAACTGCACCACGTTTGATGAGGCCGATTGTGAATGTCCACCATTCCGGGACACGGGGGAGCATGATCAGGACCTTGTCCCCTTTGTTCACGCCATACTTGATCAGCATGTTCACGATCTGGTTAGAGAGGCGCATGAGGTCATAGAACGTGAACTTCTGCTCCTTTCCATTCTGGTCCACCCAAATCATGGCAAGCTTGTTCCGGTCCTTGTTGGCCCATGCATCAATCACGTCGAACCCGAAGTTAAAGTATTCAGGAACATCGATCTTGAAGTTCTTGTATACTTCATCATAGTCCGCCAGGTTGTGGTGGTCCCGGCCGGGAATTTGTGAAGCACAGGGAAGCGTGGTCGGACCGGTCGAACCGGAACCCGGTGCACCGGCAACCCGGGAAGCACAGGCTTCGCTGATCCATTCCGAACGCGACATCTTGCGTTTCCCGCACTCCCTGTCGACACTTTCGGTGAGGCTGTCGTTCATTGTAACGGAGTATCGCACCATACAGATCTTTTTGATGGTGCACTTATTACGTTTTTCGATCGGTTTTTGCACCACACAGTAATGATGCACGATTAAAAAAAAAAGGAGTTATGATTCATCAACGTATTTCTTCAGCTCGCGTGAACGCAGGTCATTACGCTTGATCTTGCCCGAGATTGTCTTAGGTAATTCAGCAATGAACTCAATCTCCCGCGGATATTTGTAGGGCGCTGTGGTCCGTTTGACATAATTCTTGATATCGCGGACCAGTGCTTCTGACGGTTCGTAACCTGTATTGAGCACGACAAATGCTTTCACAATTACACCCCGGATCCGGTCCGGTGAACCGACAACCGCAGCTTCCATCACGGCCGGGTGTTCAAGGAGAGCGCTCTCGACTTCGAACGGCCCGATACGGTATCCTGAACTCTTGATCACATCATCGCCCCGGCCCACGAACCAGAAGTACCCGTCATCATCAACAGAGACTTTGTCACCGGTATAATACCAGCCGTTGACAAACGATTTTTTGTTCTCCTCGGGATTATCAATATACTCGACAAACAGGCCGGGCGGGCGGGGTTTGCAGTTGACGGCAAGCCGGCCTTCTTCATGGAGACCCACGGGTTTCCCGTCATCATCGTGCACTTCGATCTTCCAGCCGGGCGAGGGTTTTCCCATGGAACCCGGACGTGTTTCCATGTTCGGGAACGATGCAACACAGCAGGCAGTCTCGCTCTGGCCATACCCTTCGCAGATGGTAAGGCCTGTTCCTTCCTTCCAGACCCGGATCACTTCAGGGTTCAGGGGCTCGCCGGCACTTGTACAGTGGCGGAGGCTCTGGAGATCGAACTTCTTTAAGTCGGCCAGGATTAACATCCGGTAAATGGTCGGCGGGCAGCAGAATGTGGAGACCTGGTATTTCTCAAGGAGCGGGAGAACTTCCGTTGCCTGAAATT
Source organism: Methanoregula sp. (assembly GCA_023228295.1). Taxonomy (GTDB): domain Archaea; phylum Halobacteriota; class Methanomicrobia; order Methanomicrobiales; family Methanospirillaceae; genus Methanoregula. The sequence goes on from JALOBP010000009.1 coordinate 37,603, forward strand.
TACCGGTCATATGATACACAAAAATACAGGCGCCTTCGATCCACTGGCCGAAAATCTTGCCCCAGGCGCACTTTGCCCACCCGGTATCCGAGATGGTGAAATGGAGGTCATTATGATGCAGATCCTGCCACAGCCGGGCGGTCACGATGTGGCCAAGCGGGTACCCGTGATTATGCAAAACCATCTTGGGTTCTCCGGTAGTCCCGGAGGTGAAATAGATGAGCATCGGGTCGGTGCTCTTAGTCTTGTGATTGTCAGGAATACTTACCGACCGGTGCGAGACCGGTGCCGGGTAGAGGAGTTCGTACGGGAAACTTGCCCATCCCTTGAGTTCCCCGTCTGCAAGGAAACGTGATGTCAGGGTCGGGCATTCGTTGCAGATCTCCTCGACCTTGGAAGCGTTCTCAAGATCGGTTATGATCATGCGGAACTTTCCCTGGTTCACGCGGTATTTTATGTCCCGTGGCGTGAGCATCGTGGGGCAGGGTGCAAATACCGCGCCGAGTTTGATAAGCGCGATTGCAAAGATCCACCACTCTGGTATCCGGGGAAGCATCATCAGGACGCGGTCGCCTTTGTTGATACCATACTTCAGGAAAATATTTGCTGCCTGGTTGGAAAGGTTTGCCAGGTCAAGGAAGCTGTATTTTTTCTCTTTGCCCTGCTGGTTGACCCAGATCATGGCAAGCTTGTTGCGATCCTTTTTTGCCCAGGCATCGATTACATCGAAACCGAAGTTATAGTATTCCGGAACCGAGATCGAGAACTGTTCGCTCATCTTCTCGTAACTCTCTGGACCGGATCCGCTCTTTTTCATGAAGATCAGAACTAGGTTAACCCGCATTCCCTTTTAATCTGCTTTTTTATTACTCATGTGGATACCTCTACTGATAGTATCGCTATCGCCGGAAGATGAGTCAATAAAGGGAACATAAAGGTTCTCCATTAGTATTATGATTGAGAGCAAAGTATAGTATAGTGGATGGCTGACAAGAAGTACGCTTCATTGAAGATTGAGAACATCGTAGCATCCGGCGTTATTGCTGATTCCATCGACCTTGCTGATGTATCAAGTAAGATCAAAAGCTGCGAACTCAATACCAAACGGTTCCCGGGTGCGGTCTACCGTATCGAGGATCCCAAGATCGCGTCACTGATTTTTTCATCGGGAAAAGTTGTGCTGACCGGTATCCGTAACGATAAAGCACTCAAAGACGGACTGGGAATTATCATCAAATCCCTCAAGGCAGCGGGTGTCAACACCTTCAAGGAACCCAAGGTTGCCGTCACCAACATTGTCTGTTCCTACGATATCGGGAAATACATCAACCTGAACAAGGTGGTCATCACCCTCAATCTTGAGAATATCGAGTATGAACCTGAACAGTTCCCCGGTCTTGTCTATCGTATCAAGGATCCCAAGATTGTCGCACTCCTGTTCTCGTCCGGAAAGATCATCCTCACGGGCGGCAAGACCATCGAAGATATCAAGCGCGGCCTGGACTTCCTCGAGCAGAAGCTCGAGAGCATAATGTAATTTTTAAATATTTTTTCAGATCTGTTTTTTGAAATTTATGTCCAATAACGGTGCGTCTGGATGAAGTTACGCTCTGCTTTGAGGATCTCCCGGTAGAATGCATCACCGTCCGTCAGGGTGGCAAGTATCCTTGATGCGTTCTCCGGCCCCACCCCCCGTGCGGAGAGGGCAATGACTGCCTTCTTCCCGCTCGAGAGGACAATGTTGGCATTCCGCATCAGGCGCTGTTCAACGGCGCGTTCCTCCGTGTTCTTCTTTTCCCTGGAAACAATGGCGTATTGTTCCTCCTCATATGGCTTGAGCGCCGCAACCAGACGTGCCCCGCACTTCGGGCACTGGGGATGATCGGCAACCCGCGAGACTATCGTCCTGCTCTTCCAGTTCCGGCAGTTCATGCAGGCAAGGAGGATGTCATCCCCGTCAAGCCGTTTTTTCAGGGTGGCAAGGACTGCTGCATCAGCGGTCGGTGGTGGGATCTGGTCGCGGGAGGATAACAGGCCGCCGGCACCTATGAGTGAGTGGGGGCCTAGTGCAACCTGGATCTTCCCTTCCCGGATGAGACTGACCAGCGCTGCTGCTGTATCGATGTCCATGTATTCCGAGAGGAGTTCGCGGTATGCTTCCGCTTGCACGACCGTGTTGTCGAAGAAGTCGAGAAGACGGTGGATGCTGATCTTTTCATAATCGGCATCCGGGTCGATGGCCCCAAATTTCTTTGCGATCTGCACGAGCTTCCACTTGAAGAGCGCGGTGCGTTTGAGGGCTAGCCGGAGGATGCCGGGCATGGTGGCAGGGTCGAGCGAGAGAAGGACATCCCGCACATCTGCGGCCCGGATTGCCGAGGGGAGACGCAGGAGCATGCGATATGCGTCCAGTTCAAGGCCCACCACGGTCCCGTGCCGGGCTGATATGAGGATGGAAATGACCCGGCCGAGCGCTTCGTTGGCCTTGTGGCCGGCACAGACATTTACGACAACCCCGTCATCGATATTCTCAAGCGTGATAAGTTCGTCCGTGGGGATGAGTGAGCGGTTCTTGTCCATTTCGATGAGGAACTTACCGGCAAAAGTAATGCCCTCTTTATCGCCGGTATAGTCCTCAATTGCCCGTGTCCTCCGCATCGCGCCGGCTTCACGGGCTACCGAATAGGGGACCGGGATCTGCTCCCCTTCCCACGATGGCAGTTCTCCTGTTGCTTTCTTTGCCGGTTCAACCGTGAGTTTCCCGTCCGCAATTTCCAGCACGCGCCAGAGCTGCCCCTTGGTGATGAAGACTGCACCGGTATGGACCCAGCCGACCACGAATGATTCGTCCAGCGTCCCGACCGTGCGCCGGGTTACCATATCGAAGATCGGGACTTTACGCTCATCATGGATCATCGACAGGTTCGATGCAAGGTAGCGTCGCGCCCGTCCCGTGGTGATGATCCTGCTGCCGTCAAGACGGATCAACCGGTGCTCTTCCATCTGCCGGCATACGTCCGTGAGCAATGTATCCCTGTCGGCAAAGAGCGATGTGCGTTCAATGATCTCCTGTATCCGGGCAACTTCGATTTCGCCGTATTCGACCGCGATTGCCGCAACCTGGTTTGCAAGGACATCTGCAGCATTGCGGTGGGGGACGACACGCTCAAGGGAATTTGCTTTTGCCCGTTTCGCAATGACCAGCGATTCGAGCAGATCGTCGAAACCGGTGGCAAAGATCGTGCCACGGGAGATGGTGTTCAGCCGGTGGCCGGCCCGGCCCACCCGCTGCACCAGCCGGGCCACTTCTCGGGGGGAGCCGAACTGGATGACGTGATCGACACGTCCGATATCGATGCCGAGTTCCATCGAAGACGTGCAGATGAGGGTCCGGATCTCGCCTTTCTTGAACCGCTCCTCGGCATCGATCCGCACCTCTTTTGAGAGCGAACCGTGGTGCACCTCAACATCCCCGCGACTGAACAGTGCATGGCCGAGCGCTTCGGCTGTGACCCGCGTGTTGACAAAGACGAGTGTGGAGCCGTCCCGCATGAGTGATTTTGCAAGAACCTCGGTCTGGTGTTTGAAATCATCGCCCACATATTTTACTTCGATCTCAAGATGTTTTGCCACCGGAACCTGGACAATGGTGCAGGGGCGTGCACCGCAGAAGTACGTGGCGATATCTTCAGGGTTCCCTACTGTTGCTGAAAGGCCGATCCGCTGGAAATCGCCGGCATAGACATGGAGGCGTTCGAGTGCAACGGCCAGTTGGGCTCCGCGTTTGCTGCCGGCAAGCTCGTGAATCTCGTCCACGATCACGTACTTTATTCCCTTGAGGTGCTTGCGCAGAACCTTTCCCATGAAGAGTGCCTGGAGGGTCTCGGGCGTTGTGATGAGAAGGTCGGGCGGGGAGAGTGCCTGTTTGCGCCGTTCGCCCATCGGTGTATCGCCATGCCGGACGCCGACACGGAGACCCAGTTCGCTGCACCACCACTCCATGCGGGAGAGGATATCACGGTTCAGGGACCGGAGGGGCGTGATGTAGATTGCCTTAAACCCCCCTCCTGCAGGAAGACTGAGGAGCCCGTTGAAGACCGGAAACATGGCACTCTCGGTCTTGCCCGTGCCGGTCGGGGCGATAAGGATGATGTTTTTTCTGTCATGGATGAGCGGGATTGACTGCTGCTGGGCTTCGGAAAGCGAGGTGAAGCCACGTTTCTTCACGCATGCCTGCACCCTGGGATCGAGAATCTCAATCGCTTTCATTGTCTTCAATCATCCGCAGCGGACCGATATACGTCCCATCGGCAAGGATAATCTCGGCCCCATCTTTTTTCATGCACCGTGAAATCGGGGAAAATGGGTCGTTCACGATTCGCGTGATGTCATAACCGGCAATTTCATTGAATGCAGGGAAAAAGAGTGCCCGGGTTATTGGATCATCAGGCCGGTTTTTCAGTCCCAGCCGCTCACAATCCACTTCAGCCCGGATATATGCTGGTCCCTGCAGGGCACAGCCCACCTCATCTTTGAGCGAGATCTGGGGGTGGTGGTGGCCGATGACGAGAAGGTGACCGGCAAGGTCCGGTGCGGGATACATATGCCCATGGAGATAACCCACACCATCGATTACAGCCCCTTCTCCGGGATGGATCTCCCCGGCGATCAGGAAACGTTCAATCCCGATATCATGGTTACCGGGAAACACCACCAGCGGGATCTTGTCACGGAGGGCACCAAGGATCTTCGGGAGCTCATGGTACTCCTGCCACGTGAGTGAGGGGATGCTGTGCTTGATATCCCCAAGAAGCACAAGCCGGTCGGGATCGGCCTCGTCAATTGTATGAAACACCCGTTCCAGCCGTGTCTCGCTCCGGCTCCGGAAATGGAGCCCGTGTGCCGCAAGATCCGCCTCAATACCGAAGTGGAGATCCGCGATTACCAGGATCCGTTCGTCATTCTCGATGACAGCTGCAGGGCCCCCGGGAAGAAACTCAATGTTCATAACAGGCGGACAAATCCTTTCTGTGGCTGGTAGCATTCGTCTTCGACAATGAGCGTTTCGACCGCTGCCAGAACCGCGTCCTGGAATACACCCTGTACCGCCAGGGTGTCGATGATCTCCTGTACCGCCATCCCCCGTGGACCGCCATTTGCTTTCAACAGATCGATTATGAGGTTGCGGGCATCCGGCTGATCGTTCGGAGCAGTTTCCGCAGGTTTCACGTTCTCAACTGCGGCCTCGACCATGGCAGCGAGTTCGTCAAGCCGGGCCGGGGTAATCGCGTAGTGCCGGAGCGCTGTTGCCATCTGTTCATCCAGGCAACCCCCTTTCAGCGTGAGCCGGGCAGTTTCCATACGGTGAAGTGTTGCATGTGCCGTTTTTATAACCCACAGATCACGGGTCTGGCGATCAATGAGCCTGACATATTCGGGCCTGACAGACAAAACCGTCCGGCTGCCATTCTGCCAGAGCTGCGCCCGACCGGAGAGGGAGATAAACGAAGGGAGCGGGATCTTTCGGATTGTATCGGCAACCGGTGATGACTTCCCGCCGCACGCGAGATCGAAACCGCCGGTCGGATCAGCCATCCGGGCATATACCATGTCCCCATCCTCATGAACTTCAGTGAGGGCACCGGCAAGAAAGACCTGCCGGACGAAGGCACCGGACGGGGTCACGATCCATGCTGCGCTCCGGTCATCTTCGCATGGTATGGTAAACGTTGCCTGGCTGAACTCACCGGCAAAGAGCCGAACTGCCCCTTCCATTGTGCAGTAATCTTTGAGTGCGGGACACATCAAGATATAGTCCGTGGCAGGGAATTGGGGGTGGCGGAATATATCAGGACGTGTAGATTACCTGAAAATGTCAGGTTTCTGTCCGGTGAAAAAATTATTTTTTCCTGACAATCGTAAAGAAACCGGCAATTACCCCAATGGCCGCAAATGCAGGCAGTGGGGTGAGCGGGGACCTGGCAGTAGGTGCCGTATTGGCCGATGCCGTGGCTGCTGATGGTACGCCGGATGCTGCAATGTTTGCAGGAGTGGATGTTGATAGTGGGACATCCCCGCTCATGTCCGGAGGGACGAGAGTATTATCCAGTGCATACGCGCGATCATACGCATCTTTTGCTTCCGAAATTCGTCCGAGGTTGCGGAGGGCATTACCCTTGTTGTACCATGCAATGGAATGAACTGCAGTCAGGTTTCCTTCAACAGCCAGCGCGGCATCAGCAGCGGTTACTGCTTCTTCATTGCGGTCCAGCATGACAAGGATCCCTGCACGGTTGGACTGGATGAGGCCGGTCAGCGATGTGACGTTCATGGCAAGGGCGTTGTCGGCAGCGTTGAGAGCCTGCTGGTATTTACCCTCATTTGCCAGGTCAACACTCTGCGAATAGAGTGAACCTGCTGAATTGATCTCGTCAGATGTATCCGCTGCAGAAGAGGGCATGACGAGCATGAGTGCTATGATTGATAATACAAGAACTGTTCGGAATTTCATGGTGATTCTCCGGTAACGTTTAGCAGGTCATTTCCTATAAAAGAACCGGTAAAAGATGAGTTAGCGTCGTTGCAGGGCAACGAACGCTGCAGCCATTCCGATACCGGCCATGACAATCCATGCAGGCATTGGGGAGTATGTTGTTTTTACCGGGACCGGCGTTTCGGACACACTGGTTGGGGGGATAGTTCCGGTTATTTCCGGAACGCCGGTTGTTTTTGTTGTGTCAACCGGAGCTTCGGTCGTCGGAACGGATGTGACGACTATCGGTTGTGCGAAGGTTACACCCGTGCTATTTGTCAGTTTTCCGTCCACATCCGTAATGCCGGCCGATTTGTAAACACCCTCCATCCCATTCAGGTTCTGGCTCACCGTGAACGTGTAGATTCCATTGGGATAGATGAGTTCTCCCTGAGCATTATGGGAAGCCCGGTTCCAGTTATTGCCCGATTTCCACGTGTAAGATGAGGTGGTTATCACAGGTGTGCTGTCAAATGTCAGGATCTGGGTATCCTTAAGGCCATAACTTCCGGTAATATACTGGTCACTCCTCTCCCCCTGGGATCGGTGAGTTTTACTGTCCAGAATGAATCGGCAGGTGTCAGGTCAGGCCGGTATTTCAGCTGCATGGCCGACTCAAGGTTCGTATCGATACGGTAGGTGATATTGGTTGTTGTGGGGACGGTGGTTCCGGATACGTCGGTATCATTATCAAGATTCCAGGCGCGGATAGTTACCTGTGGTTCCTGAACAATGAAGGCTACCGTTACAGGTTTTCGTTCTTCACAGTACCAGGTGCCAGTATAATTTCCAAACTCTTTAGGACTGATCGTATAGTGATTCGGAACTGACGAGACCTCGTTGATAGCGCGAAGTGTGATGTTCTTCCCGGCAGGCTCGGAAGTATCGGCACCCTCCGGCCACCATGCAATGATGCGGCAGTTATCAAGTGCTTTGGAGATGTCGATATCTGTTTCCCCAATAAAAACCGGGGCTCCCATGGAGATCTTCTTGGTACTTGCATCACAAAGGGGCACTATAAGAAGAATGACAATAAGAACGAGTAAAATATATTTTCCTTGCATGACAAGTAATTTCAAAACCCTTATGATAAATATTATGACATTCTTTACGTACAGCGCGTGATTTTAAAAGGAAATGTACGATAACCGGTTTTTGAGGATTAACCCCGGTCACCAATACACGTTCACCGCTTTGGTCAATTGAGGAAACATCATGGATGAGAACCATACAATCTGGATCGAGAAATACCGGCCGTCAAAACTTGCTGATATTGTCGGGCAGGACGAGATCATCGAGCGGTTGACATCCTATGTGAAGACCGGCAACCTCCCACATCTCCTCTTTACCGGCAGTGCCGGCATCGGCAAGACTACGGCAGCAGTAACTCTTGCAAAGGAGTTTTTCAAAGACTCGTGGCAGATGAATTTCCGTGAACTGAATGCATCCGATGAGCGCGGTATTGATGTCGTGCGCAATCAGATCAAGCAGTTTGCACGTACGACCCCGCTTGGGGATGCCACATTCAAGATCCTGTTCCTCGATGAAGCAGATGCCCTGACAACAGATGCCCAATCAGCCCTCAGAAGGACAATGGAGACGTACGCCCAGACCTGCCGTTTCATCCTGTCCTGTAACTACTCCTCAAAAATCATCGACCCTATCCAGAGCCGCTGTGCGATTTATCGCTTCAAGCCGCTGGGGGGAGATGCCATAAAGGTAGAGATCGGGCGTATCGCCTCCCGTGAAGGGCTCACAATCTCACCGGGTGCGATGGATGCCATTGTCTACATCGCGCAGGGAGATATGAGGAAAGCCATCAATGCGGTGCAGGGGGCTGCGATCATCAGCCCGACAATCGATGAGAAGGGCATCTACGCCATCACCTCGACCGCCCGGCCGGACGAGATCGCCGAGCTCCTCACCCTCTCATTAAAAGGCGACTTCGATACCGCAGAGTCCCTGCTGGCCCATCTCCTCCACGAGCGGGGGATCGCCCCGAATGAACTGATCAACCAGTGCTACCGTGCCCTTGTTAAAATGGACCTGGACCGGGGGCTCAAGGTTCAGCTGATCGACCATCTCGGCGAAGCAGACTTCCGCCTTTCTGAAGGGGCCAACAGTGATATCCAGATGGAAGCGTTAATCGCACGCTTCGTCCTCTCATCTGAGAAGACCCGGTGAGGCGTGGGCATGGATACTACCCCCGACCTGCACGAAACCGATAAGACCGCCGACTGGAGCCGGCTCCTGAAGACCCGGTACAAGAAAGAACTTGGCGAGATCTCACGTGAGTACCCGCACAAGCGGTCGGTGTATATCGATTATCGCGAGATCGAGCGGTTTGGCAAGGCGGGTATTGCCCTTGCTGACGAATTGCTCGAGAATCCCGGGAAGGTTATTGAGGATGTTCTCGATGCGATTACCAATGCCCAGCTGATCCGGACAAAAGATGGCAAACCCCCCAAAGGGATCAACATACGGTTCACGAACCTTCCGAAAAAGACCCTTATCCGGAATATCAGGTCCGATGACATCAACTCATTTGTTTCCGTAGAGGGTATCCTGCGCAAGACTACGGAGGTCCGCCCCCGGATTGTCGAAGCAGTATTCCGCTGCCCGGCCGGCCATTTCACCCATAAGATGCAGAAGTATGGTAAGTTTATTGATCCTGATGGCTGTGCAACGGACGGCTGCACGTTCAAGAAACTGGACCTTATCCCGGCCCGCTCACGCTTCATCGATTCCCAGAAGCTCCGTGTGCAGGAATCCCCTGAAGGCCTCCGAGGCGGCGAGCAGCCCCAGACAATGGATGTCGATGTCACGGACGATCTCTGCGGGAAGATATCTCCTGGAGACCGCGTCATCATCAACGGTATTCTCCGGTCTATGCAGCGGGTGATCAAAGGTGAGAAGAGCACGGTCTTTGACATCTTCATTGAGTGCAACTCAATCGAGGTTGCAGAAAAGGAATTTGAGGAGGTGGAGATCGATGAGAAAGACGAGGACGAGATCCTGCGACTCAGTAAAGACCCGATGATCTATCGTATGATCACTCATTCGATTGCCCCCACCATTTACGGCAGCGAGGATGTGAAACAGGCCATAGCTCTCCAGCTTTTCGGCGGCATGTCCAAGGAAATGCCGGACGGGAGCAGGCTCCGTGGCGATATCCACGTCCTTCTCATCGGAGACCCGGGTATTGCAAAAAGTCAGTTGCTCCGGTATGTCGTCAAGCTCTCGCCACGTGCAATCTACACCAGCGGGCAGTCTTCGACCGCTGCCGGTCTGACTGCAACCGCAGTCAAGGATGAATTTGGCGAGGGACGCTGGACGCTTGAAGCCGGTGCGTTAGTTCTTGCTGACATGGGTGTCGCGGCTGTCGATGAGATGGATAAGATGGAAAAGGGCGACCGTTCCGCGCTGCACGAAGCAATGGAGCAGCAGTCTATCAGTGTTGCAAAGGCAGGGATTACAGCCACGCTCAAGTCACGGTGCGCACTTCTCGGTGCAGCCAACCCGAAGTACGGGAGGTTTGATATGTTCGGCGATCTTTCCGACCAGATCAACATGCCTCCCTCGCTCCTCTCACGGTTCGACCTCATTTTCATCATGACCGACCAGCCGGAGCAGAAACGGGACCTTGCAATTGCCGAGCATATCTTAAAAGCCCACATAACCGGGGAACTGATTGCCCAGCACAAGAAGACGCCAATACCCGGGGTGACTGATGAATACATCCAGCAGCAGCTCAAGCCGGTCATGCCGGATATCGACCCGTCACTCTTCCGGAAATACGTGGCTTATGCCAAACGCAACTGTTTCCCCATGGTCTCGGACGAGGCAAAAGAGGCGCTGGTCTCGTACTACCTTAAGCTCAGGGGCATTGCCGAACCCAACAAACCGGTTCCTGTCACGGCACGGCAGCTCGAAGCACTCGTCCGTCTTGCTGAGGCGAGCGCCCGGATCCGGCTGTCGAGCACTATAGACACGAGTGATGCAGAGCGTGTCATCCACATTGTTGATGCCTGCCTGCGCCAGATCGCCTACGATGCCAAGACCGGAACCTTTGATATCGATAAAGTGGTTACTGGCATTTCCAAGGAGAAACGGGATATTGTCCGGGTTATCAAGGATGCAATCCGCGACATCGGTGGCGAGGGACGACGTGCCGCTATCGATCAGGTGATCGATACGGTCAGTTCCAGAGGATTCCCGCGTGAGAAGGTCAAGGAAGGCATCGACATGCTCCTCCGGCACGGCGAAGCGATGGAGCCAAAGTCCGGCATCATCCAGTTGATATGAGGTAAATGGTATGATCAGTGACAAGGAACAGGCAGTATTTGAAGCTGCAATCAAACTCGGGGCGCTTTATCACCAGTGGGTAGGTACGCCCATCTCCCGCAATTCGGCCGCGAGCATCGAGACTGCCATCGAGAAAGCAGTTATCCTCCAGCCGTTTGTTGAAGAGATCACGGTCCGGCTGGATCGTAATAAAATGACCGAGAACATCTATGGCTATAGTGAACTATCCGGCCTGATGTTCGATGTGGAGATCATCACCCGTGTCGGATTTTCCTACTGCCGGGCCCGGCTTGCCCCGCACGATGGTTACCCGCTCATGCGGATCGTGGAGTGCCATGAAATCCCCGGCGTTTCCGATAACTGACGATCATATCCATATCGACCCGGAAAATGGCCGGGGCCTTGAAGCGGCAAAGGACTTTTTCCGGGCGGGCGGGACTCATATGTTCCTCGTTTCCAAGCCATCGTGGTCGCTCGGGATACACCCGGTTACGGGCTCCGATTATTCTTGTGTATTTGATGAGACGATACGCATTGCAGCACTGGTGGCGGAGACCGGCGTTGTCGTATTTCCTGTCCTTGGCGTCCATCCGGCCGAGATCGGGCGCCTCACGGAACGTATGTCGCTCCAGGAAGCAGCAGATCTGATGATTGCCGGCCTTGACTGTGCTGCGCAGTACGTCCGGGAGGGAAAGGCAGTTGCACTCAAGAGCGGCCGGCCTCATTACCCGGTCGATGCGGAGGTTCTGTCGGCATCAAACAGAGTGTTGGCACATGCTCTTGTACTTGCCGCTGAATGTTCATGCGCCCTCCAGATCCATGCCGAAACCGGGCCTTGTGAGGATGTCATTTTCATGGCAAAGGCAGCTGGTGTGCCGGTCGAGCGTGTGGTCAAGCACTATGCTACGCCCGATACCCCGCTGCATCCGTCCTTTCTCGCAAAATCCGATGGGATACCGGATTTCATACGAAACGGGAGGCCATTCACCCTTGAGAGCGATTATATGGACGAGAACTCCCGGCCGGGTGCCGTGATCGGCCCCAAATCTGTGCCACGGTATACAAAAAAACTGTTGGAAGACGGGATTTTCACCGAGGATGATTGTTACCGCATCCATGGGGAAACAGTCCGGAATGTGTATGGCGTAGAGATTAACCTCCGTTAAATCTCGGCTTACCTTTTTCATTCCACCCGCCAATAGAGTATCCAATGTTCATGAAAATCCACCGTTCACCGGAAGCGGGTGAGATCGTTGCAGTCTGCGACTGCGAACTGATCAACACGACCATAACCAATGATACGATGAAGATAATAATATCCGAATCATTCTACGGCACCCGCAGGGCAACGGAAACTGAAGTGCAGGATGCCTTAAAAAATGCGGGCAGTATCAATCTTATCGGAGAGCGGGCTGTAAGTATCGCAATCGGCATGGGTCTCCTTACCCGCCCAACCTGCATCATGATCGGGAATATACCCCACGCACAGGTCTACCAGTTATGAGTATCAAAGATATTTTTTGCCCAAAATGTGGTAAACCTACGGACGAAGTCGGGCTCTGTACTGCCTGCAAGATTGGCAGTGTGCCGTGGTTTACCTGTGATAACCGCGTGCAGCACACCGAATGCCCCAGCTGCGGGGCGATGAAGCAGGTGAATACCTGGACCGATTCCGGGCGCACCCGGGCCGATATCGCACCGGACCTCGCCCGCACTGCAGTCCACTTCCATGAAGACGTGAAGAAAGCATCCATTGAGGTCGGCGTGGAGGATCTTACGGTCAACCGATCCCGGGCAAACCTCACTATCCGGGCATTACTCTATAAAAAGCCGGTCGAGGGCACCTGTACCGTTGAAATTATCTGGAATAAGGAGCAATGCGACCGCTGCAATCGGATCAGCGGGAGTTATTACGAAGGCGTTGTCCAGGTACGTGCCGAGGGCAGGATTCCCAGCAATTATGAGACCCAGGTGGCCGGGACACTGGCCCAGGATATTGAGGAATCACTCCATGCCGGCGGGGAACGACTCTCGTTCATCTCCGATGTTACGGCCAGCCGGGATGGTATCGACATCACCGTTGGTTCCCAGCACATCGGCCAGGTGATCTCGCAGCGTATTGTTGCCAACCTGGGTGGGCGGTACACCACCCATCCCAAACTGGTTGGAGAGAAGAACGGCCGGCAGCTCTACCGGATCACCTATTCGGTGCGCCTCCCCCGTTTCCAGAAATTCGATGTAGTGAAAGTCAAAAACCGGTACTTTGAGGTTGAACGCGTAGAATCACACTATGTCCGCGCCATGGATCTTACTGACGGGACCCAAAAATCAATCCGTGACGATGATGTGGAACGGATTGTCGGGAATGCACGGAGCCCTGAATCTGCGCTCGTTGCCTATGCTGACAGCAAAACAATTGGTGTCATGGACCCTGTCACGCAGAAGACGATGGAGTTTAAGATTCTGCCATGGCTGGAAGTCCGGGCCGGCGACCATGTCAGTATCCTCCGCGAAGGGGATCAGCTGATCATTGTCAGGTAAACAATGCAGGTCCGTGGTATTCCCCGGGAAAAACTTGGCGGGATCGCAGGTGCCAGCTGGATAGACCGGACACGGCGGCCTTATGTGGAAGGGGATACTGCATGGGTACCGGTAGTGCCCGGCGAACCATTTGACCGGGAGATTGACGCCGAACCGGAATATTCCGGGCGCGGTTTTTTTTTGATCGGCGATATTGTCATTATCCATGGCAGGCGACCAGCACCCGATGAGATCGGAAAGATCATAAAATTCAGGAATCCCCGGGGCGTCCTGTGGCGGAAGGCGCTTGACACTATCACCCGGACACCACGCGTTGAAGTAGTCTGGGGTGAGTGCGGGGAGACCTGCCACCGGGAAAGCGGATATGTGTATATCCTCGACCCGTCAAAAGTGATGTTCTCGCAGGGAAACCGGACGGAGAAAAGCCGGATTTCACAGCAGATCCGGGATGGAAACCGAAAGGAACGGGTGGCAGATATGTTCGCAGGTATAGGGTATTTCACCATCCCGATGGCAGGAGCCGGGGCAACCGTCCATGCAATGGAGATCAATCCCATTGCCTGCAATTACCTGCAACGGAATGCTGTCGCGAACCGGCTTGCAGATCGGATTTTCATCTCGCAGGGCGACTGTCGTGACTATCTCTCCGGGATATACGATCGAATTGTCATGGGCCATTTCGATGCCTCCGTGATGCTTCATCACGTTCTCAGTCACGTGAAACCGGGCAGCATAATTCATCTCCACAGTATCGGTTCATGTGAGCGGAACGTCCGTGAAATCGTGGAAGGCGCAGGTTTTTCTTGTGGAATTCATGTACATAAGGTTAAGAAATACCGCCCGCATGCATGGCATGTGGTGCACGATATTACGATAGCATGACACGAAAGACGCTTGCTGGAAAGCAGATTGTTATCGGCGTCACCGGGAGTATCGCGGCTGTCGAACTCGTGAAACTAATCCACGAATTAAGGCGTCGCGGCGCTGATGTACGGGTCGTGATGACCGCTGCGGCAACCGGTATCATCACAGCCGATGCACTCGCGTACGCAAGCGGGCATGAGGCCACCACCAGAATCTCCGGGCTTGTCGAACACGTGACATACTGCGGCGATGAGGGAACCGCGGATCTCCTGCTCATCGCTCCTTGTACGGCAAATACCGTGAGCAAGATTGCCTGCGGAATCGACGATACTACCGTTACGACGTTTGCCACAACGGCACTGGGGAGCAAAACCCCGGTTATTCTCGTCCCGGCCATGCACCACAGCATGTACCGGCACCCGGCGCTGATTGAGAACATCCGGCGCCTGCGTGAATGGGGTATCGAAGTGATGGATCCCCGGGTGGAAGAGGGAAAAGCAAAGATGCCCGTGCAGGAGGAGATCGTTCTCTTTTGCGAACGGGCGGTACTCGGACGACCGCTTGCAGGTAAACGCATTCTCATTACAAGCGGCTCCTGCCGTGAAGCGGTGGACGATGTCCGGATCCTCACTACCCGTTCTACGGGCCAGATGGGCCGGGCGCTGGCACTCGAAGCGTTCAGGCTCGGGGCAGATGTAACCGTTGTCCATCGCGACACATTCCCCTGTATTACGAACATCGTTGCCGGCACTGCGATGGATATGCACAAAGCAGTGCTCGGCCACCTTTGTGAACAGGGGGGCACGGATTTCTACATCAGTGCTGCCGCGATCTCTGACTTTGCACCGAATTCCATTAATGGAAAAATTCCCAGCGGAAAACCTGCAACGCTGACACTTGAGCCCCTCCCCAAACTCATCAACGAGGTTATCAGACAATTCCACCCGTTCACTATCGCATTCAAGATCGATCGAACGCCGGAAACGGGTGCCCGGGCCATGCTCGCACAGGGGATTGCCATGGTATTCATGAACACACCGGAGACTATGGGCAGCCATGATGGCATATATACTCTGCTGGACGCGCGGGGGACAATAAAACTCCATGGGACAAAAGATGAGATTGCAGCAGATTTCTTTTCCGAACTGATCCGCAATCAGGAACAATTACAGTCTCCTGATCGCAGGTGAATTATTCAGCCCGACCTTTAATATTTGCCAGCATTTATCTATCCGCGGGCGGGGTGCTCCCGGAATCATAGGGGAATGTTTAAATTATGTTTATGTAAATACTGATCTATGCCTTCCATGAAGAGAGCGGATCAAAAACCGGCGCAGACCGGCTTCTCTTTCCAGATCCCGATATTTTACAAGCTGATGGTCAGTATGCTTTTCGTTGCGACAATCCCGATGATCCTTCTGGGTATAGTGATGATGGGTGATCAGACCAGCATTGTTAAAAACATCGGTCTTCCCAACAGTATTTTTATCATTACCCTTATCACACTCTCTGTCGTGGTCATGTGGAGTTTTTTCCTTGCAAACAGTATCACGAATCCCATTGTAAAACTATCCAAGATCGCCACCAGCATGAGTACCGGCGAACTCAAGAACCCGGAGATTGAACTACTGAGCAATGACGAGATCGGAGAACTACAGACCGCATTTAACCGCATGGTAAATACCTATAAGATCCTGGACACGCTCGCAAAGGAAGACAACGAATAAGCCAGATATCCGGCAGGACTGTTTAGTTCCTGCCGATCCTGCCAGCAGGAATTCAATACCAGATCCGATTTCTGCCTGGCGGTCAAGAACGCAATGAATACGGGGATATCACCCATGCTTAAAGAGACCCTGAACAGATTCCTTATCATCAAAGGTGTACAGGCAGCAATTGTTGTACAGGAGAATGGTGAGATCATCGAGAGCATGAAATCGGGTATTTCCCTTGATGATGAACTCCAGAGTGTCATTGCAACGATCATGCTTGACTCACATGTCACCGCAAAAAGTTTTGGCGACGCTCTGCTCTCCATGGTATTTCTGGAATATACTGATAATTTCCTTATCCTCGGTCCCCTGATGGAAGAATTTTTCCTTGTTATTATTGCAAAGAATACCGCCAATATCGGGCAGATTACTTACGAGATGAAGAAGAACCAGGACAGTATCGTGGCACAGTTATGATCGACCAGTTACCGGAAGGGATTAGCATCGGGTGGATGCAGGCGCCACCCCAGTGGATCTTCACCCATACGGTACGTTTTATCGGTATCGTGAGAGTAGTTATTCAGGATGGCGAGGGATTTATCCTGATCCAGAAGGGTAAACCCCTGGCCTATTATTTCAAGCATGGCCGCATTGAGCTCAAAGGTCATGCAGCACTCGATTACTTCAACTCCCACCCCACGATCGAATTCAATCTCTGCAAATACACATCAGAAGAATTTGCAGAGGCACTAAAAATCTGCAATATCGATGAAGAGGGTACAATAATTCCCCCGCAACAGGAAAAAACGGTTCCCGAGACTCCACTTCCCAAGCCAACTCCCCTGACACCCGTTGTCAGTGCTGCGCCTCCCGTCCCCGCCAGACCAGCTATCGACTGGACCCCCCCGGCTGCACCTGCAGATCGCAATCCCCCTCCCCCTGCACCGGCACCCGTTCCGGCACCCCCCGCCCCGAAACCAGTTCCGGCTGCTCCAAAACCAAGAGAAGAGAAACCTGCTGTAAGGAATGTTCCTCCAGCTCCTCCGGTCATACCCCCCCAGCCGGTATTTGCGTCACCTACGAGTGCTGTGCCATCCCCGGTCATCCCCCGGCAC
>JALOBP010000164.1 GCA_023228295.1 Methanoregula sp.
GAAGTGCCGGGCTTTCTGATGAAGCAGGCGGGAGACCCCGGGATCCCCCAACGTCCCCCGGCACGTTAGACCCTCTTTTCCGCCAACCAAAGAGACCCAAAGAGGCAGGTTTCCGGGAGTAAAACGAGAGATAACCAGCCGTCAGGTCGTGAAATTCGCTCCGTTCCAGGACTGAGACACACGAAAACGCAAATGAGACACAAAAATCCCGGAAAAAAGGGTGATCGGGGGTGAAAATGGCCCCGGATGGATCATGCCCTCCCGGGTGTACCAAGGGGGTACCAGGGCGATACCCAGGAGGTACCCCGTAAGTCACCCAGGAGGTGACCCAGCAAGTCACCCGGGGAGTTTACCGCCGTTGTAACCAGGGGGTGCCCCGTAAGTCACCCAGGAGGTCCATTGAAAATTTCAATCCCATTTTAAAAGCATTTAAATCCCCCTTCCATCTAAATAATTGTCAGAAGCAATCGTGGCGGAAAAATGACTCTCGACAGAAAACTTACGATACTGGTCTCCTCCACCGTCTACGAATACGAAGAACTTCTGAACCAGGTTTATGATCTGTTGACACTCTCCGGGTACGAGGTCTGGATGTCCCATAAAGGAACACTCCCGGTATTTTCCAGCCGCACAAACCTTGAAAACTGCCTGGTGGCGACAGAAAAATGCGATCTGTTCCTGGGAATCATAACTCCCCGTTATGGCAGCGGGATCGGTAAAGACGGTTTATCGATCACTCATCACGAAATGAGACAGGCCATCTCTTTGAAAAAACCCCGGTGGATCCTGGCCCACGATCATGTGATTTTTGCCCGGACATTCCTCAATAATCTTGGATATGAGGGAGAAGCCGCCCGTAAGAAATTGTCCCTCAAAAAGAACCAGGTCTTTGATAATATCCGGTTGATTGATATGTACGAGGAGGCAACAATCTCAAAAAAACCCCTGGGAGAACGCCAGGGTGGCTGGGTTCATAAATTTACCACAGATCCCGATGCAATGCTTTTTGCGTCCGCGCAATTCTCACGTTATCAGGAAGTAAAGGCATTCCTCCAGGAGCACTTCGGCGATAATGCCGGCGTGTCTCGTAAAATCCAGGATATGAGGGACGGTCATGAAGATTGAGAAACTCAAAGAGGTCCTTCACCTGGGAGAGGGACAAAACATAGAGTTCAAATTCCCATGCCCGGATGCGGGAGCCATAGGTCCGGCGGTCAGCGGTTTTCTTAATTCTTCCACAGGTGGCTTCATTGTCTGTGGTATTGATGAGACCGGCAAAATTATCGGAATCAAAAATGCCGATATGATGGCAAAAACCCTTGGGCAGGTACTGGAAAAAAACCTGACCCCAAAAACGCTTGTGGAGATCCACATCCAGAAGATCCAGAATAAAAATCTCATCATAATTGAAGTGCCGGCCGGGAGAGATCCACCTTACGCGTATAAGGAAGCCATCTATCTGCGGAAAGGCGCTGAAACCCTTAAGGCTGATATAGAAACCATTCGGGACATTATTCTTCGCAGGCAGGTAGAGCCGGAACGTTGGGAGCGGAGATTTTCCTCAGCTGATACACAAAAGGATCTGGACCCAAAAGAGATCCAGGCCGCGATCATAGAAATCAATAAAGCCGGGCGACTCCAGTTTCGTATTTCTGAAAAACCAATTACCGTTCTCGAAAAATTATCGGTAATAAAATACGGCCGGCTGACGAATGGCGGGGATGTTCTTTTTTCAACAAATCCCGCAACTCGTTATCCACAGATCCGGGTGAGGATCGCAAGTTTCACTACGGGCAGATCGGACGATAAGTACCGGAACCTGAAATCATTTGAAGGGCCCCTGGTACCGCTGCTTGAAGAAGTATTCGGATTCATACAAAGAACTACTTCAACCGCTTCAGACTTTGCGACGGGCAGCCTCAAACGAAAAGATATTCCCCAGTATCCCCCGGAAGCTGTACGGGAGGGACTGGTCAATGCATTTGCCCACCGCGATTATAGTACTTTTTCCGGGGGAGTTTTTATCAACATCTACCCGAGCCGTCTTGAAATCGGGAACACCGGCAAATTCCTCGGAGGAGTTACTCCTGAACTGCTTTCAAAAGGACATATTTCAGTCCTGCGCAACCCGGATATTGCTCACGTGCTGTACCTGAGGGAATATATGGAGAAGGTAGGCCGCGGCAGTATCCTGATCCAGAGTGCCTGTACCGATTATGGGTTACCACTTCCCCAATGGTCTGAACGTGAACAGGGAGTTACCCTCACCCTCTTTGGTATCCCGGAGACTACGGGGGGTACAACAGAGATCGCAGGGGAAACCACCCCGGAAATGAAACGAATGCTTCGTGCCTTTGCTGGTGATATGGCCCGGCGGGAACTACAGGCTATTCTCAAGTTGAAAGATGACGAACATTTCAGATCCGCCTACCTGAAACCTGCTATTGAACAAGACCTGATCTCACTAACAATTCCTGAAAAACCAAGTAGCAGTAAACAAAAATACCGACTCACGAAAAAAGGCCAATCCCTGCCTAACCAGAAATGATCACAGGTTTTTTTCGAAACATATCTCCGGAAGATCTGAAAATAAAACCCCCAAAAATCCTCCTCATTGGGACGCTGGGATCCGGCAAGACAACGATCGCACAACGACTGGCCCGGGACACCGGTCTCCCGTACGAATCGATCGATGACTGCCGGATCCGGTACGGTGATGGTTCTGTCGAAGGAGAGGCCCTTGTGTGGGAAAAATTCCTTGCGATATGCCGTGAGCCCGTACCGGGAATCCTGGAATTCTCCGGCATGGGCCCCCATGCGGAAGACGTCCGGGAAAACCTGCTCTGCTCCGGAATCCCGGTGTCGGTAATATGGCTCGTGCTCCCGTTGGAGACCTGCATAACCCGGGCCATGCAGCGGACGAAAAAGATTCCTTACCCATTCCCGTGGGCACCGTTGGAAGATTCTGTGCCGTTCATCCACGATGAGATCGAATTTTCCTGGGAGTACATCTGGAGCAGGGAATCGCAGTTCCATGCAACGCGGCAGGAATTTTCAGGGACAGATTCCGGGGATGAGATGTACGCTGCGGTCAGGTGGATCTGTTGAGGGTGATGAGGGTGTTCCGCCGTGAAGTGCCGGGCTTTCTGATGAAGCAGGCGGGAGACCCCGGGATCCCCCAACGTCCCCCGGCACGTTAGACCCTCTTTTCCGCCAACCAAAGAGACCCAAAGAGGCAGGTTTCCGGGAGTAAAACGGGAGATAATCAGCCA
>JALOBP010000081.1 GCA_023228295.1 Methanoregula sp.
CCTTCTCCACCATATTCTGGGCTGCTGTAATCTTTGGCTTGATCGTACCGTACTCTTTTTTGTCAAATGAGCCTTGAGCCTCCTTGTAAAGCGCCTCCGCCCGGTCGATCCTGCCCTTTGCCTTGGTCACATTGGTACCCTCGCTCTTTGCCATCTCGACTTCTTCCTGCACGGCGAGCACCTGCCCGTACAGGTCCTCGAGCATTGAGCGGTATTCGTCAACCTTCTCGTTTTCTTCAGCAATCTTCTGATGGCCGCGCTCACGGGCTTCTGATTTTGCCTCCTCCTGGCCCTGGATGATGTATTGCAGTTCGTCCTCGACTTCTTTTATGGTCTCAGCAAGGACTGTGGCGAACTCTGTCCGCTCGTTCTTAGATTCTTCATAGCCGTCATAAGCCCCGTATGCCCCTCCGGCCGCAGCCCCTCCGAGTGCACCGGCAATGGCATCGCCCATCCCCTCGTCACGCCGCAGGATGCTCCCGAGCAGGCCGCCCAGACCGGCTCCGGCCACCGCTCCCGCAACGCCTTTAGAAACTTCCTTCCGGCTGCGCTCCACGGTGTAGCTGACCTTGACATTCTCGTTCTCAACTGCGATGTCGAGCCTGCCCTGCTCATCGGTATGTTTGACATGCATTGTTGCAGTTGCCGGGTTGAGAACCTGGTGGGTGATCTCCGTCCCTTTCAGGGCAAGGTGGGACATCAGGCGTTCGGTGAAATCCTGGTACTGGGATGAGACTCCCTGGCTGTAATAGATGAAGACCATAGTTTTTCCTAAGTATGTACTGGCGTTGTCCAGAAATATATGTCTGGTTTTTTAATCCCATCAGATAAAAAATGAGCAAACAAATACATTGATAGTCAATTGTGCAACACAATGTATATATTTGTACAGAGCACAAGTACCTGATATGAAGACCAAGATCCTCCTCGATGAGGAGCAGATGCCAAAAAAGTGGTATAATGTCCAGGCAGACCTGCCATCTCCGCTCGACCCGCCCCTCCATCCCCAGACGCAGAAACCTATCGTTCCCAGTGACCTTTCTGCGATCTTCCCGATGGAGTTGATCCGGCAGGAAGTGTCGACCGATCGTTACATCGATATCCCGGAGGAAGTCCAGGATGTCCTGCACCTGTGGAGACCCTCGCCCTTGTATCGTGCCCACCGGTTGGAAAAATTCCTCAAGACGCCGGCAAAGATCTACTATAAGTGGGAGGGTGTCAGCCCGGCCGGCAGCCATAAGACAAACACGTCCATCCCCCAGGCCTATTATAATATGAAGGCCGGGATCGAGCGGATCGCAACGGAGACCGGCGCGGGACAGTGGGGATCTGCTCTCGCATTTGCCACCACGCTCTATGATCTTGAATGCACCATCTACATGGTCAGGTCGAGCTATGCCCAGAAGCCGTACCGGAAATCCATGATGAACGTCTGGGGCGCGGAGTGTATACCGAGCCCGAGCACAAGGACAAACTCGGGGAAAGCCGTGCTGGAAAAGGACCCGGACACCCCGGGGGCGCTGGGGATTGCGATATCTGAAGCAGTCGAGGATGCAGCAACCCACCCCAACACCAACTACGCACTCGGCTCGGTGCTGAACCATGTCTGTCTGCACCAGACCGTGATTGGGCAGGAATGCCGGGAGCAGCTGGCCATGGTCGATGATTACCCGGATGTGGTAATCGGGTGCGTTGGCGGGGGATCAAACTTTGCCGGGATCTCGTTCCCGTTTGCAGGGGACAAGATGACCGGGAAACACAAGGACATTGATATCATCGGTGTCGAACCCGCGTCCTGCCCCACCCTGACAAAGGGTGCATATACGTATGATTTCGGTGATGTGGCGGGACTCACACCGCTCCTGAAGATGTTCACGCTCGGCCATGACTTTGTCCCACCCTCCATCCATGCCGGGGGCCTGAGGTACCATGGGGACTCGGCTATCGTCTCACGGCTCGTCAACGATGGTGTAGCAAGAGCGATCTCGTATCACCAGAGCGAGGTCTTCGAGGCAGCCCAGAGCTTTGCCCGGACAGAAGGGATCATTGTTGCTCCCGAAGCCGCCCACGCGGTGAAAGCTGCCATCGATGAGGCACTCAAATGCAGAAAGAACGGTGAGGGAAAGACAATCCTCTTCAACTGCACGGGACACGGCAATTTCGATATGTCGGCATTCGATGCCTATTATTCAGGGAAACTGGTGGACTACGAATATCCCGACGAGTTGATCCGTGAAGCTATCGGCCGGATACCCAAGATACAATAAATCATCATCCCCATCTCTTTTTATGAAACGTATTGGTCTCATCATCAACCCGGTAGCAGGCATGGGTGGATCGGTGGGGCTGAAAGGCACTGACGGGAATGTTGAGGAAGCCCGGGCGCGGGGTGCTGAACCCCATGCCGGTGACCGGGCCCGGATGGCACTCGAACCGATAAAGAACAGCCCCGGCCTCTGTTTTTTAACCTGTTCCGGGGATATGGGAGAATCGGTCCTTGCCGGTTCCGGAATAACCCGTTATCAGATCGTGTACAGCCCTCAGGGCAAAAGTTCGGCCCTTGACACAAAGGAAGCTGCACGGGTCTTACTCCGGGAAGGCGTTGATCTCATCCTCTTCTGTGGGGGCGACGGGACAGCCCGCGACATCTTCTCCGTTGTTGGAAGAGATGTTCCCTTACTTGGGATCCCGGCAGGAGTGAAGATGTATTCCGGAGTCTTTGCCATTTGCCCCGCTGCTGCTGCGGAACTCGTTACAGGTCTGGAAACCGCAGTACTGCGGGATTCAGAGGTCATGGATGTGGACGAGGAGGCATACCGGGCAGGCACCCTTGACACCCGGTTGTATGGTATTGCCCGTACACCCGTTATCCGGGGGATGGTCCAGGTCTCAAAACAGGTGTATGAGGAACCGGATGAAGAGCGGGTGAAAGGGCAGATTGCCCAGTTCATGCAGGAAGTGATGCTGCCGGACACGCTCTATATCCTTGGTGCCGGGACAACCACGGAAGCGATCGCACGGTACCTGGGGCTCAAAAAAACTCTCCTCGGCGTGGATGTCGTAAAGAACGGGAGACTCGTTGCCCGGGATGCGGATGAAAAGATACTTCTGCGGCTGACCGGGGGAGAAAAAGATATCCGGATCATCATAAGCCCGATTGGTGCACAGGGGTTCATCCTTGGCCGGGGAAACCAGCAGATCAGTGCAACAGTTATCCGGCGGGCGGGAGTGGGACATATTATCGTGGTTGCAACATCTCACAAACTTCAGGAGACCCCGGAACTTCTTGTGGATACCGGGGATCCGGAACTTGACCGTGAATTCGGGGAGTCGATCCAGGTCATCTGCGGGTACCGTCTCGCACAACGCAAGCGGATCCGGCAACCGGCACCTCACGAATCCAACGAAAAAAAGAGGCAAATCTGAAAAATAAATGTATCGTTCTTCTTTTCGGATTTTTATGGAAGGGAATAAAAAAGGAATGGATTATCCGAGCGGTGCAACGGTCCGCTTGTACATCTCGTTGAGTATCTGGGCGAGACCGGTGTAAATCGCCGAAAACCCGCAGATGATACCTTCGTATCCTGCGATCATGGTGATAGTGCTGTTACCGGTTATGTCCCCGAGCGCCAGCAGGAAGAACAGGATTGCGAGCGACCCGAAGATGAACTGCAGTGCCCGGCTGGCTTTAAGCGTCCCGATGAACATGATCGCCGTGAACAGGCCCCACATCGCGAGGTACGCTGCCATGGCAGTCTTGTCCGACGCCTCCGCGAGCCCCATCTTTGGGAGCACCAGCAGGGCAACAAGCGACAGCCAGAACAACCCGTAAGATGTGAACGCGGTCGCCCCGAATGTGTTGTTCTTCTTCCATTCCTCGATACCCGCAATGACCTGCGCTATGCCTCCGTAGAAGATCCCCATGGCAAGGATCATCGAGCCCAGTGCGAAGAACCCCGCATTATGCAGGTTCAGGAGCACGGTTGTCATGCCAAAACCCAGCAGGCCGAGAGGTGCAGGATTTGCGGTAAAGTCCAGGTTCTTCACCTGGGTCACACTACTACCAGTATCATCTGTCATTTTTTTCTTCACTCCTTATTTCTCCTTAAAATTCAATTCAGGCAGTTCATGAAATGACCTGCATCATTCCTCCAGGGTTGAGATGTCGCCCGGGTCGATACCCATCTCCTTTGCCTTTAAGACCCGGCGCATGATCTTGCCGCTCCGTGTCTTGGGCAGGGTGTCCACGAAATCGATCTCGTGAGGTACGGCAATGGGCCCGAGCGTCATCCGCACGTGATAGATCAGCTCCTGCCGGAGCTTGTCACTGGGATTGTTTCCGACTCGCAGGATGACAAATGCCTTGATGGAATTCCCTTTCATGGGGTCGGGTTTGCCAATCACAGCTGCCTCAGCAATAGCATGGTGAGAAACGAGCGCACTCTCCACCTCGGCAGTGCCGATATTGTGCCCGGCAACGATGATGATGTCGTCCGCCCGGCCCAGCACCATAATATAGCCGCCTTTACCCTTGACCGCAAGGTCGCCTGCGGTATAGCAGTCCTTGATTGTATACCAGTATTGCCGGTACCGCTCATCGTTCTTGTATACCGTACGGAACATTGACGGCCATGGCTCTCTTATCACGAGGAATCCCCCGGTCCCTGGCGGTACGGACTTTCCTTCCTTGTCCACCACATCAGCAATCACGCCGGGAATTGCCTTTCCGGCAAAACCCGGGCGCATGGTTTCTCCCACCATAGTCGTAACCATCTGCATCCCCGTCTCTGTCTGCCACCAGGTGTCGATGATGGGGCACCTGTCACCGCCGATTGCATGGTGATACCAGACGAAGGCCTCTGGATTGAGCGGTTCACCTACGGAACCGATCACTCTCAGGGAACTCAGGTCGTATTTTTTCGGCCAGGATTCCCCCATCTTCATGAACATCCTGATTGCTGTCGGAGCGGTGTAGAGTACATTGATCTTCTGCTCCTCGACCAGTTTCCACCAGATCCCCGCATCCGGGTAATCAGGAGTCATTTCCGTGATGAAGATCGTGCCACCGACCGTGAGCGGTCCATAGACAATGTAACTGTGGCCGGTGATCCAGCCGGGGTCAGCTGTACACCAGTAGATGTCGTTCTCCTTGAGATCGAAGACATATTTTGTCGTGTAATAAGTCCCGACCATGTAGCCAGCGCAGGTATGGACGATTCCCTTTGGTGACCCGGTTGAACCGCTCGTGTAAAGCATGAACAGGGGATCTTCTGCATCCATGACCTCGGGCTCGCAGGTTGCAGGAACGTCATCCATCAGGCTGTAGAAATCAATTTCGAAGTCTGGCCGGATCTCAACCGGAGGCTCTGTTCTCCTCCGGTAGAGGATAAGATGTTCAACGCTTGGGGCATTGAGGATCGACTCCTGGACGGTTGTGATCAGCGGAATTGCCTTTCCCCGGCGGATTGAGATGTCCGCGGAGATGACCACCTTTGCTTCGGTCTCCCTGATCCGCATGTTCAGTGCGGTTACACCGAACCCGGCAAAGACGACACTGTGGACGGCACCGATCCGTGCACAGGCCAGCATGGCGATGACCTGTTCCGGCACCATGGGCATATAGATACAGACCCTGTCGCCTTTTTTCACACCAATCTTTCTGAGGCCGTTGGCAAAACGCATCACTTCTGAAAGGAGTTTCTGGTACGTGTAGATCCTCTCAGCGCCTTCCTCGCCTCTCCAGATGAGGGCAACCTTGTTGCGCCGGTGGTTTTTCACGTGGCGGTCGAGACAGTTTGCCGTAATGTTGAGTTTAGCATTAACGAACCATTTCGCATAGGGATAGTTCCATTCCTTGACGACATCCCACGGGCGTATCCAGTCCAGGTCCTTTGCTACCCGTTCCCAGAACCCGTCGGGATCGGCAAGGAACTCCCGGTATGCGGTATCATAATCGCCCAACCAGGAATTCTGCTTGTATTCCGGGTCTGGTGTGTAGCGGACGGTACTATCAACCAACTTGACATCGAAATCCTCCGTCATGTTTCACCAATCTATCACTATTAATCATGCATAACATCATATTTAAATATTTGTTGAAATCGAACCCAGTCACAATAAAAACCGGATAATTATACCGATTTATCATTTTAGTATTCTACACTCGTAATAGAAGAACACGGAAATTATTTACGAAAAATTGCATACCGTGTTGCGTTCAGCAATCTGCATAACATAAAAACAGTTATCTATCCGGGTTTTTCAATATAGGATTGATGCTGAAGAAATTCAAGGGCTGTTTGCTGGGTGCGGCAATTGGCGATGCGCTGGGAATGCCAAACGAGAGCTGCGCCCCGAACCTGAAGAAAATGAAATACGGGTACCGGCGCGCATATAAAAATCACCCGAATGAAGCATTAGCCCCTGGACAGTATACCGATGACACCCAGCTGATGATCCTGGCCGGCACCCTTCTGGCAGACGGGAAATTCAATGAAGAGCGGTATGCTGAGTCTCTGCGCGAACTCTACACGAGGGGAGCACTTCGGTTTCCGGATGGCTCGGTTGCCTCCGTCTGCGAGCACTCTGAAAAAGAATATGAACCAAAGAAGGGTGTGAAATCAACAACTGCCGGCTGCCTCCCGATAGCAATTCCATTTGCCCTTGCCTTCCCGGACATGAGTGAAGCCTGCGAGCGGGCAGTCAGGGCATGCAATGTGACCCATACCCATCCGGCAGCCCATGCCGCTGTATCGACCGTTGTCACCCTCATCTACCATACCCTGCACGAGACCCCTGACCCGATAGGACGAGCCCTTGGGAAGGCGCAGGTGGAGGATGAGGTCCTTGGTGGGAAGATTCACAAGGCCCTCGTTCTTGAAAAAGAAGGGATGGATACGGAAACGGCCCTCTTAAAAATCGGTCACGATGTATCTGTCTTCCAGACCCTCCCGATAGCCTTCTTCCTCATCAGCAGGTATACTCACCCGGCAGATCTCCTCACCGTCTCCGCCAATACCGGGGGAAATTCCGATACCATCGCCCTGATCTGCGGGGCATACCTTGGTGCGGCAAAAGGTATCAACGCGCTTCCCGAAGACCTGCTCGATGGCCTCGAGGATCGCCAGCGGATCGAGCTGCTCGGGCAGCGTCTCCATTCGGTTTGCATGCGGAAGATGGAAACTGCCTGATTTTTTATTAAACAGGCAGTTAATTTTGTCTCATCTGCCGGATCTGCCTTAACAAGCATTAAATTTTCACAACCGGAAAACTCTTCTCATGAAAGTTGCGATTGTCGGGGCTTCCGGTTATGCCGGTGGCGAGCTGATCCGCCTTCTTGCGTATCACTCCAAAGCGGAGGTTGTCTGTGCCACTTCCCGCAAATTGGCAGGTACTCCTCTTGACCATGTCCATCCCCACCTGAAGGGTTTCACGG
Organism: Methanoregula sp.; assembly: GCA_023228295.1. GTDB lineage: Archaea > Halobacteriota > Methanomicrobia > Methanomicrobiales > Methanospirillaceae > Methanoregula. The sequence goes on from JALOBP010000081.1 coordinate 7,436, forward strand.
ATCTTACCTTCAGCAACCCGGAGACGGATGCCATCGATGCAGATGTCGCGTTCCTCGCTGTCCCCCATACGGCGGCGATGACCTATGCCGGAAAACTCATTTCCCGCGGGATCAGGGTCGTGGACTTAAGCGCGGATTACCGTCTTCCAAAGGACGTGTTCGAGAAAGTCTATGGCGTCCCTCATACGGATTACTTCCCTGCACCCTATGGCATTCCCGAGCTCCACCGCAAGGACTGTATCAATGCAAAATTCGTATCCAACCCCGGGTGCTTCCCTACGGGAGCAACCCTTGCCGCCGCCCCTCTCGCAAAATACGCCCACACGGTCATCTTCGACTCAAAGACCGGTGTCAGCGGAGCCGGTGACAACCCCTCATCAACAACCCACTACCCGAATGTCGGGGACAACGTGGGCCCCTACAAGCTGACGACTCACCGCCACCTTGTCGAGATGAAGCAGGAGATTGCATTCCTCGGCTCGAAGGCAAACGTTTACTTCACCCCCCATCTGGTCCCGGTCAACCGCGGGATCCTGACAACCGCTCATATCCTCCTCAAAGAACCGCTCGGCCAGAAGGAAGTCGAGAAGCTCTATATGGACTATTACAGGAACGAATACTTTGTCCGGCTCCAGAAACCCATGCTCGCAGCAGTCCGCGGGAGCAACTTCTGCGACATCATGGTGGAGAGTGAGGGGATGCGGGTCGTTGCAGTCTCGGCTATCGACAACCTTGTCAAAGGCGCAAGCGGGCAGGCCATCCAGAACATGAACCTGATGTGCGGATTCAAAGAGCAGGACGGCCTTACCGGCGCCGGGATGCTCCCCTGAGGATACTGTCATGCTCGTACAGGACGCGATGACAAAAGAGGCCATTGTCTGCTCTGCAGAAACCCCGCTCCGGGATGTCGTCTCACTCTTCAGGAAACACCACATCGGGGGACTTCCCGTTATGGAAGGCCGGGAACTGGTTGGCATGATAACGGAATCAGACCTTATCGCACTTCTTGAATCTGAAGGGAGATCCGATGACCTCTGGCTTCCCTCTCCGTTTGAGATCATCGAGATCCCGATCCGGGAGTACATCAACTGGGAGAAGACCAAACATGCGCTCCGGAATATCGGGGATATGCCGGCAAAGAAGATCATGACCCACCGAGTCATCACCGCAACCGAAGAGATGGACGTTGAGGCTGCCGCGGCTCTCATGCTCAAAGAGGGCATCTCCCGGCTCCCGGTCCTACGGGGCAAGACCATCATCGGTATCATCACACGGGCGGATATCATCAATGCTATTGGAACAACCTATACGGAAAAGAACGGGGGTGAGTAAGTAAATGAAATTCAAAAGTATCTGTGCAGTACCGGGCGTCAAAGCCTGGGGAATGAAGGAAGGTAAGTACGGCCTTGCCCTTATTCAGGCTCAGGGTACGGCCGCGGGAGTCTTCACGGAGAATCTCGTAAGGGCCGCTCCGGTCGAGCTGATGCGAAAACAGATAAAAGCCGGAAAACTCGAGGCGGTTGTCGTCAACAGCGGCTGCGCCAATGCCTACACGGGAAAACAGGGACTTACTGACGCGGTTGCTATGTCCGAAATGGCCGGGGACGTTCTCGGTGTCAGGCCTGCCCATGTTGGAGTTGCAAGCACCGGGGTTATCGGAAGGTATCTTGACCTTCCGCTCATCAAACGGCAGTGTGCGACCGTTGCACCAAAGCTTGCCCGGACTCCCGAGGCGGAGATCGTTACCGCACAGGCCATCATGACAACGGATACCGTCCAGAAACACGCACTCGTGAAGAAGGAAGGTTTTGTTATCAGCGGCATAACGAAGGGCAGTGGTATGATCGCCCCCAACATGGGCACCATGCTCGCGTTCATCTATACCGATGCAGAAATTGGTGCAAAACCCCTTTCAGATGCCCTAAAACTGGCAACCCGGCGTTCGTTCAACCGGGTGGTTGTTGACGGCGACACCAGTACCAACGACATTGCACTTTGTACGGCAACCGGCGATGCAGGGAAAGTGAAGGCAGCGGAGTTCTCACAAGCCCTTGAGGAGTGCTGCCGCTCGCTCGCAAAGCAGATTGCTGCCGATGGCGAAGGTGCCACCAAGCTGCTGGAAGTCAGGGTCACAGGTGCAAAAAAGGAAGACGATGCAGACAAGGTTGCCCGAACTGTTATCGAATCCCCGCTTGTAAAAACCGCTGTCTATGGCGAGGACCCCAACTGGGGACGGGTGGTTGCAGCAGCAGGACGGGCCGGCGTGAAGATCGATCCCAATGCAGTCTCGCTCTGGATCAGCGATGGCAAGAACAAGTTCCCGTTGGTGAAGTCCGGTGAGATCATCGCGGACCTGAAAAAGGCAAAAGAGGCCATGCACGGAAAACAGGTCCTGTTCATCCTCGACCTTGCAGCAGGAAATGAAGAGGCAACGGCATGGGGCTGCGATCTCACCGAGAAATACGTAGAGATCAACGGGAAGTATACTACATGAAGCGCGAAGATGTCCTGATGGAGGCACTGCCGTACATCCAGCAGTTCCATGGTAAGACGATCGTGATCAAGCTTGGCGGCCACGCGATGGTGGACCCCGTAATCCTCGAAAATGCCATCCGTGACGCGGTGCTTCTTCATTACGTTGGCATCCGTGTCGTGCTCGTCCATGGAGGCGGCCCCGAGATCAGCGAGAAGATGAAGCAGATGGGCAAGCAATCGGTTTTTGTCGGAGGGCTCCGGGTCACTGACAATGAGACCCTCGAGATCGCCCAGATGGTCCTTGTCGGCAAGATCAACGCGGGGATAGTCTCCCTCATTGCCAAGTGCGGTGCCCGCGGCGTCGGCCTTTCCGGCAGTGACGGGAACCTGATCCTTGCAAAGAAGATGGAGATCCAGAAAGTTGAGGTAGGCGGTGTCCAGCATGAGGTGGATCTCGGGCATGTAGGGGAGATCGAGCTGATTGATCCGTCACTCCTGAATACCCTGCTCGATACCAGGTATATTCCCGTTGTCGCCCCGATTGCCATCGACCGGTTCGGGGGGAACCTGAACATCAATGCCGACACCGCGGCAGGAGATATTGCCATTGCCCTCAGGGCATACAAGCTGGTCAACATGACTGATGTGGACGGGGTCATGGACAAGGACCGGACGAAAGTCTTCCGGAAACTAACCGTAGCAGATGCGAACGGACTCCAGCGTTCAGGGGCAATTGGCGAAGGTATGATCCCGAAAGTTGGATCCGTGATCAAGGCCGTCGAAAATGGGGTCAGCTACTCCCATATCATCAACGGGAATGTCAAACACAACCTCATCTTAGAACTCTTCACCCGCGAGGGTGTCGGGACGATGATCTCAATAAATTAATTTTTCTGTATTGCCACATTGAAATGGCTTAAAGACATTAAAAGCGAAATAGCTATCAGGATATCATCATATGGATAAAACCTTAAAAAAAGCCGGGCTTGCACTGGCAATAATCCTGATTATCGCAGCGGTGTTTTTTGCGGTACCCGGCCTGAGCTCATTTCTCACTGACTCAACCCAGGCACCCACCAGCTCTCCGGATGACGGCACCCTGACCGTATACTTCTTTTACGGGGAAGAATGCCCCCATTGTCACGAGATAATGCCCTTTATTGAATCGCTTCGGGAGAAATATCCCGATATGGATTTCCAGATCCTTGAGACCTGGCACAACCCGGCCAACTACAAACTCTCCTCCACGCTCAACAGCAAGCTCAAGGTTGAAGCGTCCGGCGTGCCGGAAGTTATTGTCGGGGATGTAGTTCTTTTTGGTGCACAGGATATCCCGGCCAAGCTGGAACAGGTTATCATCGACAAAAAAAAAAATATAACCCGTGAGATCCCTGCAACTGCAGTCCTTGCTTCCGGCCCTGATGTCCGGCTCACATCACAAACCGTCGATGCGATCTATTTCTATGGCGACACGTGCAGCCATTGTGCGAAGATTAAGCCACTCCTTGATGAACTCGAGGTGCGGTATCCCGACCTGAACCTCACCCGGCTTGAAGTATACAATGATGCCAGTAACCGGGAACACTTGACTGCCCTGGGCCGGACATATGGCATATCAAACCCGGGTGTACCTATCCTCTTTATCGCAAACCATGTCCTTGTGGGCGATGTCGAGATAACCGACCGTCTTGAAACCGATATCCTTGCTGAACAGCAGCGTCTCGCCTCATGTAATTCAACGACCCCGGCACCGGAAGTAACTCCGGATCCCAGCGAGTGCCCACCACCCCAGACCCTGCTCAGCCTCCCTCTCGTTGTTGGTGCAGCGCTCGTTGACAGTACCAACCCCTGCGGGCTCTCGGTCCTGGTCTTCCTCCTGATTACCATGGCGGCAGCCGGGGGCAGGAAGCGTATCCTGCTCGTTGGCGGAGCATACATCGCGGCGATGTTTTTATTCCACCTCCTTGTGGGAATCGGACTCTTCTCGCTCTTCTCGTTGTCCGGCCTGGCAAAACTCTTCTCCGTCATTGGGGGAGTTCTCGCGCTGCTCCTCGGGGCAATAACGATCGCCGACTTGCTCCGGAACAAGGAGACGTTCCTCCTCTCGATACCGGAATCCCGGAAAGGACTGCTCGGATCCTATGCCCGCAAAGCCTCCCTCCCCGCAGCATTCGTGCTCGGGATCCTTGCGGGGATACTCGGGTTCACGTGCACGGGTGGAATTTACATCAGCATTCTCGGGATGATGGGAGAAGAGATGACTGTGACGGCCGGCCTTCCCTGGCTCATCCTCTACAACGTGGTCTATGTCCTCCCGCTTGTCGTGCTCACCCTTCTCGTAGCATATGGCCTCTCTCCTGAGCGGGCGGAGAAGCTGCGGAGTGATTACAAGCGACCGGTCAGGTTCCTCATCGGCTTTATCCTGATTGCGCTTGGCGCAGTTATCCTCCTTGGCTGGATCGGCTAACCCTCCCTTTTTTATAATCCCCGACCCGTCCTTTTTTGCATCAGCGAACTCGAATGAGTGAATGTACTCAAAAACGAGGGGGGACGAATGTCCGTGTGTTGTACTTCCGGGAGCAATTATTGTAAGAGACTGAGAGCGTGCCGGAGGATTTCCCCGATCGGTTCAGGGCAGGTTTCCTTCACCGGAAAATGCATGCTGCCGTTCCTCGCTCATGGCGATCAGGATACTGAATATTTCCTGGACTGCAACCGGATCGATCCTGGACTCTACAGCCTGCCTGAATACTGCGTCCAGCACCTGCACCTTGCGGTTCTCGTCATGGACAGACAGGCCGTTTTGGATCTTGATCTTTACGATCTCATCAGCCAGTTCCTGCCGCCGTGCAATGAGCCTGATGATCGCGGAATCGGTGTCTGAAATATCCGACCGGACCTTCTCGAGAGACATATCAAGTACATATCCGAGAATTTTAATAAACATAATCCCTGATATGCCGGGACATAAACGCTGATAATGCAGGAGCGCCTTAACTGTTCAGGTACTCTTCATGTTCGAACGGATAACAAGGCGGGAGGAAGCGGATCTCTTTGTTGCCTGGATGGCGATCGCGGTCTCCTTTGCCATCATCAATATTGCCCCCTATGGGATTCTGGGTCTGAATATTAGGATCGACCTCTTTAATGCGGTCCTGTATTTCGGCATTGCCCTGATCACAGTCGGTATCGGGTTCATACTCCACGAGATGGCGCATAAGTTCGCCGCTATCCGGTTCGGGTATTGGGCGGAATTCCGGAAAGACAATGTCATGCTACTCATCGCAGTCGTGATGGCCGCGCTCGTGGGCTTTGTCTTTGCTGCACCGGGCGCAACAGTGATCTACAGTACCGATGGCAGGATGCTTACCCGGGAACAGAACGGCATGATATCTGCCGCCGGGCCCGCGACAAATCTCCTGCTCTGTATTCCGTTTGCCGTGCTGATCATGCTTTCAGGAGGACCTGCCGCACTTCACAGCGTCAACGGCAGCCTCCTCGCTATTGTGGGGCTTGCCGGCATCCAGATCAACGCAATGCTGGCTACGTTCAACCTGCTCCCTGTAAGCGTCCTTGACGGGAAGAAAGTCCTTGCGTGGAGCCTTCCGGCATTTATTCTCCTGATCGGTCTGTCGGTTGCGATCCTCTTTGGATCCTACTACTTCCTGTAATTTTTTCCCCGGCATCCCTCTTCCCGGTCTTTGATTTTTGCCAGTACCCGGACAACTTCCTGCCCCTTGAGAAAAGCGTCTTTCATGGCAGTGGGATGGTTTTTGATCCCCTTGAACTCGTCCATGTTGTTGGCGATGATATTGTCATAGTATTCAAAACCGGTACCATTGAAAATGGCGGTGATCATGGGGAATGCGCCGTCGAAGACATGATCCCAGTTCTGGCCGGCAGTCGAGATGAAAATCCCCTTGTGGCACCGGATGTGCTCGTCAGTAAAAAAGAGGGTTTTCAGCACAAACTTTCGTGCCCACAAGTACTGCCCCCGGTCGATAAACCCCTTGAGCTCCGCCGTGATACCCATGGTATAGATGGGTGAGGCGATTGCAATGCAATCGACGGCAAGGACCCGGTCGAAAAGGGAGACGGCATCGTCCTGCACAATACAGTCGCCGGTTTTGTGGCACGCATTGCACCCCCGGCAGGAATGGTAATCCAGGTCTTTGAGGACGACTTTCTCAACCGTGGCCCTTTCTGCCTTTGCCCCCTCCAGAAAGCTTTCGAGCAGCGTTTCTGTATTGCCGTGCCGGTGCGGGCTTCCTGAGATACCAAGGACCGTGACTGTCATTGTATACCCTTATATGGTGAGACGCTTCTTCAGTTCAGCGATAACGTTCTTACCGAGTTTCTGGGCATCGGCCCGTGCCGTCAGGTGCTTC
>JALOBP010000082.1 GCA_023228295.1 Methanoregula sp.
CAGATCTCTGAAACTATCGATACTGGCAGGACTGATGGTCCTGATGGTATTTGTCGTTCCATCCGTGAGCGCCTTTGAAATCTCAGGAATGTATACGGAGGAAGGACAGAAATGGTTGAATGAACACTGGGGTGAGAAGATCACACTGGGCGAGCTGGCGAAGATCGCATACGCTCCGGAAGACTACGAGAAGGTTAAGGAAAACGTGGATTCAAAACTGCTTGAACATATCTGGAGCAAACCGTATACATGGGGAGATCGCTATCCTCCCGAGGTTATCACACCCGGCCCTAAGATCTTTGACGAGAACGATCAGCTTGTCGAAGATCCGGATGGATCGATCCTTGCCGGGATTTTGAGCGGAGAGATTAAATCCTTGCGATCTGGCCTGATAGTAACAGCTGATCCAGCGGGTTATTCCGGAGGGTATATTACCTACCGTGGAAGCGGGAAGGTATACAGTGCTGCACATGTTGATTCGCTGATAGTCGAATCTCAGATATATGGTGACGGGAACTGGTTGCAAACAGCATACAACGCAAAATATGACTACGACAATCCCTCCCCATATGTAACCGTAACGGCCTCCGGGATCCGGAGCCCGGTTCATGGTACTTTGTATCAACCAAAGACCTATGCAGTTTCAACAGGTCCGGATCATTCCGCAAGCACATGGGGCTCCTCGTACTTTTATTCATGAAGAGGGACTCCCCCCATTTTTTGGATTGATTTTATGAGACTTTTTGAAATTATTCAGGTTTTTTTAATCACGATCCTCATCGCATGTATAGTAATAATCATTCCATGTGAAGCGGCATCTTCGGACATTCGGATATCACAACAAGTTCCTGATACAATTTCGGGACGTATATCCACTGATGGGACATTTATTATATTTCAGTCTGATTCACTAGGCCCTGAGATTTATGTATATTCATCTGATGGAATCCTCTTTGAGAAAATTCCCCTATCAACGGATACAAGTGAACTAGAATCCCTGGAACTCTCAGAAGGCACAATATATTATTCTGAATATGACATATCAGAACCTTGGTATTCGCGAAATCAGACCGTCTATACATATACACTCTCAACAAAAGAGAGGCAAAAGGTATTCACGATCCCATTTGTCCCGAATGTCCAACAAAAGATCACACGAATAGTGGCTGATGGCGGGAACATTGTATTCCAGAATGAAGGGGGCGGCAACAGCCTTGTCCTGCAAACACTTCCAACAAAGACCCCCAAGGTTATCTTCAATTCCCATGACTGGATTTATGATCTCGCCATTGACGGAGACCGAATTGTCTGGGGATGTGAACGGACCGACAAGGAACCCGGTCGGGAGATCCATGTCTACACAATCCCGACCGGAACGGATTATATCATTCCCGAGAGCAAATCGGACAGGACATATGGCACAGTGGATATTTCAGGCAACAAAGTGACGTGGACAATGGCATTGCATGCCCCATATTTGGAGGAAGATGGTGATTACCATGGAATGAGAGGAAGTGATATCAGGATTACTGATTTGGACACACACATAACGCAATCTGTTGAAAAAAATGAGGGCTATTCGAAGTCGTTCATATCCGGAAATTATATTGTCTATCTGAAACGACCTGCAAATGACAGCAATGAGATAGTCCCTGCAACAATACGGTGTTATAATATCCTGACCGAAACTGCCAGTGACTTGAAAAACAATGTCCTTAATATTGATGATTTTAAGGGAGATCTGCTTATCTGGAGCGGGGAGCCCCGATTATCGTTCTTTGCGACATCGTTGTCTGGAAATGTTCCGGTAGCGACATCTTCGGTATCAGCACCCGGTATCTCAGAAAATCGAGAAACTATGCCTCAGAACAGCCCTAATCCAGCAAGCCCGATTAATCCCATGATAATTGCCTCATCACTCACAATTGGTATTGCCGGTTATTTCATATTCAATAAGAGGAGATGACCGGACATCCATTTTTTCAAACAATTAAAAAAAGGTCAGACTGTTCTTAGATACCTGTGTAGAGGGTTTTGGAATAAAACGTTTTTAATATTACGTCCCAGTTTGTGATCGTTTAGGCCGAAGATGCCGAAACTCCCATGTTTTCCGGCACTTCACAGATCTGGACTCAAAAACCCGGACGGGATTGCAAAGAAAAATCCGGCCTGGAACGGAAGTGAAACACCATGAACAGATCTCTGAAACTATCGATACTGGCAGGACTGATGGTCCTGATGGTACTTGTCGTTCCATCCGTGAGCGCCTTTGAAATCTCAGGAATGTATACGGAGGAAGGACAGAAATGGCTGAATGAACACTGGGGTGAGAAGATCACCATCGGACAACTCGAACAGATTGCCTACTCCAAAGAGAATCTGGAAAAAATTGAGGCAAATGTCGATTCAAAAATGCTTGAAGAGGTCCGGAGCCAGCCATATTTCTGGGGAGAACGCTATCCCCCGGAAGTTATCACACCTGGCCCTAAAATCTTTGATGAAAATAGTCAGCTTATCGAAGATCCAGATGGATCAATTCTTGCAGGTATTGAAAGTGGAAAAATCAAATCAGTGCGATCCGGCATCATCGTTGATGCGACACCGGTAGGCTATTCCGGGGGATACATCACCTATGGTGGGAGCGGATACGTGTACGGAGCAGATCCTGTTGGAATGCTAAGAGTCGAAGCCCGTCTTCACGGTAACGGCGATTTGCTCCAGACATCATACAATGTTGCCTATAATTATGCCAACAGTCCTTACTACACTGTATCAACATCTGGTATCCGAAGCCCGACAGTTGGAACGCTGTACCAATCGCAGACTTACGCCCAGTCCACTAACCCATCGGGCAGTGGAAGCACGTGGTCTTCTTCGTACTACTACTGATGAGGAGGAGAAAACCCTTTTTTTACTCATGAGGAAAAAATGAAATTTGCGATGAAATCATCATTTGGTTACCCTGTTTTAATAACGGTAATTCTGTCTCTTCTTATTCCCTTACCCTGTATTGCAGGATCCTCCGACATTCTCATCATCAAAGAAGGATCGCAGATGGACTGGGCTGATGCACATATTGACAACGGTCTTGTTGCGGCATATGTGAGCAGCACCAGACCGCCGGCAATTAAAGTGTACCACGCGGAGGGCAGAATTGTAACAGAAATCCCGCTCTCACGCGAGGTGATGAAACTTGATGCTCTGGAGATCTCGGACGGACGGGTTTATTATTCCGAATACAATCCTGAAGAACCGGGATACATGCGGAATGAAACTGTCTATGAATATGATCTTGCTACACAGGAAAAAAGGATCATCTATACAACCAGCGGACCTCAGCAAAAGATTACCAAGATTGCCGCGAGCGGGGATAATGTTGTTTTGCTGGGGGGAAGCAATAACCAGGTCCTCATCCTGCATACCCGTTCAAATGGCACAAGCAGGCAAATCTTCACATCGAACAACATGATCCACGGCCTCGCCATCGATGGTGACCGGATCCTGTGGGGATGTGAACGTGTCGACCGGGAACCCGGCCGGGAGATCCATGTCTATACAATCTCAACCGGGGTGGATTACATCATTCCGGAAAGCAAATCGGTCCGGACATTCGGCTATGGTGACATCTCCGGGGACAATGTTGTCTGGGTTATGACAGCAAAGGAACCGGATTCTCTAAACGGTGTCCCGGTCACGGTGGAATCATATAATATCCGCCTCATGGATCTCATTTCAAAAAAGAGCAGTTCCATTGAAATTTCTGAAACGGCGCCCATGACGGATCCACATATTTCTAAAAATATAATCGCCTGGGTGAAAAAACCGGAAATCGATTACAATAATTCCGATACCGGGACAATCAGGATCTATGATATCGGAACCGGAACATTCAGTGACCTTACATCTGAGGTTGCATCGATCTCGGATTTTAACAACGGTATAGTATTATGGCACAAGCTGAAGCCCATGTCATTCAGGGTGACATTTCTGTCCGGAAATGTATCTGTGACCAGTTCTTCAACAACACATACAGATGCCAGCCCGGAAAGAACCGACACAACAAGTACACCTGCACCGGAAAGCCCGGCCCGCGCGATTATTATTGTTCTGGCAGTGTTGGCAGGGATCGTGGTTCATGTAACCATGAAACGAAAACGTGGCCGGTAATCCATCTATGATTTTTTTGAACTGCCTGGAATGGAATGAAGTTGTGAAAATTTCAGATCTCCAGAAAATCTCCGGAACCCAGGTAGAAAAATATCAGGAGTTTTTTGTTTTTCATACCGGAACAACCCGCGCTTATGAGAGTTGATTGACCATGATCGGAAAATGCGTGCATTGTAATCGCGAGATGCCAGTTGCAAAATCATGTTCAAGAGACAATCGGAATGTACTTTCCGATGGGAAAATTTATTCACGTGCACTAAAGAGAAATGGACCGGGTCGTTGCCCGGATTGCGGCATAGAATTGAAGAGAGGAAATGTCCATCACTGGGGCTGCAGCAAGGAAATCTGTCCCATCTGCAGAAAACTAATCCTTTCCTGCGATTGTAATGCAATCCTTCTCAATTACATACCGGAACGGGATTGAAATGTAAGAGGTGAACGGGTTCGCGTAACATTGCCGGAAACGTATCAATGTGACGATTTTTTTAAATATACGAAAAAAGGACCTGGTAACAGGATCCAGCCCGGCATTTTCCCGGGGTTTACCGGATCCATCCCAGCTGTACCCGGAACTCGTAATCTCCGGGCCGGAAATCCTTGTTCTCAATAACATATTTCGAAATCGGTCCCGGGAAAGAGCCTGGCTGTTTTCTTGCTGGAGTTATTATTCCCGCTTCACGGTAAGGGCCGGTCCGGGGGATTTTCCAGGACCTCACCATAATCAAGGCACCGCTTCAGAACGTCCACAACCTCCGGGAGCGGTTCGGTAAAAATTCCCGGCAAATCTCCCTCGCCCGGTTCACAGGGGTTATATGCGAGGTATTCATCGGGGGGGTCGAACCGGGCATCGACGCCGGGCTTGTTGCCCCTTGCATCGATGCGGTACCATCCCTGCTCCGGCAGGTATACGGCATTGAGACCATGGAGGGCGAATGGCCGGCAAATCGAGTCGAAGGCGAGCCGCTGGTAGCAGAGGCCGGCCGGGATCCCGTTTGCCCTGAGGAGTGCGGCAAGCAGGTGGCTCTTTGCGTAACAGAAGCCGGTGCGGTGCTCAAGCACTTCGGATGCTGTCAGGGTCACGGGGTTCAGCTGAAAATCAGCGCTGTGCCGGACCTCGTCGCGGACAAAGTGGAAGCAGCGCTTCGCAATCACCTCATCGCTTGCAGGGCTGGCTGCAAGCTCGCGAGCTTTCCTGCGAACAGCCGGGTGGTTGTAATTGATGATCCGGGACGGGGCAAGGAAGTCGCGGGGATCGGGACTGACGGTATCCGCCGGGTCGGTCACCGGATCCATCCCAGCTGCACCCACCGCTCGTAATCCCCGGGCCGGAAATCCTTGTTCTCAATAACAAGGTCCCGGAAAAATTCCCGGTTGCCGGTAATCTCTTCATCCTGTTTCGGATCGGAGAACCCGTTCGCGATCGCACCTGCGAGTTTTTTGCCAAGCGCCCGGGCATCCTCTTCACGGACTTCCACGGTATCAGCATCCCCGCCCGTTGCCACGCTGATGCCGCCAACTGATACGACAGCGAGATAATTCAGGACATGGTTCTGGTACGAGACAACCTCGTCGCCACCCGATGTGTGCGTACTCGCGACCGAACAGCCGAATTTTCCGGCCAGCAGCTGGTAATGGATTGCATCCGCAAGCCGGTCAAAGAAAATCTTCATCTGGCCGGCAACGTTGTCGATGTACACGGGCGATGCAAAAATTATCCCGTCCGCTTCCTTCATCCGTTCAACGATTGCCGGCATATCGTCATCAAAGACGCAGATGCCATTGAACGCACAGCCTTCGCATGCGGTACATGGCGTGACGCAGAGGTCACAGAGATCGATCATTTCAATTTCCGCACCGGCTTCTGCGGCTCCATCGAGTACGAACTGCGCGAGTCGTCGCGTTGTGCTCCGGGTTGTCCGGGGGCTCCCATTGAGGGCGAGGATCTTCATGGTGTAGTATACTCCTGCGTATGGGGTTGGGCGGCGGGGGTTAATATGGGTGGGGAAAAGACAGGGAGGTTTTGTCTTCGGTAAAAAAGAACCGGCCGTGACGGCAGTGTAAATCAAAAAAATTATTTTCTGATGATGGGTTCAAGCTTGTCACCGACAAACGCGCCAATGATGAAGATAATCACAAAGAGAATTATCTCCACTACGAAGCCGAAGATACCAAGGGATCCGAGATTGATACTGGTGCCCCCGGGAAGAAGGTACATCGTGACCAGGACAAGAACAAGTCCCATGACAATACCGGCTATGGCTCCGTTCCGGAGGATGCCGGTGTAGTCTTCCTTCCCGCGGTGAAAGAAACCAAACGCAATACCCAGGATCAAATCAAGGATTTCAAGCAACACACAAAAAACCTCGCGTATAAGGTATCTCTCACCCATACCACAAAAAATATTCCGGTGGCCGTGGATATTAACCGGAAAATACCGGGGCATGCTACCCGTTCTGCTCCCATTTCTCCGTAGGAGATCCCGGAAAACGGTCATAGCGGCCACCGGGTGGCGGAATTTCCCGTAAACGTGCAGCATATTGTCCTAAAAACCGACCTGACCGAAGCCCGTTATTTTGCAGGGCACAATCCCGCTGAATTTTCCCCGATTCGCAAACAGGGCCCACTATAGGGATCTCTTTTCGGGCGTGGACACTATTTCCCCTGGAGATTTCCCCGGGCCGGGTCCTGCCCTGAAGGTCTCCGTCGGAGATTGAATCATGAAAAAGGGTAAGTCCCCGGGAGCCTCCCCGGAGGGGGTTCACCGTCGGGAAGTGATCTCCTAGGCACCATTCGGATCACACCTTTCACGAATGCTTCCTGATCCAGAAGAGCAGGCAGAAACATCCGAGTGCCAGCGGGATAGCAGTTGCCGGTGCTTCGCGTGTCGGCACCATGGTTGCAGGTTTTTCTGTCGGAGTGGTATGATTTCCTACTCCAGATGTGGGGGATGTCAGTACCGGCAACGGGTCTGGGGCCGGAGCATCAATCACATAAAGATGGACATAACCCTCTTTCAGGGAAGTGTTATCAGAATCAGAATAGAGAATCCTGTTATCACGGAAGTCCCACAAAACCTTCTGTGGAGTATCCGGTAACAACAATTCCGTTTCACCCGTAATAATGTTGTAAACAATGATCCTCCGCGACTCGTCACGGGTCTGATCCAATACCGAATACTCGGTCCATACAGCATAATTACCTGACAGGTACGGCATGCTCGCAAGGGCCATAAGATTATTCTCACTGATGCGATGTTCCGTTCCGGAAGTAAGATTATAGAGATATATCGCAGGATTCCCGTCGCGAAGATCTTCCCAGACAACATAATTTCCTGAAATGCGGGGATACTGTTGGAGATCGTGAGCTGTACACAGGGCGATCTCTTCATTCCGGTCAATGTCGAATAGATAAATATCTCCACCTCCCGGTTCTTTGCGCTTATCCGACCAGACAATGCGGGAACCGTCGATAGCAGGGTATGACTTCCTTCCAGGCCCGACAGGAAGTTCCTGAAGGGTTTGACTGGTCAGGTTGTACAGGACAATCCCGAAATCATTCGAAGGATAGAGCGTTCTCTTGGCCCAGACCACACGGTCCCCCGATATAACAGGATCACGGTTTTCCCGCTGGATACTTAGATCGACACCGGCACCATCAGTTGTCAGTGCATACGCTTCCTGCGAGGTATCATTGTAAACAAAGATATTGAAATCTTCACTCCAGACCACGCGACCATCGGCGATGCCAAAGGGGGTATTGAATAAATGCTGGTGCTCTGGGGAGGGGGAGGTGGCAAGGATCTGCATCTTCCCATCGGACAGGTTCATCAGCCAGAGAGTGCTGGTAATATTCGTCTGGAGCGTACGTTCTAACAGGAGTGTCTCCCAGAGAATCAGGTTATGGTCAACGGCAAATCCATTCGAAAAGGAATAAAACTGGTTGCCGGATTCATCTTCCGTGATAGAGGTGGAATAGAGGGGAATGTCAGTACCTGAAAGGATCGCGCTCGCGGGGATTGTCACGAGGAAAAATATGAGGACAAGTCCACAAATATGCGATAGATTTTTCATAAAATCAAGTTCCGCGGGTTATGAATCATCGTCACTAAGTAGTGCAGAGATAAAAAGATTAGGGGATGATAACTGACCCCGAATGGCCAGAACCACTAAGACTGGGTATTATGGTATATCCATAGGTATGAACATGATAACTACCATCGGCTGGCCAGAAGTACATCTTGTATCCCGTATCAACAGAACTCGCACCTTGGGCAGAGGCGGCAGTTGAATCTACCCTTGAATCTGCGGCATTCACTAAAAATGCCTCAACGTAGATATAACTGGTAGTTCCGGAAGATAATTGTGATCTACCCCCAAAGTCAATTCGGGTACTACTGACTTTCGTGATATACCCGGATACCGTCAGGGATACCAGTCTTGATAATTCAGTAATTCGATCCTCTTTTTCTCCATCGGGCCAGATCATCTTACGCTGGTACATGTCCTTTTTCACATCATCCGGCACACCTACCAGATGCTCAGGGTGAACCGTTTCCATGTAATCGCCAATGGTGATATCCGAGCCCCACAGTTGATTAATCAGCTCAATCTGTTCCGGGGTCGCATGAGATACCCTTGGGGAATTGTCACTCATATCTGCCGCACTTACAACCGGCAGAATGCCGATGCAGAGTATGCTTATCGCGATAAGCAATACCAATTGTCGATTTATTCTGTTTGTCATTTTTCCACCTTGCCGCACGTTTGTCTTATGTTTCACTGCGAGCGAACCGTGCATCCAACCTAGGGATAAGTCGAAAAATGCCTTAAGATTTCTGTGACAAAATTTTATCAATTAAATTTATATTCCGTATGCCACAAGATCAAGGTAATGGTTCCGGCCGCGGCCCTTATCGGAAAGCTGAAGATAGCGACATCATATTTTTTCTTATTCCTGTTTGCCCTGCTGTGCATCTACGCCTCCCTGAATACTATAACCCTCTTTCTGTGGGGCGATCCCTCCGTGCTTGGCAGGCCCCGGGTGTTCCATCCTCCGGAGATCATGGTGCTCCACTATGTCGGGATGATCTCTCCCGATCTTGCCCGTCTTGTGGTCACGGCGCTCTTCTGGGGTTGCGGGATCTTCGCATGGCTGGGGTTCCGCCATATCACAAGGAAGAATTCGCTTGATCACCCCCTGCGGGAACGGATCATAGATTTCATCCGGTCGCACCCCGGCTGCCATTTCGGATCGATCGTGCGGGAGTGCGGGATCAACCGGGGGACCCTCTCCCATCACCTCGAGCAGCTCACCTCGCGGGGCCTTGTCCACGAAGTCAGGGACGGTGGTCTTACCCGGTATTATATGCGGGTGAGCGGGATATCCGAACTTGAACGGAAGATCCAAATCCACCGGGACAATCCCGTGCGGGGTCTGATTCTCACAACGCTCGGACAGGATTCTCAAATTGCACGAATACAACTGAAACGGGATCTGAACCTGTCCGGGCCGGCGCTGTGGTATCACATCCAGTTACTGGAACAGGACGGCATTGTCATTTCAGAACAGGACTCAGTCAGGACCGGCAGGCCCGTGCAGTATTCGCTCACGCAGGACGCCGGGGAGATCGTCAGAAACAGGAAAGAGGGAGGCCCGGCCGGTGTGGCCGGAATACAGTTTCATCCAAACAAGATTCCGGAAAATGAACTGCCCTCCGGCAGGGATACCAAAGTCCGTGCCTGAAAAAAAGGTAACAGACCGGATGGCCGGGATATCGCAGATGTATCCGGAACAGTGAACAACACTGTTCCGGTTCCGGTCGTCTTTTCTTTCTGCCAGCCGACTGTAAGGATGTATTCACCTGGGGGGAGTTGCGCAGGATCCATCTCATAGCTCCATAAATTCAGCTCCTTGTTCCTTCCCGGTTCAGTGACACCATCCTGTACAAGAACCGGAATGTCTGTAATGATGACCAGATCCCTGTTTTCTGTATTGTAGACTTTAGCAGACAGCGTATTCTCATCCCCCATGTTGGTTGTCCCGCTGAAATGCAGACGGTTGTCACCATCACGTCCCGGCACCGTCTGGTGCGTGACGGGATCACGGTCCTGATCAAAATGAATGAACGGTTCCTCGACAAAGAAGTATGCAGCCGTTACGACATCGTCGACACCGGGCCGCCCGGATATGGCAAGAAGGGACGAGACCACCGGCTGGACGTTGGCGTTCAGGGAACTGGCAGGGCCGGGTTCGGCAGCGGTAACGCCATGATCGGTGATCGATATATTCCCGTCACCAGTGATCCGGCTACCGATCTCTAACTTTCCATTTGCGCCGGGATCAAGAACCACAAAAGCGTACTGGCCGCTTGAGAATGCCCGGGTCTCGTCCGGTTTCATCATAACGGTGAAGTCTCCCCGTTCATCGGGATTTACCATGAAGGTATGGAAATAATGCCGGCCGAACACCATGACCGCAACAGAACCGTTTGTTGCGCCGGTTCCGGTAATCGTAATTGTATCTCCTTTCGCAATCGTCTGCGGGCAGCTCGTAGTGAACGTCAGGCCGGCCGTAACCGGTGTGGCGATGAGTGCTGCCAGCATGAGAATACTTACTGCAATTGTCTTGTAGGATTTCATTTTCTTTCACCTTTTACGTAGGTTATGGAGAGTATCAGAACGGGTATTTAAACGATTTCTGTGTCATTTTTTTACCATTCAGGAAAAATGAGAGGGATTGTCAGCCCGTAAAATCAGGAACGGGTTCGACGACATCAGTGCCGGTAGTACAAATCCAGCAGGGTCCCGGTTTGTGCATCGATCCATCCGGTTGCCGGATTGGGCCATTGTTGTGTCCGGATGGTCTCGTCATCGAACTGCACTTTCCACACAAGCGGGATACTCCCGGGCGCCGGGACGGACTTCTCCGGGTTGTGGTAGTCCTTCCAGCGGAGATCCGCAGACACAATTCTGAGGCTGGCAGAGGATGCAGGGTAGGTTTTTGACGCTTCCTGCTGCACGGTTTTTATCGCGGCATCCTTTGGAATTGCAGGTTTGGCTGACTGCGCGACTGCATCCTCCGGCAGCCCCCAGGTTTTCCGGTATTCGGTAACCGTTCCTGCAACAGAATCGATTACCAGGGTAAATCCGTCGCTGTCACAGGGGACTTCCCTGATGACCCGGTTATAGACAAAAACATAATTCCCGGCAACCTTCTCGCCGGGCATCCCGAGCGGGTCCAGCCGGGCATCGCTTATGATGACCGGTACTACACCGTTGCGTTCCTTGATCTCACGGTCCGCCACCTGTTGTGCAGCGTCGATTGTTATCGACGGATTTTCCGGGCGTCCCATCCGCTTCACGCCAATCGCATACCCGCTAAGCTCCCCGGTATCCGCATCAAGCCCGCCATGGACGAGTTCTTCATCACCAATATACAGGTAAAACTCCCATCCCCGGACATAATTCGACCCATCATGGAACCGCATCCTGACCCGGTCGGGATTCCATGCCGGAAATGCCTGTTGGGCAAGGTCTTTTGCCTGTTCGATTGTGATACCGGCATTTTCCTGCAGGGGATTATACAGATCGCCGGTCAAGACATCGATGAAGATAGTCTCATTCTTTTCGTAAATCGAGTCCTTTGCAGGAACCAGGGTAAATTCGTACAGGACCTTTCCGGAGTAGTGATCATTGAGAGCAACACCATTAACCGAATACTGGCTCAGCGGATATTCCTCCTGCAGCCGGGCTGTCGCCTCTTCTTCAGAAATTGTCGGGGTAACGGTTTTTTGCGTGGCTGGAATTCCGGTTTCTACAGTTGCCGGAACAATCGCTACAACCGGAACACCGGCACCTGACGGAATATCCATGCTTGTAACCGGTGGGGTTTGCAGGCAAACGATGATGATGCTCGAGGCAACGAGGACAAGCACTACAGCAGCTATCATCAGTACGGGAGTTTTTGGTTTCATCGTGTCAACCTCGTGGCAGGACCGGTTTGAACCTGCGCCAAACCGGTCCAACACTATGATCCTGTCATGGCTCCGAGGTATAAACGAATTCTGTGTCAAAATTTTATTAAACGGTGTCGCATGATCTGGTAATTCTGGGCTGTTGGAGAATTCTGACCCGCAGTACTGTCACCCGTTCACTAATATTCTCCGTATGAGATCCCGGAAAACGG
Source organism: Methanoregula sp. (assembly GCA_023228295.1). GTDB lineage: Archaea > Halobacteriota > Methanomicrobia > Methanomicrobiales > Methanospirillaceae > Methanoregula. Next base: position 12,352 of record JALOBP010000082.1, read on the forward strand.
TCATAGCGGCCACCGGGTGGCGGAATTTCCCGTAAACGTGCAGCATATTGTCCTAAAAAACCGACCTGACCGAAGCCCGTTATTTTGCAGGGCACAATCCCGCTGAATTTCCCCCGATTCGCAAACGGGGCCCATTATAGGGATCTCTTTTCGGGCGTGGACACTATTTCCCCTGGAGATTTCCCGGGCCGGGTCCTGCCCGGGAGGTCTCCGTTGGAGAATGGATCCCAAAAACGGGTATCTCCCCAAGGGGCTTGCCGTAACAGGGGTACCGTCGGAGAGGGGACCATCCCCGGGTATAGGGGTCCGTGTAATTATCCGGCTTCCACCATTCGATCTCGATGACCGCAAAATCCTACACAATCAGCCGGCGCCAGGTCCGCTCGGCCCGGGTGCGGAGCCAGAGCTCGCGGAGCATGAACGGAGGAAACGGCAGCCCGCGGAGATCGCGGATCTCATCCGGGAACAGATCTTCGTAAAAGGATTCCGGGTCGATCCAGTACCGCGTCTGCCGGACTTTCACGAGCCGGATGGAATCGCGCTTGAAAATTTCGAAATCGTACGCAAGGTCAGCGTGCGGGTTGCCGGTCCAGCGATAGCCCATCCGGTCCGCGAACCGTTTAGCCTCCGCGATTATGCCATCCTGTTTTTATCCGCGGATCATGGGGCCCGGGCCTCCTTCCGCTTTGGATCATGGCTGGACATGCAGGATCCGGAATAATCCGGTTTCAGTTGAATGGTTTGTGTTCGTAAAAGTCACGGTGGCGGAAAACACAACAAAAAAAGTACACGGGGAATTTTTAGAGTTTTGTCCCGATCCATGTCGGGGCAACGGACGTATCCACCGCATCGCCCGGCTGGCCGGGTTCGCCGTAAAGCTGCTTGTAGTAATCAATCGCTTTTGCCTCCTCTGTACTCGTCCCAAAATCTGTAGGCTTCAGGGTTCCAAAGGACGTGTCGGCACAGCCAGAGGCCAGAGCAAATGCAATGCAGAGAGCAAAACAGACAGCACTGTGCAGATGTTTCATAAATGAGTGATTTCTACAGGCCATGACTATACTATCGTCAAGTCACAGGTTCCGTCCCGGTTTCAGGCCCGGGTTATCAGCGGAAAAAGAGAATTTACCCGAACGTTGCGGCAAGGGTACGGAGGCCCTGGACATTAGTAACAGTATATGATACCGTTGTATCGGCCGCTGATCCCGTATATACCGTTACGCCGTCAAGCTTGATCGTCTTCACCGCCTTTCCGGCATGTGCCCGAGGAATGAAATAGACCGTAAGGCTGCCGCCCTGGGCAATGCTGACTGTCTGGGGATTGGTCAGGGAGGCTGGGGGCGAAACAGACCCATACCCGAGACCGGATGGAGACCATGATACGGTGACCCCATAGATAACGGGGGTCGGGGTTGCGGTCGTTGTTGTTGCCGTGGGAGTAACGTTGACGGTTGCAGCAGGGGTCGATGTCACGTTTGAAGTCCATGTGGCAGTAGGCGTGGGAGTCGCCGGCGGCAGTGTTGTGACAGGTCCTTCTACAAGCGTCTCCTGCGAGATCAGGACCCCGGAGTTGATGTCCACGAGCCGCACCGCAACCCAGCCGGATGGAAGCGTGACGATGGGGGCGCCGGTAAGGTCTTTTGTTGCAATAAACCCGGTACCGGTATAATACAGGTACACGGTGTCCCCGGGTTTGAAGACGGCGAGCGATGGGGCGGATACGACCTTGTAACTGCCCATTGACGTATCCACGTAGAACG
>JALOBP010000083.1 GCA_023228295.1 Methanoregula sp.
CCGACCTCGTCCAATCATAATGCGCCCCGTCTCCCACGGGGGACTGGTGGCGCAAGAGGGGGGTGGTTTCAAAACTAGTGGCTTATAATGAGTAATCACCTAAATAAAACCCCAATTTTCATACGGGCACCAAAAAACGGCCGGGCACAACCGGATTATTCAATAGTCCGGGAGGCGGAACATCCCCTTCGGGACATGGATCTCGAACCGGGCACCGGTGCCCGGTATCCCGGTCTCATGGATCGTGGCACCGGATATGCTTAAAATCTCCTGCGACAGGAAGAGGCCATATCCCGTGTTGCGGTAAAACTCGCGCTTGAAGATCTTCTTCTTGACCGCATCCGGAATGCCCACACCATTGTCCTCGTACACGAGAACCAGGTCCTCATTCTCATACTGGTACGAGATCCGGATGAGTGTGGCATGCTCCCCGTGCCGGACAGTATTGTCAATCAGGTTCATGAAGACCTTCCCGACCAGGAGATCGGTATAGATCTCAATCTCGTCCACGTCAAGCTCGATCCTGATACCGGTGGGACTGATATCATTCTTAGCACGGTTCACGATAACGGAGACTTCCTGCCATGAGGGGGCTGTTGACCCGATGTTCTGGTAGTCGCGGGTGAATCGTATCTGGCGCAGGATCAGCTGGGTGATCTCCTCGATCTTCCGGAGATGTTCGTGCACCTGCGGGTCTTTGTTGATCTCTTCTGCAATGGAGATGTACATCACGATTGCCGTGACCTGGTTGAGGATATCGTGACGGGTGATGGACGAGAGTGTATTCAGCTTCCGGTTGGAAAGCTGGATTGCTGCCGCGAACCGCTTCCGTTCCCGGATTTCAGCCTTGAGAATATCATTTGCCCGGTGGAGTTCCACCGTCCTCTCGTTCACCCGGTTCTCGAGATCGTCCCGGGCGTTCTTAATCACCTTCTCGGCAAGCTTGCGTTCAGTGATATCGATGAGCGAACAGATTACAATCTCATCGGGGGTCAAAGACGCAGACACGAGAAACTGGCGGACGGAATCGTCGCTGGTGACGAGAAGAAGTTCATGGTCGCCGGTATGGATATTCGATCGGATCTCCTGCAGGAAGAGTTCGCGTTCATCTGATGGCGGCAGGATCCGTTCAAGATCCCTGCCAACGATCTCGCCTGGTTCATATTTCAGCATGTGGACACATTTCCCGTTGAGGTCCAGGATCTTCCGGGTGGTAAGATCGAAGGTGAAGATGCCAGCCTGCGAGTTCTCGAAGATCCCCCGGTATTTCCGTTCCTCCGCCCGCATCCTCTCGGCAAACGAAGAGGTGACCATCCCGATGGTGATGAAGATGACGAACCATGCAGTCGAGACTGCAACAAGCATCGGGCTGAAGTTGGTGATACTGTAGACAAGGATGAGATAAAAGCTGCTGAGGACCAGCGTGAATACCACGCCACGGAGGGGATCGCGGTACACAAAGAGGAGGATGGGCAGGAAATAGAGGAACGGGAATACCTCGTAGATGCCGTGGGTTAAGGAAAAAACCGTGGAGCAAAGGGCGACAAAGATACTTGCTCCTATTGCAGCCCACCAGAATAGCCGGACCTGGAACGATTCCGGCCCGGTCATCTGTCCTCACCCGCATCATCATGGGGCTCTCCTGCCCGTGCCGACAGGAGACTGCGTTCGATCTCCCGCCGCTCCAGGATTTCCCTGCGGAGATCTGCATTAAGCTGTTCGAGATGCGCTGTCCGGGCCTTCACCTGTTCTTCGAGATCTTCGAGCGTACGACGGATCTCTTCATCGACAATCTTGATACCGGTAATATCGATGATCGAGCAGAAGACGAGGTTCCCGTCGACCAGGACAACGGACAGGACGAAACGCAGGAGTGTGCTATCTTTTGCCCGGAATAATCCTTCGGTCTCTCCAGTGGCTTTAACGTCAATCCGGATCCGTGCGAGGAACCGTTCCCGCTCCGTGTTGTCGCACCAGATCCGTGCAAGGGTATTTCCGGTAAGTTCCTCCGGATCATACCGGAGCCACCGGGCACATTTGGGATTGATCTCAAGAATAATTTCAGATTCACGGTCAAAACAGAGGATTCCGTCCTGCGAGTTTTTCAAAATATTCTGGATTTTTATCCGCTTTTCCTGCATCCGGTTGGCGTAGGACGATGCAACCACACCAATGATCATGAAGATGGCAAACCATCCGGTGGCAACGGCGATCATGGTCGGGTGGGCATACCCGAGGAGGTAGATCTGGCTGATATACATCACGCTGAGTGCAAGCGTGAAGAGCAAAGCCCGCCGGGGATAAAAGTATACACAGAGGATGATGGGCAGGATATATAACGATGAGAAGACCTCGAAGATCCCGTGCGTTAAGGAGAAGATCGAGGTAAGGATCGCCCCGATACATGCGGCAGCGAGAATGAACAGCCGCAGGGTTTCCTCGTTTTCATCGGACAACCGCTGCATTAGTGATGCGTATCTCCTGCACGGGAAGTGCCGGCACCGGCCGGCACAAAACACCCTGTGCATTGCTCTCATGTAACCGATGATCTAATCCCTTATAATCATTACAGGTTTAAATCGGGGGGATTATCTTAAAAGAGGCCATGTTATGGCAGATTTTGGCCTGCGGGCGGTTTTCCGTTGATCTGTTCGAGATCCTCGAGTTTGTTGATGTTGGTGAAGGTCTTCAGCGCCGGGTCATATTTCCGCAAATCTTCGACCGGCACATACCGGGTGTTAATGGTGCGGATCATAGGACGAAGGGAATAGGATTTGGGATCTTCAAGGTAGGCGAGGAGAACCGAGCGCCGGTACACCGCATGGAGCGGTTCGATCATATCGAAGTTCCAGCTCGGGATTACAGCATCCCCGTCACCAATGGCTTCGAAGAGGTAGCGCACGACCGCTGCATCAATACAGGGCATGTCACACGCGGAGACAAAGAGCAGCTCACCCAAGGCGGCCAGCGCACCGGCATGCAACCCGCCAATCGGGCCAATGCCCGTGCGGATATCGGTGATACACCGGACTCCTTTGATGTGGCTGAATCGCTTGCACTGATCGGGATCCTTTGCCACGAGAATGATCTCGTCAACGACCGGTTCGAGAGTACTGGTGAGCCGCTCGATGAATGTCCTGCCCTCGTACTCGAAGAAGTACTTCTCCTTTCCGTTGGCACGCCGGGCTTCACCCCCGACAAGAATGATCGCCGATCGCGGGATTGTGCTCACCTGCTCTCACCTTCCTGCATTTTCCCTGTGGAAATCCTGTTGCTGATACCTATGTGGCTTTTTTTGCCACTAGTAGTTTTTGAAATGTTTTTCTCTCCATATCAAGGAGCATCTCCTTGATCCCGATATCGGGTGAGAATCCCCCGATCCCTTTCGCTCCAACAACTCGGTGGCAGGGAATGACAAGAGGGGTAGGGTTCCGTGCCATCGCCTGCCCGACCACACGGGGGACGGTCCCGATATGGAGAGCAATCTCCCCGTACGTTGCCGTGCTGCCATATGGGATCTCCCGCACGGCCTTATAGATCTGGCCATACACCGAATCATCACTGCTGATCGCGATAGTGGGAAATGTTGTCAGGTCAACGGGTTGGCCGGCGCAGTATTGCCGTACCTGTTCCGGGACATTCCCCTCGATTCCCGTCTTTGAGAATCGTATCCGGTGGATGGTCGTGCCATCACTCCAGACATGTACGTACCAGAGCCCGAGCCGGCAGGAGCCCCCCTTCACTTCCATCCCGCGATCACCTGCCGGAATTTATCGGCATCGCACTCGATCATCTCCTGCTGGATCCAGGGCGGAAGGCCTTCGCGGACACGTTTTTCCAGGAACCGTTTCTCGGCAAGGACCAGTACCCCGCGGTCCTCGGGGGTCCTCAGGACACGGCCGAGCGCCTGCAGGGACTTGTTGATGGCCGGCAGCGTGTAGCAGAGGAACTCGCCTTCGATCCCAAATTTGTGCCGGAAGTAATCGATCATCATCTTCCGGACGCGGTTGAACGGCGCGAGCGGGAGCCCGACAACCATGGCCCCGTTCAGCATCTCGCCCCGGTAATCAAGCCCCTCGCTCCATTTCCCGCCGCAGACCGCGAACATGACACCGGATTCCCCGCGGGAGGGGAGGGAGAGGAACTGCGTGAGGGCAGCGCTGGCATCGGCCGCGTCCCGGGGTTCAATATAGATCTTCCGGTTGCGGATGTGGGGTTTTGCATGCTCTGCATACGTTTCAAGGATCTGGTAGCTCGGGAAGTAGATTGCCCGGTTGCCTTTGAGCCCGGCAAATGCCCTGATATACTCGACAATCCGGCTGGTATTGTCCTTGTTCTGCCGCATGGAGAACGCGGTGGTGATGTCGTTTGCGCAGGAGACGATCCGGTTCTCTTTTGGGAATGCATTCGGGAGGACGAGCGTGGTTACGGCAGCCTTGCCGAAATAATATTTCCGGAAACTTTCGACCGGCGAGAGGGTGCCGGAGATGAGGATGCAGCTGGCATGCGAGCCGCAGACATCCGTAAGAGAAGCAGCCGGGTCGATGTTCCGGACTTCGAGTGCCGTCCCGCTCTCGTCCCGGTGGTAGACCGTGAGGAACGCCGGGTCCGTTGCGGAGTGGGAGAGCCGGACCATGAACGTGGTGAGCCGCTCAATGGCGGTTTCGCGGAAATCCCCGCCCTTGATGTTCTTCTCCCGCATGGTCTCGGCAAGCCCCATCAGGTCGTCGACGATCTCGTCCATCTCCTTGTAAAGCGATTCACGCAGGACCATCCGCCCGAAGATGGCGGGGTCGAACCAGTCCTCGGCCTCCTGCGAGCCCGCCAGCCCCTTGATGAACTCGGTGAGCCGGGGGAGCACGTGCCGGACTGCCTCCGCTCCCTTGTGGCGCCGGGCCATGCTGCCGAGTTCGCGGGATGCCTGTTCGAGGTCCCGCTCCTCAAGGGACACGCTCTCGATGCCGGTGATCACGTCCCCGCAGTTGTGCGCCTCGTCGATAAGGAGGAGGACGTCCTGTGGTTCCACGCCGAGGTTTGCGTAGAGCTGTTCGCGGATGTCGCGGTTGAAGAGGTGGTGGTAGTTGAGGATGACCACGTCCGTGTTCCGGGCGGCCTGCATCATGAGTTCATACGGGCAGATCCCGGCGCAGAACTCAGTGAGTTCCCGGGGTGGGACAGGATTTGCAATGACCCGGTCGGCCTTGTTCCGCAGGGCAGTCGAAGGCACCATCTTGACCCCCATGCTCTCGGCGGGAACGAACATCTTGCTCGCAATGTAGTACGGGCACAGCATCGGGTGCTCCTTGTCCTGCCTGCGGATCTGCTGGACGATGAACGGGTCTTTTGCCGGGTCGAGCGCTCCCTTGTCGGCCCGGTCCCGCATGAGGCTGTTCGAGAAGGCCTTGACCCCTTCGCACCTGCGGTAGATGTCCCCTTCGCCGCCGAGCGGGCACATGCTCTTCTTGCCGACAAGGTACACGGTCTTGATCTGCGGCTGCTTCCGCTTGACCAGTTCCATCTCGCGGATGAAGGTGTTGAGCTGGCTGACCGTGCGGACGGCAATGACAATCTTCCGTTTCTTGCGTTCGGCAAGAAGCGAGGCGACAACGCTCGACTTCCCGGAGCCGGTCGGGGCATCGATCATGGCGATACCGCCCTCGCGGGCTACCGTTGCCGCGACTTCGAGCATATGGCGCTGGCCCGGCCGGTATTCGCTGTACGGGAAGTAGGTGTCAATGCTGTCCATTGGTGGAGTACTGTTGGCGCCCTTTGGTTTTATGGATGGGGGTGCGGGGTGAAGGTGTTGTTACTGGGGGGATTCGTGCCTGTCCCCCCTGATGCTCCCCTGCGCTTCGGGATGGTGCTGTATTGCCGGTTACACGAGTGTGAAACCGAATGGTTCTGTAGAAATCCACACTCGCTACGATTGGGGTTGATGATCCCAAACCCTCATGAGGATATCTGCCGCCGCCCCGCAGGGCGCCCCGCGGCGGCCTCAATTACGGTTTCTTCGAAAAATCGATCAGGATTTTTCGTTTTAAGAGACAGGTAATACGTCGTCATCCTAATTGGGGGTGCATCAGCGGCGGGGCGAAGCCCCGAGAGCGTCAACATTTCCGCAGATCATTTCAACAAAGCCAAACCGAGCTTATCTGCTACATGGGGCACTTTCGCGGGGACGGTGGTGGTATCGTAAAAACATTCTACAATACTTTCCGATTTCCGAAGGTTCTGAAAACTGTGTTTTACAAACCGGAAACGACCATCCCTATCGTATTAATCCATGCCTGCATGGGAATTGTCAGACAGATGACTATCACGACCGGAATAATCGTTACCGTTGCTGCTTTCCGGAACGTGAATCCATGAGTGTGCTTTACCGCAAGGATCCAGAGATACAATTGCCAGAAGAGGGCGATAATACCGATGAAATAAAAAAATGAGTACTCTATCGGGGAATACGCTTCAATGGGGATAATACCGGTAGGTGCAATATAAGCGATAATAAACAGAATTCCCGATAAGACAACTGAAGCAATAACCGAAACAGACCAAGGTATCATGCCATATCCGGTATTCTGGATCGCAAGCGATCCCTTTCCATTCAGCCCGCGGGAGATGCCATATGTACAGAACGAAATGACACCCCAGATCAGCAAAGGACAGACAACAAAGGTCTTGAAAAATACCTGTATCAATCCCATCCAGCCGACATAGCTCATGTTGTTGGGAGCAGTCAGGGCGTAATAAAGGAGTGCGATAATGTAAGGAATCAGGGTAACAATCGCCCCCGCCCCGATAATCGCAAGCGGCGGAACCAGGTTGACCTTCTCTTTTGATACCCGTTCGAAAAACAGATCGGGATGAATGAACAGATCCCTGATTCCGGAGAACACGATATCGGGAATGTTGATGAGCGAAATATATAATATTACTTTTTTGTAATTCTCCCGCTCTCACACCCGGCTGAAGAATTTTCATCGAGCCTTTTATCTCCGCTGATTGAATCCCGCCAACCAGAAATTTTCTGGCTGCCGAAAAAAGTATAACTGTGTATACACAATGAATCTTTCATGGTGACTAAGACCATCAACATCAGGGAATCGGCCTATAACGCGCCCAAGGCTCACAAGCGCGAAGGGGAGAGTTATTCCGATGTGATCCTCCGCGTCACTGAAGGCGAAAAAAAAAGTGTCTGCGATTTCCTGCAGACAATCGATCCTGAGGTCCGCAGTGAGATTGCAGAATCCGTAAAAACGGCAAAGAAAGAACTCGACCGAGTGAAACCCCGGAAGGTATCGCTTTGACGATCGTGGATACCTGTTATCTCATCGATTTGATGAAAGGGGATCCGGATGCAGAAGAGATTACAAAAATCCATAACCCGCTCAGGACAACCTCCATCAGCAGCGCGGAATTCCTTTACGGGGCAAAGAAGAGCCAGAAAAAGAATGCCTGCGACCTGTCGGAAAAATTCCTCCGGTTTTTCCCGGTCCTCCCGTTCGATGCAGAGTCTGCGGTCATCTATGCAGATATCGCCCACGCACTGTCCGGACATGGCCGGCACATCTCAACCTTCGATGAGCTAATCGCGTCAATCGCGCTCCGCCATGATGAACCGCTCGTAACGCGGGACCGGCATTTCTCTACAATCGACGGATTGGAAATTATCTCCTACTAACCACCATTTTAAAATAAAATCGACTTGATCCGCCGCGGGGGCGCCCCGTCCAGGGGGGGTGATCATTGATTTGGAGAAGTTCACAGAACAGGATCGCCGGAGAAAATTTCGCCGTCACCCCCAAAAAGGGTTATATCTCACTCCCACTTCTTGGACGCGGAAACCGTGAGCATGATAACCCCGAATACCACAAGGCCGACCGGGATCCCGAGCAGGTCTGAATACATGCGGCTCAGCGTAGTCCCGATATACCAGGACGCTGCCAGTGCTATTACGGTGAGGAGGAGCCCGAGAAATATATCGCTCACTACGGTCGAACGGATGAAGAGGAGCGGGTGGGGAATTGCCCATTGCCGCTTTGTCGCAACGACCCAGAGGAGAAAGAACAAAACGATTGCAAAAAGCACCGCATCCCACCGGCCGGTAACAGGCTGCACCAGTACTGCAAGGAGCAATGCGATGATGAAGGAGAGTATTACCAGGAGAAAACCTGGGACCGGCTCTTTTGCTGCCATATATGACAATGATCGGGAAATCCAGATAAATATTCCCAAAATCGGGATTATCCAAAGTCAGCGGGAGGAAGATTACCGGGAACAGGTCACAATCTCAATTCCCGCGTACTTTGCAATCCCGGAAAAGTCCGAATCTGCGGTGATGATAGTCCCCGTGATCGGAGGTGTCAGGACCGGGCTTTTTTGCCAGCCGGCTTTTTGCGGAAGGTTGCGTGGATCCGTCTCACCCACATCAGGGCGCCTTCGGTGCCCGCCCATACCCGTGCGTTGTCAGCCAGGTATGCCACCGCTTCGTTATTGTCGCCTAATCCCATGTAATCGGGAAGGTGCGACGGGAGTCTCTTCTTTCCGGTGAGGTAGAGCGGGACGAAACGGTTCTGTTCGAATGCCGCAACAAGGCACGCGTCCGCTTCCGGGGTCCGGCCCTCCAGCTGGAATTTCATGAGTGCACGGGTGTAGAGCCAGAACGCCGAACAGCCTTCAGGATACTCGTCCAGCAGCTTTTGCAGTTCTTCCATCCTCCCCACCTCCAGCAGGCAGCCGGCAAGTTCATACCGGACTCCCTGGTTGTCGCCGGGGTTGAGCCGGAGCAGGTCCTGCATGTGGGCAATCGCTTCATCCCGCTTTCCGTCAAGGTACAGGAGATGGGCAAGATCGAACCGGGCCCGCATGTAAGGGCGGGTTTCTAAGATCCCCCAGAAATTCCCGGTCTCTTCCTCAAACATCTTCTTTCCCAGCGCCCGCTCGCCGGCCCGGACGCCATCATCAAGGAAACGGATTGCTTCCGAAAGACTGGTAGCCGCTTCATGAGAGAGGAGCACGTACGCATCTGCGCAGTCCCCTGATACTTCCAGCGCCTTGAAGGCGAGATCTATCCGCGCCTGTCCATTCGCTTCCCAGGCATCGTACATGATGTCCTGCGCTTTCTCGAGCGGGGTTGTGCCGGTCTTCGTCGTCTGGTCGAAATCCCCGGCAGCAAGCTTTGCCTGGAGGAATGCGTCCACATCTTCGGTGCTCGAAAAATCTTTTCCCTCCAGTGCTTCCCTTATCGCTGCAAAGATTCTCTCGTTCGACCGCATATCGGGAACACGGGCCGGATCCGGCTCGGTTTTTCGCCCGCTCCCTTTTTTTGGATGTTGTACCATGGATCGTGACACCTCCATCAAAACCGGAATGAACGCTCATGAACCGAACGGGTGATTTTGCAAACGAACTTTTGTCATCTTTGCGGCAGCCGTCACCACCATGAACGCTTCAGACCGGTATTTATTTTTTCAGGATCATCTGGTCCGGCCTTCCGGCAGGCTTTTTGGTTTGTGCACGCCCGGGTTTTCCGGACCGTGCTTTGCCTGCTTTCGGGGCCGGGGCCTTTTGGATCCTCTCCGGCTCATCCTCATCGAAATCATCGTCAAACGGGAAGGGGAGATCGTCCATGACGTCGATGATACCCACCATCGTTCTCATCACGCCGAGTTTCTCATTGACCGCAAGAGCGCAGAGGTTCCCGTTGAGGCCAATCATATCCCCATCGGCGATATCTTCAGGATTGAACCCGGTCATCCACATCGGGCAGTCTTCTTCAGCACATTTCTTGGTAAGATCGCGCCAGCACAGCATATGCTGAATAATTTGTTGCAGTCAAGATAATTTCTCTGATCCGTTCCGTATGCACCGGCCCTGTGGCGGCAGCAGTATGATCTTTTTTACCAGACAATCCATAGCTTCACCCGTTGCCATAATCTTCATCATCTCTTCAGGGAAATGTGAGAAATATGCGGGATACAGGTGAGCGGTTCTCAGAAGCTGTCGATCTTGCAGAACTCGGCCGGTACGAGGAGGCGCTCGTGCGGTTCCGGGCACTTCTGAAAACCGATTCGAACAATGCCGCGATCTGGAACCACATCGGGATCATACGATTCCGGCAGGGGGAGTATCGCGACGCCCTCAACGCGTTCGGGCAGGCAGCCGATATCGATCCTGCCGGTACCAGCGCACGTTTCAACAAAAGTCTGGCGCTTGTTCGTCTTGGAAATGATACCGGAGCGCTTCGCGCTCTCGATAAGGTTCTGGCGGTGAGTCCATACGATCACGAAGCACTCTCCCAGCGGGCCCTGATTGTCGCGAGACTGGCACGGGCGGGTGAAGAGAAGAGGCCCGACCCGGGACCGGTGCAGACTCACCTGAGGGTGTGAGGCGGGGGTGAGGGGCGTGGCTTTTTTTTCAAAACGGGCTGTTTCCATTGCGGGCTTGCACAAAAACGATATCTTTTACATCCAATCCCCTCTCCGGAAACTGTAAATTATCCCAATACCAAATATCCTATGATGACCGGACAGGAATGCGCAACCAAGCGGATCCCCGTATCCCCCAGCACATGGGAAACTGTCCACCATCTCAGAAAGCCGGGAGAAACCTACGACGACGTCATCAGGAATCTCATCCGGATAGATTCCGAGGTTCGGCTGATTGAAGAGACTGAGCGGATCAGGAAACGGGGCAGGTACGTCCCGCTCTCGGGGATTAGCAAGTGACGTTTGAGGTCCGCATCGATATCGATGCGATAGGATTTGTCAATTCACAAAAACAACAAGAGCAGAAGAATTAGTGAAATCCACCTGAAATCTTGAGTGGATGATCCATTCCCGGGAAAAGGGAGTGACAAGGAACTCTTAAACCTCCGGCCGGGAGTGAAAGTTTACCGGCTCCATATCGGACGTTCATTCACCGCCTTTTATGAAATTGAGGGAAAAACTGTCTTCGTCAACGAGATCATGACAATTGAGCAGGTCCATAAAAAGTATAAAGGGCTTTAATCATTATCCGGCCTGCCCTTTTCACTCAACAGAATCTCCCCGTGTGCCAACGATCACCCGGTTCCCCGGACGGGTGTGGATGGGTCGATCCCCATGAGGATTATCCGGATGGATTCTCCGAATCTGATATTTGTTGCCCGAGTATTTTACCGGAGAGATTGATGGTGTGAAAATGGCCGGGGAGACGTGTCGGAGAGGGACGGGACCGGCAGCGGCTGCCTGTGATGATCGGATCTTCCGTCGTGAGTGATCTCCGCTCCTTCTGTACCGGGATCTCAGGGGGGCCCCGTAAGGGGTGGAGTCAACGGAGGCGGTTTTGGCCACCGATTGCCTGTTTTTCCGGACCGGATGACACTGTTTCGCAAAAATTTGACACCATTGTTTGGAGAGGGGGCCATTTCAATCTCCGATTGGCTGGGAGCAACTGTTTGCTCGCCCGGGATTGGCGGGCTGCTGCACTCTTACAGCAGAGGATCTCCTGAATCGCCATACAGGAGTATAGTCGGGGGGGAGTGGAGCCGGAACACTCAGTGGGGCCTGAGTCCGGGATCTCCGGGAAATACCCTCCCGACCGCCGAGCCTGGGAGGGGTGGAGTCAATGGAGGCTGTTTTGGCCCCCGATTACCCCTTTTTCCGGACCAAATGACACTGTTTCGCGAAAATTTGACACTGTTGTTTGAAGAAACGCCTGTTTCTGTCTCCGATTGGCGGGGATCAACCGTTTGATGGCCCGGGATTGGCGGGCTGCTGCACTCTTACAGGGGCCGTTCTCATGAAAAGCAATACAGGGGTAAAGCCGGGAGGAGGGTTCAGATGGCCCAGTCTGGCAGAAGTCCTGGAGCTTCGGGAAACACCCTCCCGACCGGGGGTCTGGGGGGTGGTCGAAATCGGGCTCGATACCGGGTTTGGGGATCGGCACAGTTTCGGGTTCGGGTTTGTTAACGTGGTAAAGAAATTACCGGCGTGCCCGCCGTTTCCTAATCAATGCGATAGATGGAATTATCATGAATAAAGGATAAGATATTGATAACCAACTACGGTTTGACCAGAACGGTGACGACCTATGATTAAAATGAATTTTGATATGATCGTCTTTAAAGAAGGGGAGACGTACGTTGCGTATTGCCCGGAACTGGATCTTTCGAGTTGCGGCAATTCCGTTGAGCATGCAAAGAAGATGCTCAGGACGGCTATCCGGTTGTTTCTTGAAGAAGCCGAAAAAATGGGAACCCTTGAGGAGATCCTTTCTGAGATACACTACACCGTAAACCATGACGGCCGGTATGTACCTCCGAAAATTATCGCGGCAGAAGAAGTCAGCCTCTGATCGATGCCAAAGATTCTTCCGGTCCCGGCAAAGCGGCTGCGCAAGGTCTTCGAGCGTGCCGGTTTTACCTGCCGGTGAATCGAAGGCGATCATTATGTCTTCTCCAAGCCCGGCATCAAACGCCCGCTGGTCATTCCGGACTGGGATGATGTTCCTGTTTTCATTATCAAAAACAACCTGAAGTCTGCCGGGATTTCCCGGGAAGAGTATTTTTTGCTGCTTGAGGATGCGTGAGGCCGGCGCAAACCGTTTCGCCAGTAGTTTGTCACCAGTTCGTGTTAGTATGCTGATCGTTGATATTTAATCCGCGGCCCGACGGTGAAATGATCTATTGATTCTATTGAGTGCGTTTCATTCACTTTCACACCGCAGATCAGCAGATTTATGGTGCGGTGGATGGACAGATCAATTACAATAAAAGTGATGAGATTAATCCAATCACTTCAGGAAGATCCGCATTATGTTGCTATTTTTAGATACAGAAACAAACGGACTTTCTGGGAAAAAAGTGCACTAAAAAACCGCCCATCAGACTGGCCTCGTTTGGTCGAGATGGCATGGATAGAATGTGAATCGGATGGCACAATTATTGCAGAATTTGAATCAGTCATACAACCGGATTCATTCACAATTTCCAGACAGGCATCTGCAATCCACGGCATTACTACCCAAATTGCTCTGGAAGACGGTCTCCCTCTCATAACCGTGTTAAAAAAATTTCATGCAGCCCTGGATAATTGCGCTCTCATTATAGGGCATAATGTTGATTTTGATCTGAATGTAGTTGCTGCGGAATCTCTTCGGGCCGGGATTTCATCACGTCTTCAATTCCTCCAAAGAAAATGCACTATGAAATCTTCTGTCAGCCTTTGTAAACTGAAGCGAGGAACCGGATACAAATATCCCACACTTGCGGAACTCCATTTTTTTCTATTTGGCGAACCATTTCCTAAAAATCACCGGGCACTGAGTGACGCCCGTGCCTGCATGAAATGTTTCTTTGAATTGAAGAAACGAGGAATTTTCTGAGGAGAACCGATGATACTCTTTTCGTGTTTGAGGTAATTCAAGAAACTACCGGGCTGATCAATCGTGGATGACAAATCCGAGAATTTTTTTCAGTATTGGGGAAAGGCGGCCCCTCTTGCAAACGATAAGAATCAGCGATCATACCATCTGCTAGCATACCATTGTCTCGATGTCGCTGCTGTAGGGCAACAGTTGTTATTGCATGATCCAAACCTGTTACGAAAAATTATACCCTCTGATTTTTTTATGGATGGACCCGAGCGTGAACAGAGGTGTGTTGAGGTAGTTACATTCCTTCTTGCTCTTCATGATATTGGAAAATTTTCTGATCGGTTTCAAAACCTCATACCGGAATTATTGAAAGAATTAAAAGGATATTCTTACG
>JALOBP010000084.1 GCA_023228295.1 Methanoregula sp.
CGGTACAATTCAATAAATCTTTGCTTTATGGCCTTTATTTTGGCACCCTTCTAAAGATTCCACAAGTGTCAAATTCTTATCCAAAATCTTAGGCAAAAAATCCAAGTGGCAAAGTTAGGATGCAGCAATATTGCCCGGGGCTGAGTCTGATATCCCGATTTGTTTGCCGCATTGGGGGCAGAAATTCTTATCATCAGCAAGGCTGGCTCCGCACTCCGTGCAATATGCCATGTGGGTATTTCGGAGGAGGGAGACGAAAAAGGTTGGGGGAGGCATGAAGTATTAGTTAATTTCCTCGTAGCCTATCAACTTCATTTTCTATTTGGGACTCAATCAGACTTGCGAATTGATCAGTCATTTCTTCTATCTCATGCAAATCGTGATCGATTTTATTAAAATGGCATAAAATTTCAGATATGGTTTTATCATTCTCAATTCTTTTTGCAATTTCCATCCATTCAATAATTTGTTCGATTCTAAATTTTGCCTCAAAAGAATCAAATATGCGATCATATTTTTTTTGAGAAACCGGAAACGGGTGATCATCCTGTAAAAATTGGACGAATTTCAATGCTTTTTTTGTTCCATCGTTAATTTCAAAAGATTCATCATTCCCTCTACTATCAATAAAATTCATCCTGCGTATCAACTTACTAATCCGATTGCACAGATACTCTGACATTTTTTTTGAAAAATCGTCCACGTCACATTTCCGATCCACAATTATTATGTCAACCCACTTTTGGATAGTTGATGATTTTAATAAGCCCGGACTAACAATCTCCTTTTTATCAAAACCCAATTCAACAAATGAATCCAACTCTGTTTGATTATAGGTGACAGTAAGACACTTCGGTAATAAAGTTGCCAACAGTTCACAACAAATTTGAAAATAAGTCCTTGATATCCCAATAATAATTTCATCACTCATTCGATTCTTGTGATACGTCTCATTTCGAAATTTGTGACAGATGGCAATATTTGAGTAATAATCTTTGCTTATTGAAAGGAGTTTCTCTGTTTTTATTAATTCGATTTTTGCTGGGAAATAATGTAAAATATTTTGTCTTTTTTTAATTGGATATTTCACTTCAGATTTTGGGATAAGTAATAAATTTTCTTCATCGAAAAAATCCTGAACGTGATAGTAGAATAAAATTTCAAAAACATTATCAACAAGGATAATAACTAATCTTGCGCTGATAGGACTGTTCCGATCAATTTCTTCTCCAGCACGAGATAACTGTTCAAATATTTCGAGATAAAATTTCATTTCCACCACAAAAATATTTTTTACTTCAACGGTAGGGACAATTTTTTAAACAATCTAACTTTTGCCGTGCGATATTCAAATTCTCACGAATTTCTGGATCTTTACTTCGTGAAAATCGTCTAATAATTCCATTAAAGGCTTTAATTGCTTCATTCTGATTATTCATTTTCATCAAAATTGTTCCACGAATTAACATTGCATCAATAAAATAACATCGAATCTCGGGCGATGAAATGGTTTTATATTTTTCAAGAAGTAAATCTATTGTCTCAATTGCCTTGGTATTCTGGTCGTTATCAGACAACGCCATACCTTTAGAAATCGCAATTTTAAAAACTCGATCAAGGAATTCAGAAATATTTGTTTTCTGTTCAATTCTTTCTAATGCTTTGGAATACACCTCAGCTGCTTCCCCATAGCGTTTTTTCCTCATAAACAGATTACCTTTTTTATAATACGCTGTTATGAGAATGTCACTAATTACCGAATCAGGTTTTGAATTACGATATCGCTTAATTACGGTATTATACAATTCTAATGCTAATTCATCTTCATTTAATTCAACATAAATTTCAGATAAATCAATGAGTGCTGAAGCAACAGTACCTTTAGTTTGAATATCTTTGTCGTATTCAAACATCTCGTCGATTTTACAATAAATTCTAATAGCAGAACCTGACTGGTTAAGTTCTCTTAATATTCCAGCTTTATACCAAAGTGCATCCGCAACACATGATCTAATAGTCGCATTCAGATGATCGCTATATTTTTTGATAATCTCGTCATAACTTTTAATAGCTGCACGATTTTTATTTTGTTTTTCAAGTTCATTGCCTTTGAAAAGGTAAGCATATACTAAATCTTGATTCACTGCAGTTTTCATTTTTGTTTTTTTATCGAGTTTATTAATAATTTGAATTATTTTTTCATATCCCTGGAGTGCAGCATCAGGATTTTCTCTTACATTTATCGATGCTGTCATTAACACTTTAGTAAGTTGAATTTTCCCTTTAGAATCCAATTTTTTTTCATCAATAAGATTTGCTTTTATGAGAGCTTCTAAATATCGAGAGTTTCGAATAAGATTTAAAATTTGTTCCATCTTTTTTTGATTTTGTTGTGTTTCTAGACGCATATTTTGTTTTAATAGCATATTTGCGCGATCAATTTTTTCGATCACGCTATCAATAAAGTATAAATCCTCTTCAGTATCGAAGCTCCATTTCCTCTTATGCAAATATGTTTTTGGCCAGGATTTCTTTATATGTCTCGAAAAAAAAGTTAGAGGATCGTTTATTAATGGTGGTGTATTATATCCAAAAGTGACAAGCAATTCTTCAAGAATACGTACTGCATTAAGTTGATTTTCTTTTTCTGAATCATCAAGAAAAATTGGATTAAGATTTTTTTCCGATGTAAAAATATTTTTTTTAGGCATACTGGGGGGCACAACAAACTTCACATTTCCATGGTTTTTTAACCAAGGAGGAAGTTTATCAATCTCACGTTCTGTAAAGCAGAACCAATATATGTTGTAAGGAAGGGTAGAATTATTGATAAGGCGTCGTTTTAAGGCCTTCATAATTACGTCGTCTTCCCAACCACCATAACCAATCACAAGAGGAACACGCGAAATTAAAAGAGTGTCCATAAAAGTTTTTACGGGGTTATCGTTTCCCTTTGTCCGACGTTTAATTTCATGATTTGTATTACAACAATCATAAAATAAATAAGAACCGTGAACGTGAAGGATTTGAATATCTTTTGCATCAGGATTAATCCGAGCAATTGTTGCTGGATGGTCACAGACAATGTGATGAATTTGAAAAAGCCACAACGCTCTTGAGAGCATATCATCAAAATTGGGAGTAATCACTAAATTTGAGATATTTTTTTCAGACAGAAGATGAGCTAATCGTAAATTTGCTAATGAAATTGGTTTGTTTTTTATTTTGTTTACTAGGAATTCTTGCCGTTCCTTGGGTTGCGGAAACGCTTGTTGAAACCAATGTGAGTAAGTAACATTCGGTGAATTTGAAGAGGGTCCTTTATCTCGTTTATGCTTTATGGCAATTTCTTTGCACTCCCTTTCAATTTCAACTGCTAGGGGAATAATTGGACTCGAAATACCAGCACCTACGATGAAAAAGAAGGGGGATTTTTCACTAGATTTTTGACAAGCTTGATAGATTTCGCTTACTGCTGTGTCCAAAGAAATTGTTTGCATTTTTCCTAAATATATAATATTTCCAACCGTCATTAATTAATCTCTGGATTCTCTCATTTTCACCCCCGCCCCCCTTCCCCTTATATCCCACAAAATTCCATTAACAAATATCAGATGAAACTCATCCACATCGCCGATACCCATTTAGGACAGGCAGCATTCTCCCGGTTAGACCCGGACACCGGCATGAACCTCCGGGAAAAACAGATCTACGATAATTTCATGCGAGGAATAAACGACATCATCAACGCAAAACCGGATGCCCTCATCCACGCCGGCGATCTGATACCGTCAAACCAAAAACCAAAGCCTACACGACAGTATTAGAAGCGTTAGAAAGACTCAGTACCGCAGGCATCCCCCCATTATCATCGCCGGCAACCACAGCATGACCAGGATGCCGGTTTCCGGTAAAATCCGCCACGTGTCCGATCACAACCCCCCACAATCCACCAAAAGTGTCGGGTTGTAACCCTTCACAAACAAACATTTATGTTGGGTTATAACCCTACACATTACCATGGCAACCTTCTTCGAACAGCTCGCGGCCCGGAACCCGTGGTGGACCGGCCGGCCGTTCGATACCGGGCGGGAGCGCAGGAAGTACCTCGATACCATCCGGCGGTACCTCAAAACCGGCGAGATCATCGTGCTCTCCGGCGTCCGGCGTTCGGGAAAGACCACGCTCCTCTACCAGACCATCCGGCTGCTGCTCACCGAAAAAAAAGTCCCGGCCAAAGATATCCTCTTCGTCAACTGCGATGACCCCGAGATCGCAGAGAGGAAAAACGCGCTCATCGAAGCCGTTGACACGTACCGCAGGGAGATCGCGACCAAGGGCACCATCTGGGTTGTCTTCGATGAAGTCCAGTCCGTTGAAGGATGGGAGCGGCAGGTAAAATCGCTGTACGACAAAAAAACGTGCAGGATACTCCTGTCCGGCTCATCCTCCTGCCTTCTTGACACGCAGGTCGGAACACTCCTCTCGGGCCGGTACTTCACCGTAACGGTCTTCCCGCTGGACTTTTCCGAGTACCTCCGCTTCCTGGGAGTACGCGTCCCGGAAGATGCTGCCGCCATGGCAGCGCAGAAATACGAGATCACCACGCACCTCCGGCGCTACCTGTACGAAGGAGGGTTTCCCGTTGTCGTGCTCCAGCAGGACGAGCGCACAAAACAGGATTATCTCCGGGCATACTATGACAGCATCGTGTACCGAGACATCGTCCGGACCAATGATGTAAGGAACCAGAAGGCCCTAACGGGCCTCCTCCAGTACCTCTTCACCAACATCGCCACACCCTACTCGTACCGGAGGATCCGGGAGATGCTCGGGACAGATATCGACACGGTCCGGGATTACATCCACTTCGCCGGCCTGGCGCGGATCCTCTTTGAAGTCCAGGCCTTCGCATATTCCCTCCAGGTCCAGGCACGGCAGAACAAGAAGATCTACTGCATTGACAACGGGCTCCGGAACGCGGTCTCGTTCCGGTTCAGCGATGACGAAGGAAAACTTGCCGAGAACCTGGTCTTTTTAGAACTGCTGCGATCCGGCCATGTCCCGTATTACTGGAAAGGGAACCGCGAGGTTGACTTTGTGATAAAAACAACTGACAACTCCCTTGTAGGTCTCAATGTCTGTTATACCGACACGGTCCCCGGCCGGGAATTTGAAAGTCTCCGGGAATTCAACGATGTATTCGAAAAGACCGTGCAGAGCCTGATAATCCTGACAAAAGATTATGAGGCAGATGAAGGAGGCATCATGTGCATCCCGCTCTGGAAATGGTTGCTGCAGGATCCCGGTGAACGCAACCTGTAACCGGGAGTATCCGGTCAGTTTCACCCCGTCCCCTCTCTTCTTATATCCCTTGAAATTCCATTAACAAATATCAGATGAAACTCATCCACATCGCCGACACCCATTTAGGACTGGCATCATTCTCCCGGTTAGACCCCGATACCGGCATGAACCTCCGGGAAAAACAGATCTACGATAATTTCCTGAGAGGAATAAACGACATCATCAACGCAAAACCGGACGCCCTCATCCACGCCGGCGATCTCTTCGACACCGTCAAACCCAAGACGAAGGCCTACACAACCGTCCTCGAAGCCCTCGACCGGCTCCACACCGCAGGAATCCCTCTGGTAATAATCGCCGGCAACCACAGCATGGTGAAGACGCGGTACACGACCTCCCCCTTTGAAGTCCTCACGTACCACCCGTCCGGCATCCATGCAGCGTACAGGTTCCGGTACGAGAAAATAGAATTACAAGACACCATCTTCCACCTCATCCCCAACATGCTCCGGGTCGAGGACTACCGCAAAGCCTACGACCAAATCGAGTTAAGCCCTTCGCACAAAAACGTCCTCGTGACCCACGGCCTCGCAACGCAGATCAAGGACAAGCGGCTCGCAACCGTTGCGGAGCACGAACTCGACGGCACGATCCTTTCCGAAACCTTCGACTACATCGCGCTCGGCCACTACCACCGCCAGTGCCAGATCACGGATAACGCATGGTACTCGGGCTCGACCGAGTACCTCACGTACGGTGAGATTGCGGATGCGAAGGGCGGCCTTGTCGTGGACACCAGTACAAAAGAAGTAAAACACCTGGACCTCCCGAAGACGCCAATGGCCGACCTCGGCACGATCAAGTGTGGGGGGGTGCACCCCGGGGATATCACGGAGGAGATCATCGCCCGCGTCACCCAGCGAAACCTGCCGCTCTACGCGATGGCGCAGGTGACGCTCGACGGCATGTCCCGTGAGCACGGGAAGGGCATCGACACGAAAGACCTTGCCGGCGTCCGCGAGAACCTCCTCGACCTGAAGATCCGGGTGAAGAGCGTGGAGGAGGACACCCCCGTACCGCTCCAGCAGGATATCCGGATGATCGATTACCTGCAGGAGTTCGGGGAATTCATCGGGAAACGGCAACTCTCCGCAAAGCAGAAGGAGTTCGCGCTCACCCGGGGAAAGGAAGTGCTGCAGTCCGTGATGGACGAGCACCGGGGGACAGGGGAATGATGAGCGTGGGATCGTTAGCCGGAGATTACAGAATGTTTCCGGGTGCGTTTTATATCCCCGGTTGCCTGGTATCTCCTGATGTGCGATGCCTGCCGCCGCCCCGAAGGGCGCCCCGCGGCGGCCTCAATGAGCGGAAAAATTCCATCGCCCGACTATCTATTCCGGTGGATCGCCAGGACGAAGTTGAAGGTCTTCGATTTAATGCAGGAGATCCGGTAATCTGTCCCGCTCGCAACCGGGGGATACCCACGCGGCGGGGGCGAAGCCCCCAAGAGCGTCAAACCTTCGTAAAAAAACGGACATTGGGCTGCGATTTCTGGTACATAGAAGCACAGATTCGAGAGGTGCCCGCATGATCCTCGACCGCCTCGAGCTCCAGAACTTCAAACGGTTCCGACACGAGGAGATCAAATTCCATGACGGCATCACCGGCATCCTCGGGAACAACGGCACGGGCAAGTCGAGTCTCGTGCAGGCAATCTTCTTTGCGCTGTATGGCGTGCAGGCGACAGGGATCTCGGCTGACTACATCGTCTCCTCGTTTGCATCCCCGAAGGAGAAGTGCGAGGTCCGGCTCGATTTCCGGATCGGGGGCGACGAATACACCGTTGTCCGGACATTCAAAAAAGGAAAGACCGTCTCCCACGATGCCAGCTTCCACAAGAACGGGAAACTGATGGCAACCGGCGTGAGCCCGGTCGAGACTGAAGTGAAACGGACGCTCGGCATGGGGCCGGTGGACTTCAAAAACACCATCTACGCCGGCCAGAAAGACCTGCTCACGCTTCTCGAGAACACGCCCGGCAAACGCAAGGAATGGTTCCAGAAAGCACTGGGGATCGATTACCTGAAAAACGGAAGTGATGTGGTCTTAAAAGAGCAGATCGATGCAAAGGCCGGGGAACTCCAGCGCAAGGAAGGCGAGCTTGCAGCCATGGCCGGCCGTCAGAGCGAAGAAGAACTCGCAAACCTCGCTGCATCCATAACAACATTCCACGCAGCCATCGCGGAGCACGGGAAGGTAAAAGAACTCCGTAAGAAGGAGCGGGCGGAACTGGACGAAAAACAGAAAGTCCTTACCGAGAGGAAACTCGCGTACAGCCGCCTCCTCCAGCAGCAGCAGAACATTGTAAAGGAGCGGGATGCCGACACGCTTGCAGCAAAGAAACTCGAAGCCCAGATCGCCATCCTTGCCGAGGAGGATGCCGAATACCACCGCATCGAAAAGACCGCCGGCTCGTACGAGAAAGTGAAGGGGCGGCTGGATGCGATGCGGGAGACAAAGAACGAACATCTCCGGATCAATGCGGAGCTCGGATTTGCGACACGGGAGATCGCCGACCTCACTGCACGGGCAGAGAAACAGCGGGCAATGATTACGGCCCTCGATGCAGACGTACAGAAGAAGGCCGGGCTCATAACACAAATCCGCACAGGACTCGGGGCCGGGGAGATCGCGGAGGACCGGCTCGAATCTGCGGTCAGCTTCCGGCTCGCGGAGATCAATAAGCTGACCGGCACCCTCGCCACCCGGCTCGAACGGTACACAGAAGAGCGGGAGAAGATTGCAGCAGACCAGAAGACCATACGGGATGCCGGCGCTGACGGAACCTGTCCCTTGTGCCGGCAGAAACTCGGGGAACACTTCGGGAGCATCGAGGCAGAGTTCAGCACAAAATTGCAGGAACTCGAAGGCAAGGCAGTCGCGGATCTCGAACGCCAGGAGAAACTCGTAAAAGAGAAAGCCGGTATCGAGGCACTCAGGCCGGCCCTTGATATGGTCCGCACCCTTGCAGAGAAACTCCGGCAGAAACCGGTGTACGAAGAAGAACTGACCGGCCTTACTGTAAAGCAGCAGAAGAAAGCAGACGATCAGAAGGCACTCACGGAATCCCTTGCGAAACTCGCATACAATGACGAGGCGTTCAAAGCCTGCGAGAAGGAGAGTGCCGAGGTTCAGAAGGTCCAGCACCGGTTCATCGAACTTGGCAGGAAGATCGGGCATGGGCTTATGGCAAAGGAGCAGCTTGCCGGGCTCACCGCCAAGATCGCCGGACGGAACGCAGAACTCACCAGACTCGCGGACGAGATCAAAGCCGTAACCTTCAACCCCGCAGAAGCAGAAAAAATCGAAGCCGCGATAACCGCCACGGACACAGCATTACGGGACGAGGAGATCGTCATCGCCGGTGCAACCAAGGACCTCCGCTTCACGGAAGAGAAGATCGCGGAGTACAAACGTGCCACAGACCAGATCGCCGGGTTACAAAAGCAGGCCGGAGAACTCATAGACGAGATCGAGCTCCTGAAACTCACCCGCACCCTCATCGCCGAGTACGTGATCTACCTCATGCAGGTGGTGCGGAGCCGGCTCGAAGGAGAAGTGAGCCGGATTATCAGCGAGATTACCGGAGGAAGGTACGAGCAGGTGCTCCTTGACGAGGACTTCAACCTCCTCGTAAGAGATATCGACAACGACTTCCCCATCGACCGGTTCAGCGGAGGCGAGCAGGACGACATCGCGGTTGCACTGCGGATCGCCCTCTCCCGCTACCTTGCCGAGCTCCACCAGGTGCACGAGTCCACCTTCCTCATCTTCGATGAAATCTTCGGCAGCCAGGACGAGGAGCGGCGAAGCAATCTCCTCACCGCCCTCCGCACGCAGGAGTCCCGCTTCCCCCAGATCCTCTTAATCTCCCACATCGCGGAGATGCAGGGCGAATTTGAGAGTACGCTTCAGATCGAGATGGGCGCAGACAATGCAAGCAGGGTAAAGGAGGTATAAAGTGAAGAACGGGCAGGAGTGGTTCCCTGCTGCCGGGAAGATTCATATCAGGACCGGAATAAGAACACGGAAAGCCGGCTAATAGCACACGATTCGGGTTTATCGTGCCGGACGGGGCGGGCCGGTCAGCCTGCGGACAATAAATCCACCTGACAACCGTACGGGAACCGCCGGATGCAGACCGGGTTTTCGTATCAGCAATACGATGGCACAGAAATCCCCGCAGGAATATTTTTTATAGCAGGATACCGCATTGAGCAGTAACCACAATCCAATACACAATCTGCACAAGGAGAAGGAACACCGTGACAGGCGAACTGCCCGGAGCACGGTACATGATAACAGTGCCAAAAGGGGCGTGGCGGGTGACCGGGAAGGGTACATAATGGCAGATGTAATCCGTATCCTGTATGTCGATGACGAGCTCGGCCTGCTCGAACTGGGAAAACTGTTCCTGGAGGTGGGGGGAGTATTTGCTGTCGATACTCTCTCCTCGGCACAAAAAGCACTGAATCGGCTGGACACCGCATCGTATGATGCCATCATTTCCGATTACATGATGCCGGAAATGGACGGCATCCAGTTTTTAAAAGCGCTGCGTGCAGCCGGAAACCCGATACCGTTTATTATTTTCACCGGAAAAGGGCGGGAGGAAGTGGTAATCAATGCGCTCAACAGCGGTGCGGATTTCTACCTCCAGAAAGGAGGGGACCCGACATCGCAGTTTGCAGAGTTGAAAAACTATATCGGAAAGGCAATCCGGCAGAAAAGTGCCGATGAGGCACTCAAGGTAAGTGAAATAAAATACCGCGATATTCTGGAAAATATCCAGGATGTCTACTACCGCTGCAATACAGAGGGAAACCTGATTCTCGCAAGTCCCTCCATGGTCTCGGTACTGGGGTATGATTCACTGTCGGAATTATATGGGAAAAATATCGCCCGGACCTTCTATCACAACCCGGAGCAGCGGACACAGTTCATATCAGATATCAATCGCAGTGGATCCGTCACCAATTATGAAGTGACATTAAAAAAGCGGGACGGGACACCGGTATTTGTACTGACAAGCAGTCACAAATACTATGACCAATCCGGGAATTTTCAGGGCATTGAAGGGATTTTCAGGGATATTACCGAACGGAAAAAGGCCGAGAACGAACTGAGGGCCGCATATGAACAGCTCTCTGCATTTGATGAAGAGATGCAGGCACAATTTGTCGAACTGAAATACGGGCAGGAAGCACTTCGTACAAGTGAGAAGAAATTACAGGGGATTGTGCAGGGTTCACCGATCCCCCAGTTCGTGATTGATAAAGACCACCGGGTGATCAGCTGGAACAGTGCACTTGAACGGTACAGCGGGGTAAAGGCCGATGAAGTCCTTGGCACCAGCCAGCAGTGGAGGGCATTTTACACTCAGGAACGCCCCTGCATGGCAGATCTCCTTGTTGATGGTACGGTTGATACGATCCCTGGCTGGTATGCGGGGAAGTATAGTAAATCAAGATACGTTGAAGGGGCGTACGAAGCAACCGACTTTTTCAAAAACATGGGAGCAAATGGAATATGGCTGTATTTCACCGCCTCGGCACTCAGGGATTCGCAGGGTAATATCATCGGTGCAGTCGAGACACTTGAGGATATCACCGACATCAAAAAAGCAGAAGAAGAGATCCAGTCGATGAGCCGGTTCCAGCAGGGCATCATCGCAAATGCCAATGTCTGGCTGATGGCTCTTGACAACCAGGGCACCATCCTGCTCTGGAACAATGCAGCAGAAGAGATCAGCGGCTACTCTGCACAAGAGGTTGTGGGTAACAACCGGATATGGGCCCTGATCTACCCGGACAAGGAATACCGGAAGACGATAACACGGATACTCATCCAAATCATCAGTGAAAGAAAATTTCTTCAGAATTTCGAAACAACAATCCACACGAAATCCGGGGACAAAAAAACAATCCTCTGGAACACCCGGGGCATTGGTGAGGATGAAGACCGGATGGTCAACTTCGTGGCAATTGGTATCGACATCACAAAAAGCATTCTTGCAGAACGGGCGCTCAGGGACAGCGAGAACAAACTGAGCGCGATTGTCCGTAGTTCTCCTATCCCGCAGTTCGTCATCGACCAGGATCATAAGGTAATCCAGTGGAACGAAGCGCTGGAAAAGTACAGCGGGATCCGCGCTCAGGAAGTTCTCGGCACCAGCCAGCAGTGGAGAGCATTTTACCCTCAGGAACGCCCCTGCATGGCCGACCTGCTCGCGGAAGGACAGATAGAAAAGATCCCTCAGTGGTATTCCGGTAAATACACAAAGTCTCCACTCATCGAAGGTGCATACGAGGCAACCGACTTTTTTCCCCACATGAGCAAATCCGGAACATGGCTGCACTTCACCGCAGCACCGATCCGGGATGTGAAAGGAGCAGTTATCGGTGCTGTGGAAACGCTGGAAGATATTACTGAACGCAAAAACTCCGAGGAAGGATTGTATCAGGCAAATAAAAAACTCAACCTCCTCAACAGCATAACCCGGCATGACATGCTCAACCAGCTGGTGAGTCTCCAGGGATACCTCCAGCTGTCACGGGCCCAGCCACAAAGTGCAGATATTGGAGGATACCTCGAAAAATGCAGCCGGGTTGCTGACACTCTCGAACGACAAATCAGTTTCACCCGCGATTACCAGGATTTGGGCGTGAAGACACCGGACTGGCAGAATGTAAAAGGGGTAGTGAAGAAAAATACCGATACAATTTCTGCCGGAGATATCCGTATCACGGACGATTGTGCGGGTGTTGAAGTATATGCAGATCCACTCTTTGAGAAAGTATTCTACAACCTGATCGACAATGCATTAAAGTATGGGGGAAAGACCCTGACCACCATCAGGTTCTCCTGCCATGAATCTGACAAGGGGCTGTCTATTGTCTGTGAAGATGACGGGGAAGGGTTATGTCCTGAAGATAAAACGCACCTGTTTGAACAGGGTTTTGGGAAAAATACCGGTCTCGGCTTGTTCTTATCCCGGGAGATCCTGTCAATTACCGGCATCACGATTACAGCTGACGATATGCCCGGAACAGGCGCCCGGTTCGAGATGACCGTCCCGAAGGGTGCGTGGCGGAACGCAGGGGAGAGAGGATAATACAGTGTATTTTCTTGCATCGGCGACGTGGACTACGACTACGCCATCGGCCGGTTCAGCGGCGGCGAGCAGGATGACATCGCAGTCGCACGCCGGATCGTCCTCTCCCGCTACCTTGCCGGACTTCACCACGTGCACGAGCCAACCTTCCTCACATCTGACGAGAGCTTCGGGAGCCGTGACCAGGAGCGGAGGAACAACCTCCTCACCGGGGAGTCCCGCGTCCCTCAAGAATCCGCCTCATCTCCCTCATCGAGGAGATGCAGGACGTGATTGTGAGCACGCTTCAGATGAAGATGGGTGCAGGCAATGCAAGCAACGTCAGGATGGCGGATTGAGAGAGAGCAGGAACCGGCCCTGTGTTCCTGTTCCGGTATGACCATGCCCACCTGTCCGATCTGTTCCAGCGATAGGGTGTACAGCCTTCTCAATACCCTGCACTGCAAGCGGTGCAAGCATATCTGGAAAGAGGGTGAGGAGAACCGGGGGTCCGGTGCCTGCGAATGCCCGGCCCCGGATACGTCATTACGTGTCAGGATTCGAATCGAACCCCTGGAAACACGGATGGAGAGGAGACGGGATGAATATCTCAAAAGGTCCGGGGGAAAATTCTGTATCACGGGCATCACATGGCAGGCCGGGGATATTTCTTTTGAACTGTTCAGGAGATACTTAAAGCGGTGCGTGAAAAACCGCACTCTGGCAGAAGAGAGGGATCGCTACGGGCGGATCTGGTACAGGTGGCCCGGCACGAAGAATTAAAAAATGAAATTCGCCGGGGAGTCCCGGTCTTTTGCGTCAGGGTTATCGTGTCAGGTGAATCCGGTGTTCAAGGGCGGATAGAACGCTGCCTGCTGGAGGGGCAGATCCACAAGATAAAACCAGGCAAACGCGAGGACAAGGCCCAGGATTGCCAGTTTAATCATAAACAACACGAGATTTTTCAGTGCGTCAGGCGATTGTGCATTGCTCATACTTACCACTCATTCCACTAAGATATACCCATCGGACGGGGAACTATTTCAGCATTACGAGCAAAACGCGGGAGAATACCCCGGGCGTGTTTTTTGTCCTGAAGTCATACCGGTAACCCCATGCAGGTCAATAACTGCGGGCAGGAGATATGAGACTGGAGAACAGGTTTTTCACCAGAAGAATTGATAAAATGTAATTATCCAGATACCCGCAAAGAAGTCCCCCCGATCTTTTTATCATAATTGTCCTCAAGTTAGCGTTACTGAGACGATCAAACCGGCAGATC
>JALOBP010000085.1 GCA_023228295.1 Methanoregula sp.
GTCGAGTGTCTCCTGCTGTTCTGGTGTCGGCGGGTATTGCCGGTCACACTTGGTTTTTTCAATTTGACGGATGACGTCCCCGATATTGGTCATGTGAACTTATCCTGTATCTTACTGTGAATACAGGATGGACGCGATTGGGATATATAATCGTAAAATGGGCGGAGTATCGTGTTGATGCCGGAAGGGAGATGGATTGAACCCGATGGTTAAAAAATAGAATGGGATGGTTACGCAAACATCTCGCCTTCGACACCAGCCGGCCCGCGGTTGAAGTCAAGGCCGATCTTTGCAATTGCTGCTTCGAAATCGTCCTGCCGTATGGCGGAACACTCCTTACGGATCGCAAACATACCGGCTTCCATACAGATGGCGCGGAGATCGGCACCGTTCTTGCCCTCCGTCATACCGGCAACCCGGGTCAGGTCAACATCGTCATTGATATTCAGGGACCGGCAGTGGACTTTCAGGATTGAGAGCCTGCCAGCTTCATTCGGCAGGGGGATCTCGATGATCCGGTCGAAACGGCCGGGACGGAGCAGGGCCTTGTCGAGGATATCGATGCGGTTCGTTGCCCCTATGATCTTCACGTCGCCCCGGTTCTCGAAACCATCCATGCCCGCAAGGAGCTGCATGAGTGTCCGCTGGACCTCACGATCACCGGATGTGTTCGCTTCCGTGCGACTCGCACCGACTGCATCGATCTCATCAATGAAGATAATGGTCGGGGCCTTCTTCTTGGCAAGATCGAAGAGCTCGCGGACGAGCCGGGCGCCTTCCCCGATATATTTCTGGACGAGTTCCGATCCGACAACACGCATGAAGTGGGCATTGGTCTCGTGGGCAACAGCCTTTGCAAGGAGTGTCTTACCGGTGCCTGGCGGCCCGTGGAGAAGTACCCCCTTGGGTGGGTCAATACCGATATTACGGAACAGTTCGGGGCGTTTCAAGGGAAGCTCAACCGCTTCCTTGATCTCGTTGATCTGGTGCTCAAGGCCCCCGATATCCGCATACGTCTCGTGGGGTGAGTCTACGAGTTCCATCCCATATACCTGTGCATCGAACGAGCTCGGCAGCAGTTCGACAATAGCAAGCGATTGCTGGTTCAGGGTACACCGCGCACCGGGTTTCAGGTCGTCAGCATTAATAGAGGGCGAACTCCTGACCAGGAACCGGGGACCTGCGCTGCTTCGGACAATGACACGGGATGCGTCAACGACATCGGTCACGGTACCTATGATGAGCGGCGGGCTCCGGAGCTGCTCGCTCTCGCTCTTAAGCTTCCGGACCTCGCGTTCGTACCTGATCTTCTGGGTCTCGATATAGCGCTTGTCGGCCTCTAACTGACGGAGTTGCTCGCGGAGTTCAAGGTTCCGTGACTCCAGGTTCCCCACCCGTTCCATCATCTGCACTTCGAGGTCGTGCTTGTCATTCTCGATCTGGGCAAGCTGCTCGCGAAGCTCTTCTGACAGGGTGCGATACAGCCGGTATAATTCTTCAGGCGTCTGCGGATCAGGTGCCTTGTGGAGAATATCGCCCATAATGGTTCAAGAATAATATTTATCAATACCAGATTAAAGTGTTTGCGAAAGTACACAATGGATACCGGTCATGTGTGCAACATTCCCTTGGCACGAGAATTAATACCTCGCAAGATAATTTCTGTAATGAAAATATGCAATGCGAAATGTGTGGAGAAACGATTCGCGGTACCCCGAAACTGGTGAGGGTCGAGGGTGCCGAACTGCAGGTCTGCAGTAAATGCGGGAAGTACGGCACTGAAGTGCAGCAGGTACGGCGCACGGGAATTGCCGCCGGCCGGCCCGCTACCCCCAAACAGGGTAAGCCCGGCATAACTGTTGCAAATCCTTCGGCATACCGGAAACGGGATCTTTTCGATTATATGGAGGGCGAGATTGTCGATGACTATGCAGTCCGCATCCGGCATGCCCGCGAGGAGAAGGGTCTCTCCCAGAAAGATCTTGCCATGCAGCTCAAGGAAAAAGAGCATCTCATAAAAAAGATCGAGAATGGAGAACTGATCCCGGAAGACGCGGTGCGCAGGAAACTTGAAAAAGCCCTTGAAATCCGCCTGGTCGATGTCCAGGAAGCCGATGCGGAGAAGAAGGTGCAGAGCAGGATTACGTCCACCCTTGGAGATCTCACCATCATCCGGAAAGCAAAGAAATAATATTTTTCTTTCTCCCCTCGCGTTTCCCCCCGATATCCCGCAAAATCGATAACTGTATTATGCAGGATATCATGAGTATCGCGCATCGCTCTTCCGGTATTCCGGATATGATGATAGATCGCTTTTGTCCGCATCGCTTGCATGGGATCACCTGTTTACAGAAGTTCTGTTATCCCCGCGATATCGCGCTCCCCGATAGCATTGCAGGATGCACGGGCATGCCGGATTTCTCACTTCAACTGATGCCTTGTCGGAGTCAAGCATATGGATGCCACGGACAATGCATTTGGTTCCCAGGACCAGATCATACACCATGGCATGAAACCGGAGTCCGGCACGACACCGAACGCATCAATCTCTTTAGCTGTATCCCCGTATGAATTCAGGGTATAATCCATTTGCCGTGAGATACAGCAGATGTCATGACGGTCAAAATGTGTCGAGAATGAGTTGATGAGTTTTTCCCGTATCCGGCCGGGGTATATACCCTCACATAACTTTCAGTATCATGAGGGTCATGTCATCGAATTGCGGAACATCCCCGCAGAATGCGGTTACCGCATCACGGATTGCGATGACCATTTCTGACGCCGGAAGGCCCGCAGATGCCCGGACAATGTCCATCAGCCGCTCATCCGAGAACATCTCTTCGCGGATATTGATAGCTTCGGTGATCCCGTCCGTGAACATGATCAGCACATCGCCGGTCCGGAGCCGGACGTCCATCTCTTCATATCCCGGGTCATCAACAATCCCGACTACCGGGCCGGTGGGTCCGAATTCCTCCCGGGTCCCATCGGCATGGAGGAGCAGGGGTGGGTTGTGGCCGGCGTTGACATAGGAGAGTGTGCGTTCCTCCCGGTCAAGGAGGGCATAGAAGACCGTGACAAAACTCGTTGATCCGGAATCCTCGAGGAAGATTGTATTGGATCCGTCCAGCACGCGCTGTGCCGACCTCTCCCAGCGCGAGACGATCCGTACCGCAGTCCGGGAGAGGGCCATGAAGAGCGATGCCGGCACGCCTTTGCCCGAGACATCGGCAATTACAAGCGCATGCTTCCCGCCACGGACAGGGAATACATCGTAAAAGTCCCCACCCACTTCCCGCGCGGGGATATTGAGAGCAGCGAGGTCGAACCCCGGGATGGGGGGGAGATCCTTTGGCAGGAACGCCTGCTGGATATCGGCAGCAACCTGCAGCTCGGCTTTCTTGCGCTCGAGTTCCTCGGTATACAGCAGAATCTTTTTGATCATTGTATTGATGCCCGATTCGAGCTCGGCAAACTCGGCCGTGTCAACACTCCGGATCGTGTGCGCAAGATCCCCTTGTGCAACTTTCCCCACATCCCAAACAATCGCACCGATTGCCCGGGTCAGTTTCCGGAATACCATAAAGGCAAGAATAACGCCCATGAGGATAGCGCACAGGCCGATGAAAATGTATTGCATGACTAACCCTGCAATGGCAGAATCAAGGCGCCTGGTGCTGAACCTAAGTTCGATGACAACGCTCGCATCTGATGCGGCTGCAGGGTCCCGGAGATCAACAAAGAGGTAGCGTGTTTCGGTCTTTGTGGTCTCGTCGGTTATGGAAAACCCGGCCCGTCCGGCAATGGCATTCTGTGCGTACTGTCTTCCATCATCGCCGGGTGCGCCAGCGCTTGCTGCAACATTCCCGTTAAAGTCATAGACCTGGATCCCGAGCAGGTCCGGGTTCACGGCAAGAATGCGCTCTGCCATCTCCTGGTATGAGAGCTGTGACCGGACCTCCGAGAACTCCTGCGACTCAACGCCGATTTCGAAGACGTACCTATGGTCGGGGTCTGGCAGGTATGCAAACTTGCGCAGTATTCCTTTGACGGTTTTATCGCTCGCGTTCTGTACCGATCGGACAACCGGATCGGCGACAAAATCCGAGCCAAGCCGGATGCGGGTAAGTTCCCGGAAAAAATCCGGATAGTTCCGGAAATCCACGCCTTCCATTTCCGGCAGCGTCGAGTATTCGAGGATGCCGTCAGTATTGAAGATATACAGATCCACTTTACCGGTAAACTCCGGTGCTATCTGGTCGCGTACCTGCGAGAGGTTCATCTTTTCCGGGTCGCTCCCGCTCCGGATATACGCGTTGCGGAAGAGCAGGAGCGAATTGTTCAGCAGCGGGTCCATGTCTTCGTCAATGAGTGTGAGGCCGGTATTGACCAGCCACACTGATTCAACCGCATTGTTCCCGGTATTGTCCTGCAGGATTGCGAAATCCTCACGTATCTCATGTTCTGCGGCAAGGTACGAGACCGTAAGTGATGATGAGACAACGATCCCGACAATGAGGGCAATGAAACCGATGAGGTACCAGATGAGCGAGATCGGCCGGCGCGAAGATGTCTGCCTGCCGGTCATGGGATCACACACAGGGCCGGGCCTGCATCCCGGCAGGACCGGAGAAAAAGGAGAGATTTATTACGGCCCCCATCGCCTGGATCATATCGCTTATTCCCCGTTCCGGATAACCGAAACCGGCAGGACGCCGGCAACCGCGGACCTGACCGTCGTGATATTCAGGATGTTGTGGATGGCGACAAATTCACCATTTGCGGGGGCTGAACGGATCTGTTCGTCAAAGGATTTTGCATTATCCCAGTGCAGGTTCTTAAAGACTATGCCCTTGTTGAACAGGAACGGGCCGGCCAGGGGGGCCCGGGGATTGGTATAATACAGGGCAGCAACCTCGTTTTTGGAAAATGATTTCAGTGCGGTTGCAGGATCGATACCATACCCGATGCTGACAAGGATGTTGCCGCCATACTTCGGCTTGACATCAACGGCAGCAACCTTCTCGGCAACGCTTCCATCAAACGGAAGTTCGGTCATGGTCTTTCCGGCAGGCATCAGGACCGGGCCTTTTGCAGCCCGGTCAGCTGCGGCTGCAATGACCGATGTTTTCATGTCAGAACTGCACAGGCCCCCGATCGTGGCCTTGAGGGCAACGGCACAGATGCCCTGAAAGTCCGGGTACCGGGTCTTCATGTATTGGAAGATCGCGGTATACACTTCGCTCATGGTCATGCCATCGGGCTTATCGGAGCTGATCCGGAGCACATCCGCAAACGGGCCGGAGAATGATGAAGAGAAGAGCGTGAAGGTCTTCATGCCGCTCGATTCAAGGTCCTTGGCTGTGAAAAAGTCGGGGTTCAGGTTCCCGTCTGTCGGGATCCAGAATGCCATGCCACCGGCCTGCACCATCTCGCCAAGAAGCGGGGCGGCCTCTTCTTTGTTCCGGGCCATTGCACCGGTAGCAGCGCAGAACCCGCCGGCAGGAATCTGCATCTCCCGAATATCGGCAGCAGTGACATTACCTGCATGTACTGCCGCAAGATTGCCGGTAACCATAAGGATGCCCGGGGCATCGGACTGGTGATGTGCCGAGAGGGTCCAGCCGGTACCGGTTATTTTTACCTCCCCATCAGGTGCTGTACCAGCGGCTGCCGTGCCGGCAAGAGCAGCTTCGACCGTGGGAAAATCGTCGACAATCCGAAGGAAACCTCCGGATGTGAAAAGTTTGCGGACAAAATCCTGGAGCCGGCATACGGCAACACTTCCTTTCCGCTCCTTCATCTTCCGGGCACTCTCCTGGAAGATCCGTAGGCCGGCCGAACTGAGGTAGTCCACGCCGCCAAGGTCGAAAATGAGGGCCATGTCGTGATCGGTGAGGTTCTGCTGGATGACCCCATTTGCCTGCTGCGCCCCGGTCCCATCCATTCTGCCGGTGAGGGTAAGGACCAGCTGTTCTCCGGTTCTGCTGACGCTGATTTCCATAAATCTCTACTGATCGTGTGGAGCCGGAAGGGATTTAGCGCTTTCTATGGATGTGCGGGGTGGAAAGAAAAAAAAAGAAAGGATATTCTGGCAGGCTCCCGGGTTCTTACTATTCTGGTGAGTTTTTCTAAAAATGAATCTGAACCGAGCCCGGCCGCAAAAAAAGGGCATGATCGGGTCCGGACCTGCATTTGCCGGCAGCAGAGGTCTATGGGTTCTTTTTGCTCCGGAAGGTGGTGCTCTTTTTATTATTCCCCCAACCCCCGGTTGAATTCATGGTGCTTGAATCACCGCGCCGGACCTCCATTTTAAATGTGCCGTCAGACTGCATGATCCTGACCATCTCGGGTTCTGCCGGTGCTGCATTGATTTCTGGCCGGGATGTGCTCTTGGGCCGGATGACGACACTGCCTGCCTGGGGGACTGCGACAGTTGAATCGGACGGCTCCATTGATGCCGTATCCTCAACAACCGTTTCCCGCAGGAGATCCTGGCGGTAATAATCCGCAGCCTGCCTTGAAATGCCCGTGGTGACCGATTTCAGGTCTAACAATTCATTGAGTAGTCCCATTACCTGGCGGTCCATCTCCCGGCACCGCTTCTCCAGGTTTGCAATCCGTTCTTCCTCGTCATTATTGCGATAAATTTCCATAACCGTAATCACTTCCTCCCGGAAATCGGGTTCAATCCCGTAAACGGTGATCCTTTGTTTAGACACCGCATATGGTTTACTATTGATAATCCTTGAGATATTAAAGTGAGGATACTCTATGGACTCAAGTGGGAAAATGCCGGGGAGATGAATGCCACCCCCTCAGATCCGTGACGGTTCATCACGGATCTGAATTGCACCCGCCAATATCCCTAAAACAAATTGACCGGTGTCACCGGTCCTGCCGTCATGGTCACGTATGATATCATGAGGTATGCCGCAAGGACAAGGAGGAGAATGACCGGGATCATGACAGCAATAGCAACAGCAAGGGTTGCTTTCATGGAGCTGACTTCATGGAGTTCGCGGATGCCGAGGATGCAGATGACCACGGACCAGAGCGTAAAGATAAAACCGATGATGGGTATCCACCCGAGAAGGAGGCTGGGCGTGCTCCCGTAGATCAGTGCGTTGGCAGTCTGCATGATCCCCTTGCGGCCGCCGAATATATACACCCACAGGTGAAGCCATGCGGCAAAGACGAGCATTACGATAAACCCGCCAACCAGCATCATGAAAAAGATCCTGACCGGGAATGCCAATCCATACGACATACCATTCATCGGCATCGTTGCCATCCCAAGTGCTGCGATACCTGCGCTGATAATTGCATTGAACACGAGCAGTGCGCCAAAATACATAAAAACCGCGAGTGGCTCATCGTTTTTGGACTGCCGGAATGTCTCAACAGGGCTCTGGAGAAATCCTTTTGCCCGGGCAACAAGAGTATCGATCATAGTATTCTGTATCTGTCATTCTGAAATAAAAAGTAAGCCCGACAGGCTGACATAAAACCCGGTATTCCGACAGGATAACGCCATAAAAAATGTATGAAAATGGTAATATTACCGCAGGAATGCTCATTTGAGTATGCGGAACGTATACGGGAACTCAAAATGCGTCCCGCATTACAAATAGATCCTACACAAAATCAGATTCTGTGAATTTCAATAAACGGTACTGGATCCTCATTGCAGCGGCAATGTTTTTTGCATCGATTGCATCTGCCTCCACGCTCTACCTTGCATCTGT
This sequence comes from Methanoregula sp., assembly GCA_023228295.1. GTDB lineage: Archaea > Halobacteriota > Methanomicrobia > Methanomicrobiales > Methanospirillaceae > Methanoregula. The sequence continues at coordinate 7,749 of JALOBP010000085.1, forward strand.
CAATACGATTTTTAAAGAATGCAATTCCGTGAGCGCAGCATGTTTCCAGGGTATCGGCATGGTCCCCTGCATGGTGCTCGGGATCCTCGCTCTCGTCCCGGTCATGGTCGCAATCCCGTATATCTTCCGTCAGAACGAGAAGCCGGGCCTGATATCGGTACTGCTGATGGGATGCATTGTTGCCTATACGATGTTCGATGCTGTCAACAATATGTCCGCCATTATGGGATATTTCGAGGCATATAACGCAGCCCATGCTCTTCTCACGACAACCAATAATGCGACCGGGAATATTCTTGGAACCGGGGAATCGCTCTGCTAGTCCACGATGCCGGCTGGCTCATCCTGTATCTGAAATTATCGCAGGCACTGGATTACCCCCACGGAAATAAACACTGCCGGGATCACCTGCCGTATTCCCAAACTATTTGACAGGCAGAAGCGCTATTACGATTATCGGATAGCCAATTTAAGATCAACAGAACGTGGGACGACGATATCATGAACATCAACAATTTCACTATCAAGTCACAGGAAGCCGTAGCAAAAGCAACGGAAATTGCAACGGCAAAACAGAACCAGGCAATCGAGACGTCGCATTTACTCAAAGGGATGCTGATGGTTGACGAGAATGTCATCCCGTACCTACTCCGGAAACTGAATGTGAACCTCGATATTTTCATCCCTGCGCTCGACCGGATCATTGATGCGTATCCCAAGGTCAGCGGCGGGGAGCAGTTCCTTTCCAATGATGCCACAAAAGCCCTGCAGAAATCCACCGCACTTGCCCAGGAATCCCGGGATGAATTTGTCTCTATCGAGCACCTGCTTCTCGGAATTCTTTCGGTAAACGACAACACCTCGCGGCTGCTCAAGGAGAACGGGGTTATCGATAAAGACCTGAAGACCGCCATCAGCCAGTTACGGAAAGGCTCGACAGTGAACAACCCAAACGCGGAAGAGACCTATAATTCCCTGAATAAATATGCCCGGAACCTGAACGAACTTGCCCGGAGCGGGAAACTCGACCCGGTCATCGGCCGCGACGAGGAGATCCGGCGGGTACTGCAGATCCTGTCCCGGAGGACGAAGAACAACCCGATCCTTATCGGGGAGCCCGGTGTGGGAAAGACCGCCATTGCCGAAGGTCTGGCCCACCGGATCATTGACGGGGATGTGCCGGAAAACCTGAAGACCAAGCAGATCTTTTCCCTGGATATGGGAGCCCTGATTGCCGGGGCCAAATTCAAGGGGGAATTCGAGGAACGGTTAAAAAGCGTGGTCAAGGAAGTGATTGCCGCTGAGGGGGAGATCATCCTGTTCATTGACGAGATCCATACACTGGTCGGGGCCGGCGCGAGCGAGGGCGCAATGGACGCTGCCAATATCCTCAAGCCTGCGCTTTCCCGGGGGGAACTGCATGTCATCGGCGCAACGACCCTGAAGGAATACCAGAAATATTTCGAGAAGGACAAGGCGCTCGAACGGCGGTTCCAGCCCGTGATGGTGAACGAACCGGATACGCTGGATGCCATCTCCATCCTCCGGGGGATCAAGGAGAAATACGAGACCCATCACCATGTGCGGATCAAGGACGAGGCAATCATTGCTGCCGTTGAACTTTCGCAACGCTATATCTCCGATCGTTTCCTCCCGGACAAGGCGATCGACCTTATCGACGAGGCTGCATCCAAACTCCGGCTTGAGATCAACTCGAAACCGGAAGAACTGGAGATCATTGAACGGAAGATCAAGCAGCTGGAGATCGAACGCGAGGCGATAAAACGGGAGAAAGACCAGGGCAAGCTGAAAGGGCTCAATGAGGAGATCGCGAACTTAAGCGAGGAACGGGACCGGCTGAATGCAAAGTGGCAGTCTGAGAAAGATCTCGTTGAACAGATCCAGGCACGGAAGACTGAGATCGAGAACCTGAAGTTCGAGGCAGAACGTGCCGAGCGCACCGGAGACCTCGGAAAGGTTGCAGAGATCCGTTATGGCCGTATCCCGGAGCACGAAAAGAGTATCGGGGGACTGAAAGAAAAACTGACCGTGCTGCAGAAGGACTCGGCGCTGGTGAACGAGGAGGTGGATGCCGAGGAGATCGCGGCTGTTGTTTCGCGCTGGACCGGTATTCCCGTGAGCCGGATGCTGCAGAGCGAGAAACAGAAACTGCTGAGCCTTGAGACCGAACTCCACAAGCGCGTCGTGGGCCAGGATGAGGCCATCGGGGCGGTGTCCGATGCGATCCGCCGGAGCCGTGCCGGGCTGCAGGACACGAAACGCCCGATCGGGTCGTTCATCTTCCTTGGTACTACGGGGGTCGGGAAGACCGAGCTTGCAAAAGCGCTCGCTGAATTCCTGTTCAACAACGAGAACAGCATGGTACGGATCGATATGTCGGAATACCAGGAACGGCATACCGTCTCGCGGCTGGTCGGGGCGCCGCCGGGTTACGTGGGTTACGAGGAGAGCGGGCAACTGACCGAAGCGGTCCGGAGAAAGCCCTATTCCGTGGTACTGCTGGACGAGATCGAGAAGGCCCATCCGGATGTCTTCAACATCCTGCTGCAGGTGCTGGACGACGGGCGCCTTACCGACAACAAGGGCCGCACGGTGGACTTCAAGAACACCATCATCATCATGACCTCGAACATCGGGTCGCACCTCATCCAGGAGAACCTGGAGCATGTCACCGACAAGAACCGGGAAGAGGTTTTCGAACGCACCCGTGAGCAGGTTTTTGAGCTGCTCCGGAAGACTCTCCGTCCCGAGTTCCTCAACCGGATCGATGAGATCATCATGTTCCGGCCGCTGACAAAGGACGAGATCCAGACCGTGGTCGAGTTCCAGCTGGGCAATGTCCGGAAGATGCTCGGCAAGAACGATATTCAGCTCAAGGTGACAAAGAATGCGATCCAGCTGATCGCCACGCTTGGCTTCGACCCGCAGTTCGGTGCACGGCCGATCAAAAGGGTGATCCAGAAGACCCTGGTGAACGAGCTCTCAAAAATGATCCTTGAGGGAAACGTCAATAAAGAGAAGGAAATCGTGGTGGACGAGAAAGACGGGAAGCTGGCGTTCACGAATACCTGAACCGGTATTGGTACTACCTTTTTTGCCACAGATCCTGCAATCGCGTTCGCCGGTGAGCAGCGTGAGCCGGGGGAGCGCGAACGGGCGCGACTGATACTGTGAACTCCGATACCATCGCAGGGCGCTCCTGTATCGGATCGGCCGCGCAGAAACTCTTGCGAACTTTACCAATACGGGCCCATGGAAATAACCCTGATTTGCGGTTTTTCCGGTTCTCTGGTAGCTGTTTCCCTCAGGATCGCTTTCGTGCTCTCCCGATCGGCTGGATCTCCTGGACAATTTTTCGCGACAGAAAGCCGGCGTAAATATCCGGGTAAATAACGATCCCCGTCACCTTGGCGTTCTCTTCCATGACCGAGAGTGACTCCCGGCGATCGGCTATCACCAGCAATTTCATCGAAGGTCCGATGTTCTCTCCCGCTGCCCGGTGAAAGAGGGATGACCCGATATCGTTCCCGCCCAGATAACATTTTACCGGCGCGGACCCGGCTAGTTCCACCCTGCCGATGACAAGGTATAGTAAAACCTGTTTGGCAGCACGCGAAATATCCCTGCTGTATTTTGTTAAAAAATCTTCATCATTGCAAAGAATGATAATCTCGGATTTCGCCCTCCGGAGAATCATCCGGATCTGGTTATCCCGGGTCCATTCCGTCCGCAGTTCGTATCCATGCATGGGTTCTTGTGTCCCGGCCTCGAGGGTTTTTAATCGTTCATGCAACCCGTCAAGAGATGTTATGGATTCGCGTTTCATCCGTTCAAATGTTGCAGTAACCTCCATCGGCGAGTACCGCACCGGCGCCCTGCCCGAAGAGACAATAAATCCTTTCCTGGTGAGCGAGGTGAGCGTTTCATAGATCCTGCCCCGGGGGATCTTCGTCTGCTCGTGAATTTCACGGGCACTTGCCACGCGTAGCGCCGAGAGGCTCACGTACACCTTCGCCTCATATTCGCTCATCCCGATCCCGTTGAGCTGTACAAGCAACGATTCATCAATCATAACGTCAGCTACTAACTTCAGGAGCATTTCCTTAATAGTTTGGTTCTGCCGATTATGGTAGACACATGATTTCCAGCCGGTTCAAACCTACAAAATTGACATTTCTCTTTCTCATGCTTGCAGCCATGATGATTCTCATGGGTGGAGCAGCAGTTGCCCCAGCTCTGCCCTTAATCAGCGAAGCATTTCCTGATGTACCATCTGCAACCATCTCCCTGATAGTCACCCTTCCTGCACTTGCTATTGCTATCACGGGCTTTTTCATCGGCATTCTTTCGGACAGGATTGGCAGGATCAGGGTCCTTGCCGCTTCCGTAGCCATCTTCACCATTGCAGGAAGCTCCGGGTATTATCTCACCACAATCCCCGCAATATTGGCCGGCAGGTTCATCCTTGGGATTGGCATCGCCGGTATTATCTGCACGACATCTACCCTGATTGTCTGTTATTATGAAGGAGTTACCCGTGCCAGGGTACTCGGTTACCAGGCAGCTGCAATGGGTATCGGCGTATTGATCCTTGAGACCAGCGGTGGTCTTCTTGCAGGTATCTCCTGGCATTCGGCGTTCCTGATCTACCTCATCGGCGTCATAATCTTCTTTGGGATTCTTCTCACCATGAAAGAGCCTGCCTGCATCAACGCCGGGCCGTCGAAGGCAGCACCCGGTGATACCGGGACCGCCCCCGATGAAACAATTGCACCAAAGGAAGTTTTCCCGGTCACCCCCCTCATCCTGGCATATATCACCCTGTTCGCGGGTAACCTGCTGTTCTTCCTCATGCCGACACAGTTCCCCTACCTGATTGCAGCTATGGATACAGCACGGATCATAGGCGAGAACACTGCGCTTACTGCGGGGATATTCCTGGGAATCGGGGGCTGTGCATCAGCACTCATGGGCGTACTTTACGGGAGAATTGCATGGAGATACCACCGGTACACGATCCTGACCATTACCCTACTCTCTTTTGGGATCGGCTTGTGCAGTCTCGGGCTTGCCACGTCGCTTGTCATGGTCGGGCTCGGTGTGATATTTGTCGGTATCGGCGAGGGTCTCCTGATGCCGACTGTTCTTTCCTGGATTGCTGCGATCACGCCGCAACAGTTTCTCGGGCGGGCAATGGGCGGTTTCTCAGTATCCTTAAACCTTGGCCAGTTTACATCCTCGCTTGCTATCATACCCGTCATTGCTATTGTTGCAACGTGCAACAACATGTTCCTGGCATTCGGATGTGTAGCGCTGGTGCTCGTACTGCCGTATGTTGCCGTGCTGATAAAGGAGAAGTATTCCCCGTCGGTTCCTGCTGAAAATGGCCTGGCATAACCGGTAATCCCCAAAAATAAATTTTTGCGCTTTTACCGGGGCTGGATGCAATTCCATGGCTCTTCATGGTACGATGTGCTGCTGCACGGTTTAAGAAAAAAATTTTCCGGTTCCCCTGCATTACCGGGGAACGGTATGCCCACAGGAGGATTTTACCCGCGGGGCAGTTTCCGGTGATCGTTTCGCCTTTCTTACCGGGTCTGAACACATCATCCGGCAGTCGTAAGAATCGGCGAATGAAAATTTTAAAAAAAACGGGATCAGAGAATGATCTCGATATCCAGTTTTTCTGCCAGTTCCTTGTACCTGTTCCGTATCGTGACCTCGGTCACGCCCGCAACTTCCGCTACTTCGCGCTGGGTGCGCCGCTCCCCTCCCAGGATGGAGGCGATGTAGATCGCTGCTGCAGCAACAC
>JALOBP010000086.1 GCA_023228295.1 Methanoregula sp.
CGGCTGCTCCAAAACCAAGAGAAGAGAAACCTGCTGTAAGGAATGTTCCTCCAGCTCCTCCGGTCATACCCCCCCAGCCGGTATTTGCGTCACCTACGAGTGCTGTGCCATCCCCGGTCATCCCCCCGGCACCAGTGGTTCTCGACGAGGATGCGATCAGGATCATCGGCCAGATCAAAAAACTTAACGGAATTGTCGCCATATCCGTCTTTAACGACAAGCGGAATATTCTCCTTATGGGGGATGTCGAAATTGAGCCGCTCCTCAAGATTGCCCGGAACATGCTGACAACAACAAGTAAGATCACCCCGCATCTCACATGGGGATCTTTTGTTCACATGACCCTCCAGATACCTGAAGGCAATGTGATTGTTGCACCATATGCCGAATACCACCTCTGCCTCCTGACCACTCGAACAATCAACATCGGTCATATCCGGCGTATTCTCCGTGATTTGCAGGTCAGTAGTGAACAGGATTAATTTTTACCTGCCTTCTTCCATTCGGCATACAGTTGTAATGCTTTATGGGAAGAGCGATAACCGGTATACACACATCAGCCGTTTTCTAAAAGGATCATGCCATGAGCGTCACCGCATGCTGTCCCGGCCATATATCCGGGTATTTCAAACGCGTTACCGGTCCAAAACCGGGAGATAATGGAAGTATCGGCGCCGGGATTGTTATTAACCCGGGGGTTGTCGTGAGCGTCACCGCTGCACGCCGGACTTCAGTAAGCATCCGGCAGATAACCCGCGTGAACAGGATACGGCAGTATGCGGATCGCTCCCCTCCTATAGAATCAGCCCTCCGAAGACTCGGTGTTGATATGGCAATTGTCACGGAATGCCATCTTCCTGTGGGAGCCGGCTTTGGCCTCTCGGCTGCCGCACTTCTCGCAACCCTTACTGCGGCGAACCGTCTTGCGGATCTCGGCATGGATCCTCATGAGATTGCATGTATTGCTCACGAAACTGAAGTGGAACACCGGACAGGACTTGGCGATGTGTCTGCCTGCCAGGATGGCGGGCGTGTTGTTCGGAGCGGAGCGGGGATTGACGGGGAGATCCGGAGGTATAACGATCTGCCCGGGGCAATCTATGCGGTCTCATTCGGGCCAATCCATACACCCGCGGTGCTCAGTTCACCCGCACAGATGGACCGCGTGGCACGCGCTTTTCCTCCTGCCGAACCCGCGACAGCTGATGAATTCTTCGCAGCATCCCGGATGTTTGCCCGAAAGAGCGGGCTTGTTACCTCGGAGGTAGATCGTGTGCTCCGGGCTTGTGCTGCGGAGGGAGTATCTGCCAGCATGACCATGCTGGGGAACGGCGTGTTTGCTTATGGAGCAAAGGCACATGCGGTGCTCCGGCCGTTCGGCCATGTCTATCGCTGCGAAATGGCGGAGACCGGTGCACGCATTGTCGGGGGGGATGTATGATCCCCATAGACCATCCAAGGTACCACTCGCTGGTGACCCGGGAGCGACTTGCAGATGCAGCCCGCAAAGGTGTCGTTGCCATGGAAGGGCTTACGGCACATGGCCGGGGCGAGGCATTTGATTATCTTCTCGGCGAGCGGACCACGATGAGTGCACTTCGTGCCGAGCGGACGGCCGCAGCCCTGCTCCTCTCGGCCCGCCACCCGGTTATTTCAGTTAATGGCAACACCGCTGCCATCGCTGCAACGGAAATCGCAGCATTGCAAAAAGCAACCGGTGCCCTTGTTGAAGTGAATCTTTTCCACCGCACAGAAGAGCGGATCCAGCTCATCGAAGACCTGCTTACAAATGCGGGAGCTGATGTCTTCTCCGGCCCTGCAGAGCGGCTCCTGCCGCTCTCCCATGACCGTGCATGGTGCAGGCGCGAAGGTATGTATGCTGCCGATGTTATCCTTATCCCGCTGGAAGATGGTGACCGGTGCGAAGCACTTGTTAAGATGGGAAAGACGATCATCGCGATCGACCTGAACCCCCTCTCCCGGACCGCCCGCGCGGCTTCTCTCACTATTGTTGACGAACTCACCCGGGCAGTCCCGGAGATCACCCGGGCTTCGCAGGAACTGGATACTGATGATTGCGCATGCCTGATTTCCCGCCTTGACAATCATTATCTTTTGGCAGAGGCAATATGTGAGATGACAACGAGGCTTACAGCATGTTCTGGATTGAAAAATACCGGCCAAACGCCCTGAACGACATCGTCGGCCAGGATGCGGTTATCCGGCACCTTTCATCGTTTGCAGAATCCAGAACCTGCCCGCATCTTATCCTCTCCGGGCCCCATGGAACCGGAAAGAGCGTCGCAATTGAGTGTTTTGCCCAGGAACTTTATGGCGAGAACTGGGAACTGAACACCACGATATTCCAGACTGCAGACCTGTTCTTGCAGGGTAAGGCACTGCTCGAACAGGACGAACGATATGTCCATCTTTTCCAGAAGAATATGTCCCTCATCAACAACTTCAAACACATTATCAAGTGGTATGCTTCATTAAAACCCCTGAATGCCGAATACAAACTGATGGTTTTTGAGGATGCACACACACTCACCCGCGACGCACAGCAGGGACTGCGCCGCATCATGGAACGGACAAGTGGCACCTGCCGGTTTATCTTCTCGACTACCAATCCCAGCGCACTCCTGCCCGCTATCCGCTCCCGTTGTCTCCCGCTCTTCTTTGCTCCGGTAGGTACTGATGCGATACTCGACCGCCTCCATGCAATCAGGGAGGCCGAGCAATCCAGTCCTCATTCCTGCCCGGACGATGACCTCGAACTGATCGTGCAGGCTTCAGCCGGCGACCTCCGTCGCGCAGTCCTGCTCCTGCAGGGTGCCATGGAAACGGGCAGGTGCACGGATCTCTTCGAGATTTCCCAGTCCGAGACTGCAACTGTTGCAGCAGGCGCCCTTGCATCTTTGAGAAGCGGGGATTCCCGAAGCGCCATCAGGAGGTTTGAAGCACTGATGATTGATTATGGGCTGTCGGGAAGCGAAGTACTTGCGGAGATCCGGTCTGCAACGAAACGCGAGTTCAACCATCCGGCTCTCGCGATCGCACTTGCCGATGCCGAGTTCCGTATGCTTCATGCCAACAACGAATATATCCAGATCGGCGCACTGACTGCCGGGATACGGGAGGTTTTTTCATCATGAGTACCACCAAAACAGAGAAGATACGCAAGCATTACGATACGGTTGCTGACACTTACGACACCCATTACGATCACCACCGGGGGAAAAAATACCATACGCACCTCTCCAGCCATCTTTTAAAGGCGCTTCCCACTGGTGGTGCTCTGCTTGATATCGGATGCGGGACCGGCCTTTTTGTCGAGAAATATATTCGTAACGGAGGATCCGCGACAGGTCTTGATATCAGCGGGAATATGGTTGCCCGTGCACGGCACCGGTGCGAGAACTGCGATTTTGTTGTCGGAACGGGTGAGAAACTGCCCTTTGAGGACAGTTCATTCAATGCGATCTCAAGCGTGCTGGTCTTCAGTTATGTCAAAGATCCGCAGGCAATGCTGAGCGAGGTGTACCGGGTGCTTCAACCCGGGGGACAGGTGGCACTCTGCACCCTTGGCAAGAAACTGATAACAAGGGGCATTCCCTCCCTGTATAAGATTGGCGAGAAGATCAAGATCAAGCATGTGGTCATGAAGGATTTCGGCGAGCACTATTACGACGAGAAAGAGATGCAGGGACTCTTTGAGGGTGCCGGGTTCTCGGAGGTCAACGTGAAATGGTGTTCGTTTGCCCACATCGACATGATCGATCCGATCTTTGACATTGCAACCAGGGTCGAGCCGTTCGTAGAGAAAAGAGTACCCCAACTGGCGTACAATATTTTTGTCAGTGCGAAGAAAGACGGGACGCAGTAAGTTTTTTTTTTTAAAAAAAAAAGGTTTTTACCCGGTCAGGATTTCGTGGTTTCCTGTTCCGGTTTTTTCTTATCTGGCTCGCCGCAATATGCCATGGCACGGGTCTTATCGAGAACCTGCCGGTCAATAAGCAGGATGCCTGCAATGGCTATGCCGGTAAGAATGAGGACATGAAAACCAAATACTGCATACATTTCCCCACCAGTGCTGCCCAGCGCCATGACGTAGGTAATCGCGGCACCTGCCACTGCCGCCATGCAGATGAGACATGCCCGCAGTGCCGTGTACAACCGGCTGTGGAGATCCGGAAAGATCAAGAGTCCCATCAATGCAATCCCCCCAAAAGCTGCGCCCGCGAGCAGGAGCAGATAAATAAGGATGTCTGCAACCATGACACTCATGCGATCGCCTCCTTTGCATGTATGCCGGACGCAACCACCACTGCATACCCGAAAAGGACGATAATGATGGTTACATCAAGGACAAAAATATTCCCGAGCGCAATACTCAGGACAAGGCCAGTAACTGCGAGCAGGGTAACCGTTACCGCTGCTGCTACGAGGCGGTCATAGAGTACCGGTATCCGGACTACACGAACGAGTGCGCATGCTGCCAGAAGCCCGAGACAGATTGCGGCAAAAAACCACGGATCGATCATATGTTCCCGTAGTACAGTTGAAGATAGAGGGTTATCAATGCTCCCGCCCCATGGGGCCGCTCTCCTGCGGACCAGTTCCCTCTTTATTTTTATTCCCGCAGCACGAATACATGGAGCAGATGCGTCCAACCTATCTTGGTAAGATCCTGCTCCGCTGGTGTGATACCTGCCACACACCGGTCCTTTCAAAACTGTGCGCCTGCGGTGCAGCAACCCGCGAGGTGCCAGTCACACCCCCGGGCGATGCACGCCCTGCATTTCCGGCGGATATCGCGTTGATCAATCATATTTATAAGGATCATTTTGGCGCACCGCTCATACCGGAAGACCACATCGCGCTTCTCAACAAAGTTCCGGACAATGACCGCATGGAAGAGGTAATCATCGGGGGTGGGGTTGCCGGGATCATACGGTACTTCCCCCACGAGCGCCGCTGGGAACCGGTCCCCCGCCCGGAAGCCTGCAACCTGTTCTCCCCTACAAAACGATTTATCACGGTAAGCGATGACGCGGTCCCGTTCATCCGTGACCAGGGAATGAGTGTGCTCGCACCGGGGGTTGTGCATATTGATGAGAACGTCCGGGCCGGCGATGAGGTCTTCATCCTTGCTCCAGACCGTACCTGCATTGGTGTGGGCCGGGCCAAGGTGGATGCCGCTGCTGCCCGGGAGATGAAGAAGGGTTCCATTGTACGGACCCGGCGGAACATCGCATCGCAGGTTGTGCCCGGTGCCGCATCATGGGACGATGCGGTCCGGGCCAATGCCGATGTGCTCGTACGGGTGGAGGGGGAGGCAGTCCAGTTTGTGATGGATGTGGCAAACCGGAACCCGGGCCTCCAGCCCAATATATCCTACTCAGGCGGCAAGGACAGCCTCGCAACGCTCCTTGTTGTCACAAAGGCGGTTGGAAATGTCCCGCTGCTCTTTGCCGACACCGGCCTTGAATTCCCCGAAACCTATGAAAATATCGATACCGTTGCGGAGAAGTACGGCCTTGAGGTGCTCCGCACTGACGGCATCACCACGTTCTGGGAGACCTTTGCACAGCAGGGGCCGCCCGCTGTGAACGCCCGCTGGTGCTGCAGGGTTTGTAAGCTGACACCGGTCGGAAATATCATCCGCGAACAGTGGGGCGAGTGCCTTTCCTTTATCGGCCAGCGCCGGTATGAGTCCGCGGCCCGTGCCCAGAGCGAACGGGTCTGGCGCAACCGGAATGTCACGGTCCAGCTCTCGGCAGCTCCAATCCATAACTGGACGGCGCTGCATGTCTGGCTTTACATCTTCCGGGAACATGCGCCCTATAACGTCCTCTATGGGCGGCACCTTGACCGGATCGGATGCTTCATGTGCCCGTCCAGCGATATGGCACTGATTCACATGATCGAGGAGGAGTACCCGGATCTATGGCAGGACTGGACCGGGCGGCTCCGACAGTGGCAGGAAGCACAGGGACTTACGGAAACATGGATTACTGAAGGGGGCTGGCGGCTCCGTAAAGAGGGAAAAGATGACGAAGATAGCCATTATTGATTACGGTCTCGGGAACCTTCGGAGCGTCATCCGCGGGCTTGAGAAGGCTGGCGCACAGGCAATCATCACCAGCGATGCTGCAGAGATCGCAGCCGCGGACGGTCTCGTGCTGCCCGGTGTAGGGGCGTTCTCTGAAGGTATGGAACAACTCGGTCCGCTCAGGGCAACTGTTACCGGATCAGCCCATTCTGTCCCCCTGCTCGGGATCTGTCTTGGTATGCAGATGCTCATGGAGATGAGCGAGGAGCACGGGCTTCACCCTGGACTCGGGCTCATACCCGGGTTGGTGAGGAAGTTCCCGCGGGTGCCGGGCTACAAAGTGCCGCACATGGGCTGGAACTCCCTTACAATAGAGAATCGCGATCATCCGCTTTTTTCCGGGTTTGGAACTGAGGATTATGTCTATTTCGTCCACTCATTCTATGCGGACACGACACCTGAGTACACGCTCACTTCAACGCAGTACATCTGCCCGTTTGCATCCGCGGTTACCAAGGGTACTACCTGCGGCGTCCAGTTCCACCCGGAGAAAAGCGGCGCTGTCGGACTTCGTCTCCTGGAAAATTTCATAGGTATGTGCTAAAGGGAAAAACAGCAGTTTCTATTTTTTTACGTATCAAAAGGATATTATTACCCGCAATGCGATTTTGTTGGTATGAAAAGGATCCTACTGCTCGTACTCTGTCTCATGTGTATTGCCGGTACTGCATCTGCCTACCAGCTCTATGTCAAATGCCCATCGGAAAAGCCATCGACCGACACTGTCAGTGATATTCAGGCAGGCATCCCCCTGAAATGCGCAATTGATAGTAATTTCCCGGCCGGCACCACCTTCGACCTCGCTTTGTATCAGACCCAGTACACGGCGACCCTGATCAGCAAACAGACCGTAACTATTCAGGAGAACCATAATACCATTTACAAGCTTTTCGATACCCAGGGTCTTCCCGGGGGAAGTTACAAGATTGAGATCCAGTTCATTGGCTCCGATGATGGCCGCACCAGCTCGGATTCTGTTACCTGGCAGATGATAAATCTCATCGATCGCTCAGACGAGATTGAGATCACGTCGCCGATAACCCAGGAACTTAAAAACGCTCTCCGGATCGAGGGATCGATTAAAGACCTTGGGTCTGGTGGGGTACAGATTGAAGTCCGCGGGCCGGATGGCAGGATCTTCGGGCCGCAGTATATCGCTACCACCAATAATATCCAGAACAGTGCGGGGAAGTTCACCAAGAAAGTGACTGTATCGAGTGCCGGGACCTATGACGTGGATTTCAGCGATGCTGATGGCTACATCGGAAAAGTTACCTTTACTGTTGTTGCCCCGAAAATATCGGCCACTACTGTAATCCCGACAACCACGGCCATGGTTGTCAAGACTTCGAACGTTCCGACAACGGAACCAACTCCATGGCCTGTTGCAACCCAGTCGCCACTTTCTCCGCTGACCGTGCTCTGTTCAGCCGGTCTTGCCGGCCTGTTCATTGTGCTGATGCAGCGAAGGTAAAAAACCATTTTTTCGCGTAGTACCGTCAATATTCTGGAATGAGCTCCAGAAAAAAAACCTGATAACGTGTATTATCCACTGACACGCGATCATCGGTAATCAGGGATTTTTACAAAGCCGGAAGAACCGCATCCGTTTTTTTTTCAACAATCGTTTTTTTAGTATCGTAATTTTAAAAAAAAGGGTGTGTGCTCCAATTTCCCCGGAAGAGGGAAGCAGTCCATAGGGGAGCGCCCACCAGACCTTTTTCATGTTCTCCGGTTTTCTCATCGCTAACTCGACTGTATTGGATATCGTAACAAAAATTTTCCATTAATATGTTCCTGTAACCTGGCACTGCAGAATATCCGATCACATTCAACAGCCGCCACTCTATGTATCATGCATGGGCGCATTGCCACCCGGGGAAATTTGCCCGGTGGCGACCCCCGTAATTGGGAGGGAAGCACCGTAATGGAAATTTCGTGTAAATCTGGCAGGATAAAAATGAATGCCTGTTAACGTTTTTTTGAAAAAACAGGATTATTTCTTCTTCCAGAGCCATGCTTCGTAGCAAAGGAGGATGAGAATAACGAGCACGCCCCCGAAGAAGAAGGCTATTGCCGGATCAATGCCCGTTGTTCCCGCATAAGTCGGAAGGTCAGAGGGTACCGGGGGAAGTGCCTGCGGTATGACAACCGGCGCCGGGCCAGGTGTTGCGTTTGCAATATCGGCCGCAGCATTTACCGTCGGGATTCCTTTGCCCATTTCATCATAACCTGCAGACCAGTTCGACGATGCGGCTGCTACGCCAACAGCCTGCGTTGCATAACGCTCCATATTTCCGTCATGCATCGTGGCGAACCGGGGTTCCGCCCCCGGTATACTTCCGGTGAACAGTATGTCCGGGCCAAATGCCGGAGAAAGGGCTGAGATCAGTACCGTGCAGAGTGCAAGGATGCAAAACAGCGATGCGTACTTCAGGATCAGCGAACGGATCGGTGACTGGCGCGGGGCAACGATCAGGAGCTGGTTTGTCAGCGAGTATAGCTTGACTTCGCGTCCCTTGACGCTGTACTTTGTCTCCGCAACTGAGATGAGGCCTGCTTCGAGCAGGTTCTCGACATGGTACTTGACCGTGTTCATGGGCTGCGCGAGCCGCTCTGCAATATCCGTGAGGCTGGTAGGCCCGTCTGCCAGCTGCTGGAGAATGTCGTTAGCTGTCTGGCTGGACATGGCCCTGGCTATCTTCTGCGCCCTTTCATCGCCCGGTTCCAGCACAAGAATATTTTCAGCCATTGATCGAAGAGATGATCCGTTCTTTTCCGACATTGAGGGCAAGGTCCAACTGGCCCGATTCCGGTCCGCCGCCCTGTGCAAGCGTGGGTTTGCCCCCTCCCTTGCCACCCAGCAGGCCGCAGACCTGGCCGATGATCTCACCGGCATTCACCCGCGGGTCACCGGATGCGAGGACCACACGCACCGATTCGCTGACACCAGCCAGCAGGGCAACTCCGCCCTTCTCCGCAACGCTGCCGGCAATTGCAGAGAGATCCTTTGCCGGCAGGTCAATGCGCCGCACCACAACCGGAATACCGCCAATGGTTTCTGCAACAATTGCCTGCACCTCAAGTTCAACGAGCTTTGCGCTCATGCGTTCAATATCTTTCCGCTGATCTTTCCACTCGGTGAAGAAACGTTCGACCGTTGCCGGTAAATTCTCGTGCTGGACGGAGAGCGTGTCGGCAGATGTGGTGACAATTCCCTCAAGGTGCTGCATGTAATAGATTGCTGCAATGCCGGCAGCAAACTCGATCCGTTCGATACCGTCCTGGATGTGCTCGACGCGGATGATCTTGATCATCCCGACCTCGCCCGTGCTCCGGCAGTGTGTGCCGGCGCAGGCTTCGATGTCGCCGGCGACCTTGACGATCCGGATATCCTTTCCTGGCGGGACACCGCCCTGGTATAACGAGAAGCCGTATTTCTGTTCAGCCTTGCCCCGGTCCTCGATCCCGATTTCGACAGGCTGGTTTGCCATGATCATCCGGTTGGCTGCAACCTCGATCCGGTGGAGTTCATCGGATGTGATGTGCTTGAAATGGCGGATATCCACGCGGGAACTCTCGGCCCCTTTCTGCGCCCCGGCCTGGTGGATATGTGCACCGAGGATCTCCTTTGTTGCATGGAGGAGGACGTGGGTTGCAGTGTGGTGGCGCATAAGCGAGAAGCGGCGTTCCTCGTCCACCATCCCCTTCACCCGGTCGCCGCGGCCGATCATGCCACCGCTGATCTGGTGGAAGATGACCTCGCCGACTTTGACAACGCCTTCCACGCGGATCATGCTTTCGGAACTGACAAGCGTCCCGGTATCGGCCGGCTGCCCGCCGCCTTCAGGGTAAAAGAGGGTCTGATCAAGCACCGCATAACTGTCGACAACATCGAGGACAACTGCCTCGAACTCGATTGCGGACGGCTGTTCGTAGTAGAGCTTCTTTGTCGGTGGGAGGCCCTGGACCCTGGCCACATATTTCGAGGTCTTGTCTTCCTCGGCCGTCTCCTTCTTGGACTCGGAGTGCATGTCGGCAACAACCGAGTAGAAATTGTCCGGCAGGTCAACGACTGCACCTTCCTTTGCGGCAATGTCCCTGACCATTTCGGGCTGGATGCCGTGGGAATCGTAGAGGGTGATGATCTCGGCAAGCGGCACGCGCTGGCTCTTGGCCTTGTAGGTTTTTGCTACTTTCTGGACAATCCTCGTGCCGCGTTCGAGCGTGGCCGCGTACTTCTCGGTCTCGCGGTCAACGATCTCGCGGACGACCCCGATGTCCTGCTCGAACCGGTTCATGCCGATGATCCGAATCTGCTCTTCAATAAGATCGGCAAGAGGTTCCTTGATTTTGAGCTCGGTCATCATCCGGAGGGTCCGGCGGATGACGAGGCGTGCAAGGTAACCCTCGCGGACATTGGACGGCACGATGCAGTCGCCCAGCATGTAGGCAAGGCAGCGGGTATGATCGACTATCGCATACACCTTCTCGACCGGGGTTATCATCTTATCGAGTTTGTCGGGAGAGATCTCGATTGCCGCCGCCACTTTCTTCCGTAAGTTGAAGAGGTTGGTGCCGGAGATGTCCATGAGACCGGCATATTTTGCATTCAGGGCAAGGATCCGGGTATAGTCCGGGTTGTCGAGCATATGGCTGAGGCCGGCAGCGCTCATGACCCGGCTCACCATCTCAGGGAATACCGCGTCGTAGATGGTGGGTGAACCTTTCGAGGCCCAGACCAGGCGTTCGAGCCCGTAACCGGTGTCGACAATCCGGAGTTTCATCGGGTAGTACATCTCGCCCTTGAGATCGTAGCCCTGCCCTTCAGTCTTCTGCCGGCCAAGGCTCATGAAGACCAGTGTTGCGATCTCGAGACCGCCAATGAGGACTTCCACGCTCGGGCCAGCGTTTCCGCCGCCAATCCATGGGTTTTCCTTGTAGGTGACCTTCGTGATGTCGCCGCCAATGGACGCTACAAACTGGTCGCAGAGTTCAACCGTCCGGTCCTTCCAGTAGATCTCCTCGTTTGGCGTGTTGAACGCATGGTGCGCCATCATCTCGAACGTGGTGAGGTGCCGGCCGGATTTCCCGACCGAGTCGAGATCATTGAGCCGGATGCATGGCTGGGAGATGGTGAGCGGGTTGGCCGGCGGGGGGACGACCCCGCTCGTGACGAACGGCTGGAAATCCGCAATCGAGGCGATGGTCAGGTAGATATCGTCCCGCCAGCGTGCCACGACCGGGTACCGTTCGATCCGCGTGTGCCCCTGTTTCTCAAAAAAGGAGAGGTAGGCCTCGCGCATCGTGTCGAGCGTATGGGGGCGGAAGATCGGGTTGCCGATGAAAGTATAGGGTTCGCAGGGAGCGTCCCCGCAGATCTCGCGCGTGGGATCGCGGGTCCAGAACGCTGAACCGCATGCCTTACAGATCTTCCGGGTGAATCCCTGTGTCTTGAAATAATCGAGCTGGTATTCCTCTTCGAGCATGGGTGATCACACAATCGTCTGTACAGTTGATTACGAACGGTAATTAGTGTATTGTTCTGGAGCCATCATTTGAGCTGGTCCACGTACCATGCATCGACACCGGTAAACTTCCCGGTTGCCATCGCGATCCTGACCGCGATGAGGTGCCAGCAGGTCCGGCCGCGGTACATGAAATCGCTGCAGGTGCAGAAGTCATCGTCCACAACATAATCAGCGGTCCTGCCTTCCACGACAAAAAAATCATGGTATTTTTTTATCTTGCCGGCATCGATTGCGACAAGCGCCTTCTTTCCCCGGGGGCCGAACGCTGCTTCAATCTCCGCCCGCAGGCTCCCGTCAAGTTCCCCGGTTTCTGCCAGGCGCTGCCAGAGATCGCTCATGGGATAACAGCAATGACCGGCGGGTCGGCGATGAAGTTCCAGCCACGGTCCCGGGCAAGGCGTTCCATGGCAGGTGCTTCGAGTGCATAATGAGTGGCCTCGATACAGGCAAGGGGGGCCGAGCGGTACACGGAATGTTTCAGCTCGGCAGAGAGGAACGCATCCGCCCCCAGTGCCTTTGCCTCCATCATGAAGCTGAGATCAAACCCGCTCCCGCCAACAATCGCAAGACGCCGGGGTTTTTTGATCTTCCCCCAGACCCGGACCGGGCCGCCAACGCGGCGGGCAATCTCCTTCACGGAAAGGGAACAGTCACCGGTCAGTCCAAGGGTCATGGGTTCGGTGTTGGTGAGGGAAAGCATGTCGGAGAGGCAATCGTTCACCCCGTACCGGGCCCGGTCGAAATTGGTATGCATGACATAGATGTTCATGTGAGCCGCAAGAATGTCGCGCATCAGGGACGCGGTCGGCCCGGTGAGATACGTGACCGGGGTCCAGAGTGGGGTGTGGTGGACAACGAGCATATCGGCATCCAGCGCGATCGCGGATTTCACGACCGCGGGCGTTGCGTCCAGGGCACAGCAGATCGTTTTGAGAGTCCGCTTCCCTTCCACGATCAGGCCGATCTTTCCGGCATCGAATTCCTCGGCAAGTTCAGGAGGGGCGAGCTGCTCCATCTCCACAATGAAGGTATCCACATCCATACAGGATCATGGTCGGCGGGGGTTAAAATCGCATTTATTACTAAAGGTAATAACGATTACATTTATTATGCATTAATTGGAATATCAGAATATGCACAAGACAATTGAACAGATCCATGAACGCATCCGGGACGGGAACGCCCGCGTGGTCACGGCCGAAGAGATGCCCGCGATCGTTGCCGAGCTCGGGGAGAAGGGAGCGCTGAAAGAGGTTGACGTTGTCACGACCGGTACTTTTGGCGCCATGTGCTCGTCCGGGGCATTCCTCAACTTCGGCCATGCCGAACCCCCCATACGGATGGAGCGGATCTGGCTCAATAATGTCGAAGCCTATGGCGGGCTTGCCGCCGTGGACACCTACATCGGCGCCACCCAGCAGTCCGACACCCTTGAAGAGGAGTACGGCGGGGCTCATGTCATCGAGGACCTTGTGGCAGGAAAATCCGTGGAGCTCCGTGCAAGCTCCCGCGGCACGGACTGTTACCCGCGGCGGACGATCGAGACCGAACTGCTGCTCGAGAACCTCAACCAGGCGATCATGTGCAACCCGAGAAACGCATACCAGCGCTACAATGCTGCAACAAACCTGACCGACCGGACGCTGCACACCTACATGGGCACCCTGCTCCCGGGCGGAGGCAATGTCTCCTACTCGGGCGCCGGGGTCCTCAACCCGATCTCGAACGACCCGGCCCTGCGGCTGATCGGGAGCGGCGTTCCCATCTTCCTCTGCGGCGCACAGGGTATGATTGTCGGGGAAGGCACCCAGCACAATCCTGCCAGCGGTTTTGGCACCCTGATGGTGACTGGCGACATGAAACAGATGTCTCAGGACTATCTCCGGGCCGCGACCATGACCGGTTATGGCGTGACCATGTATGTCGGGAT
>JALOBP010000165.1 GCA_023228295.1 Methanoregula sp.
TTTTTAAAATACAATGCGATCAATCCGAATCTAAAAAAATAATCGCGATTATGATCGCGGCTGGAAAATTTTCAATCAGGGCCCGATTGATCCGGCTCAGGTTTTCCGGCAGGGTCGCGTCCGCGATTGAGATTTTTCTGCCAGGGTCCGGTTGAGAGTTTTCCGGTCGGTGCTGCCGGCTGCGGCTTGACGCGTTGCCTGTCAACCAGAAAAGACTCAATTCCCTGATACAATATCCTGATCCGGTGACCGGGCTATCCAGGCTACACGCATCCGATCAGAAGACCTTCTGTTTCATCACTGTATCCCGGCTGGCAAAGTCCGGTATCGGACCCTGTGGCCGGACCGGAGGTTTTCCTACCGGGATTTCCGCCCGGTGTACGAATGGCTTGAGCACGAGATTGGTTTCTATCCGTTCTTCTTTTCTGTGGGAACGGATGAATCAGCACTCCATATGACCGGGTATGATGACAACTGGCGGGTCCGGACGGGATGCAGTTTTGTCCGCGGAAAACGCCGGAACCTGTACCGGCACAAAGGACAATTCCCCAACCTTGCACTGTTCTCGTTTGAGAAGATCGAAGGGACGTTCATGGATTTTCAGAGCTGGCATATTGCGCTCAATGCAGTCATGAACCAGAATACCGTGACTGCTGCTGAAAGGAAAATGATCTTCAAACCTTCATGGGACCGGGCCCGCTGGATCCGCGCTGCCCGGAACGGCACGCATTCAGTCCAGCTGGTTGCACCGGTGCTCCCGCTTGAGCAGGCCACGAGAGTGTATGTCCGGAACAAGGGGACCCGGATGAGGCTATGCCAGATGGGATTTCCCGATCCTGAAGTGAAACGGGTTCCGGTATTGCGGTATTACTAAACAGCGAATTGAAACGGACCTGCTCAACCCACCAGTTCCCCGGCCCAGTCCAGGATTTCCCGTGCAAGCCGGACTGCCCCGGTATACTCTTCTTTTGTCACGGGCGTTGCGGTCCCCGGATACCGGGTATCGGAAGCATAAGATGTGAGTGTGACTGCATCCCACAACGGCACCGGGATTTCAACACCCTGCAGTTCAAGGCCGGACAGGAGGGCATTGATGTCATGGGTGTACTGGTACGGGATTTTTCTGGAAACGAAGACTGCCTTGAGTGCTTTTTCTGCAGCCTGCTGTGCCTGGAATCAGAGGTCTTCTTAGAGAACACCCGGGGTTCCGGCAGCAGCAAGAGCAAGAGAGCTTTTTGCCCGGATTATCCATTCGGCCGGATTGTCAGGCGACCGCTTTTTTCCTCTCATACATTACCCTGCCTTCCCGCAGCGCCGGATACAGGACACTGAACGGGGAGTCCCGGTTATCCCTGACCTGCTGCGGTGTTACGATGACGAGATCGATCGACCGGGCAATCCCCCGCATCCGCTGGTAGATCAGGCCGGCAACTTTCCGTGCATGATACCTGCCGGTCTTGATGACGAGGAGATCGAGATCGCTGTGCGGGCCGGTCGTTCCCCGTGCGGTGGAGCCAAACAAGAGAACCTGTTCCGGTTGTGCAACCTCTACGATCCGGCGGATAATCTCATCGAGTTCGGCATTGCTGATCGTGGTGACCTGCTTCATGGCACTATCCGGATTCCTGATGATCCATTGTATCTGCGTCATGATATAATCGCTTTTTCGTTGAAGTCCCGCCAGGCCGGGACGACCTGGCACTGGACCGCGAGCATGAAGAGCACGAACGCGAGGATGAAGCCGTCGTACCAGTCTCGGAAGGCGGCATAATTGTTCCGGAGCGGATCGATCCGGGGAAGAAACAGGAGCAGCGCCACAAGAGCAACCGTGATGAACGGGACAAGGCCGATGCCTGCCGGTTTTCCCATGGTGCCGTCCGGCACACCCGCGGCATTCCCGTGGGTGATGATTTGATCCGGGAGCACCGGGTACGCGGCGAGCGAGACGAGGAAGGTGAGGAGGAGGCCGGCGATGATTGCCAGCCGAAGGGGGTTTGGGCCGGGTGGTGGGTTTTGAGGGGGGATGAAGATGGGTGCCGGGACCGGGATTTCGCGGGGAGGGGGGTTTGGGGGTGGGAAGTTTCTGTAGCTAAGGGGTTGTGCGGGTTTACTGTCCCGGCCCGGGGGTCACCAATCTTCTTTCTTATAGTGGGCAGGGTTCCATTGAGCGGAGGGTTGGGCGGCCGGAGATTATGGGGGAGGAGGGCGGTTTTTAGCGGGGTCGCCGGTTTGTTTTCCGGGGCCACGCGGCCGGTATGAACCAGGCCAAAGAATATGTAAATCAAAAGAAATATAAAAAATCTGTAGGATCTCCCGCGCAGGTCATTATCTCTCTCGTAAGAATTTTTCTTTTATAAAAAAACGATCGATTCTATTTACCTGTTATCGTTCAAAACTCAATCTATCATTTTCACAATATTGGATTGGTAAACGATTGTCACATAAAACATATATATATCATCATTATAAATCGTCAAGTGTGGATAACCGGAGGTTGTCCCGTATAAGAAGAAAGACGGGTTCACCAAGCGACGAAGTTTGCGTTGAACCCGATCCCGCCCGTAGGCATGAGATTGTTATCTTCTGATCCTATGAAGTTTTCCCATGCCTTTCGAGCGAAGCGTATGAAAAAACTACAAAAGGAAGTGAAAGAAGAATGCAACTACGAAAGATAGCCATCGCCATGCTGGCACTGATGCTGGCCGGGGCGGTGTTGGTGCCGTACGTGAGTGCGGCGGATAGTTATCATGAAATGGATCAGGCAACTGCACAAAAAATTGCCGATATTCATATCAAAGAAATTGCAAAAATCTCCCCGACATATGCCGAATGGGAATCAGGTTCAGTGCACAAATCCACGATATACTATGATCTGCTTGACCGAAAATCTGCATACCAGTTCAACGTTGATGTCGGCGGTGCTTATGCCGGTTACGTCCTGATCGCAGCATCAAGAGATAATTATCCGGTCCTGGAATTTTCTCGGGGGACCGTTCCCGGCGAACAACCGGAA
>JALOBP010000166.1 GCA_023228295.1 Methanoregula sp.
TCGGTGGCCGCGCCGACCGCCGGTTTTCATTTTACCAACGAACTCATTGAAAAGATAAAATCACTTGGCGTGGAATTCGCCGAAGTGACTTTGCATGTCGGACTGGGGACTTTTCAGCCGGTGAAAACAAAAAAAATAGAAGAACATAAAATGCACGAGGAGTGGGTTGACCTCACGGACAAAAACGCCGGGTTGATTAATCGGGCGAAAAGCGATGGCCGCCGCGTAATCGCGGTCGGTACAACCACGGTGCGCGCCCTGGAAGCCATTGCCCGAGAAGACGGGGGAGTTAATCCGTTTTCCGGCGAAGTAAATATTTTTATTTATCCGGGATACAAATTTAAAATTGTTGACGCGCTCATCACTAATTTTCATTTGCCAAAATCCACCCTGCTTATGCTTGTTTCGGCTTTTGTTGGTAACAGAAAATTTCTTTTAGATTGCTACCGGGAAGCGGTAGAAAACAAATACAGATTTTTTTCATTTGGTGACGCGATGTTTATCAAGTGATAAAAATATTTGACACTCTCCGGGCGGAGAGTGTCTTAAGGAAAGATCTTCTTTTTTGTTCATAACCCACCTTTCTCATTCCGAGTTGTCTTCTTCGCCGACTACGCAGCCGCCGAGACCGCACAACCTCGGATGGCCAATCGGATATTCGTCCAGGAAGTTGAATCCTTCGTAGTATGCGTCTTCGTCCGCTTCGCGTTCGGCTTGTTCCTCGGCGGTGGCGGCTTGAAGGAGCTCTTTGAGAACAGGATCGTCGTAATTACCCAGTTTTCGCGCTTCTGCCAGCCGAGCATAATACTCGTCTTTTTTTGCTCCCATTTTTTACCTCCTTTTACCGCAAAGAGCAGGAATGGAGGGCGAGAAAAATGAACATCCCCGCCCAGAATATCGCCACAAGAGCGTTTCGGATGAGGCGCTTTTTTTTGTTGGGTTCTCTTACCCACCACGTCATGACAGCCGCCTTCGTTTGACGGCGGTGGAAACCAAGTCAACAACTACGCCTACGGCTGTCACTGCCGCGAACATTGCCACGGCAGCATACGCCCCGACATCCATCCGCAATGAAGGAAAATTTTTCATTGTCAGCATCGGGATTCTCCTTGTAGTATGCCACGCCGGCATTGTTCATTTGTATCCTACTTTATGAGAATAAATGTGTCAACAAAAAATCGCCTCGTAAAACGAAGCGATTTTTAGTAGATGTTTTATTCAACGGTCAAACCCATATTCTTCGCCGTGCCCTCTACCATTTTCATGGCTGATTCAATATTCGTAGTATTCATGTCCTGAATCTTGCTTTCGGCGATTTCGCGGATTTGCGCTTTGGTGATTTTGCCGACCTTGTCTTGCAAAGGTTTGGCCGAGCCCTTCGGAAGTTTGAGAACTTTTTTGATCATGTCCGCGACCGGCGCGGCTTTCATGATAAAGCTGAAACTTCTGTCATCATACACGGTGATAATCACCGGCACGACTTCGCCTTTTTTATCTTGAGTTTTGTCGTTGAACTCTTTGCAGAAGCCGGCGATGTTGACGCCGTGCTGGCCGAGAGCCGGACCGACCGGCGGTGCCGGATTGGCGGCGCCGCCAATGATTTGCAATTTGATTTGTGTTAAAACCTTTTTTGCCATATTTATTAATTAGTATTACCCGCCGAGAAGCCCCCGCAAATGCGGGGCGGCAAGGTTGAATGATTATATCTTTTTTACCTGTAAAGCGTCAAGTTCCACCGGTGTTTCGCGTCCAAACATGGTAACCATGACTTTGATTTTTCCGCGTTCCTGGTCCACCGCGCTGACTTTGCCTTCAAAGTTTTTGAACGGACCGTCGCTGATGCGGATGACGTCGTTGACTTCCAAATCAATCGTGTGTTGCGGCTCAGAAGCCGTGACGCGCTTCATCAAACTTTCAACTTCTTTGGCGTCAATCGGAGTCGGCGTTGTACCCGAGCCGATAAAGCCGGTCACGTTCGGAGTGTTGCGTACCACATACCAAGAGTCATCAGTCACAATCATTTCCACCAGTACATAACCCGGGAAGATTTTTTCTTCGATGGTCGCGCGTTTGCCGTTTTTGATTTTGATTCTTTTTTCTTTGGGCACGAGTACGCCGAAGATTTTGTCCTTCATGTCAAACGATTCAACGCGTTGTTCCAGAGAGCTTTTGACGTTTTCTTCGTATCCGCTGTAAGTATGAAGCACATACCAGCGGCGTCCCAAATTTAGTGTTTGTTTGGCCATATCATTCGGATTAGCGTGAAATTAAATTCTCCAACCCGAGGTTGAAAACATAATCCAGCGCCACAAAGTACAAAGCGAATCCGATGGACAAACAAATAACCAGCACCGAGTAATTCAGTGTCTGCTTTTTGGTCGGCCAAGTAATCTTTTTGCTTTCGTTCCAAGTGTTCTTGAAATAACTAACAATCTTACTCATATGAAGTTAAGATATATTATAAAAAGTTAATCCTGTGAATTTTTAGCGAAGCCCCGTAGCGATGCGGAGCATCTGCTACTGGGGGACTTAAAAACGGCCTCAGGCCGGTATGACCATACTATACATTATATATGAAAGTTTGTCAAGGGGACGTGTTAATTAAAAATCGCCCCGGGAACGGGGCGATTTTTTTTAATTCCTTCATTATATATCCAGATTCCTCACTGTCTTCGCATATGTCTGAATAAACTTTTTGCGCGGTTCGACCTCGTCGCCCATGAGAATTTCAAATGTTTCATTGGCCAGTTCGGCGTCCTCGGCCGAGACCTTTTTCATAATGCGTTTTTCCGGATTCATGGTCGTTTCCCAAAGTTGTTCCGGGTTCATTTCACCGAGACCTTTGTAGCGTTGGATGTTGACTTTGTTTCCGCCAATAACCAATGATTCCACTTCGCCGGCGGGCGCGTCTTCATCAGGCTCGGGGGCTTCTTCTTCGGCTTCTTCCTTTTTCGATTTTTTTGTAGCTACGGCCTTATCAAATTTCAATTTCTTCAGATCCT
>JALOBP010000010.1 GCA_023228295.1 Methanoregula sp.
GACGGGGGGTGAGTACTCGCCGACGTAAGCCGGATCCCCAAAACCGCCCTTCCTTTCGATCCAGCCTACCCCAGCCCGTTTGAGAAAAGATCCTCCGTCCAATAGCGTGTATTAACCCGGATTTTTTCCACCGGCGTGAGAAACGTGAATCGGAATCCGTAACGGGCGCAAAAATCTCCATATTGTACCGTTTTTGCTGAATTCCCCGTATTTGGGAGTGTCGGGAGGGGTCCGGACAACGAGTCCACCGTCGGAGACCCGGGATCCTGAAAGAGTATCTCCTTTACCCGGGATCATACTGACGGTACCGACGGGAGATCCGGAAAACGGTTGTATCGGCCTCCGGGGGGCTGAATTTACTGGCAACGTATTCCTGCTTGTGGCCAAAATTATTGCCCTTTCGTACTGTCCTGTACTCTCCCATGAAAAATCCGGTATTTTACGACGAAGAACGATGAAAAATCCGCACAAAAAACCGCTTACTGTCCTGCATTTCTGACTTACTATCCTGTAAAATCCGGAAAACAGGGGGATCGGGGCATTTTCCGGTCTCCTTTGGGAAGTACTCCAAAAGGAGGTGTGCCCCTTTGCCGGATTCCGGCGCTACCTACTTACGACAAAAATTTCCAAATCCGAATGCCAGTTCGCTCACCAACCCGCACCGCTCATTTTTTCCTTGAGAAATTTTTCTCCGCCAAAAAAATTCTCCAGCATGTCTCCAAAAATTTTCCCGTAATACTTTTCCGGACACGCGGCTGCAATTCCAAAACGATTTCAAAACTTTTCCGCTCTGAAAAAAATTCGGCACAATATTTAAAAAAATTTTCCGGCCGGGTCACAAGGAAAACCCGGCTATCCCATCACACCCAGCCACACCCAGTAAATCCCGACCTGCACGATCGTCAGCGGCACACCCACGCGGGCGAACTCAAGGAAGGTAAGAGTCTCCCCGCTCTTCTCCGCGTTCTGGATGATAATTACATTACTTGCAGCGCCAAGGATCGTCAGGTTGCCGGCAAGCGTGCTTCCCGCAGCAAGCGCCATGAGCTGTGCTGTTGTCCCACCGGCCTGCATGATCATCGGCTGGAAGAGGGCGACAAAGGGAACGTTCGAGATGAACTGGCTGATGATGATACTTGTCCCGAGAATGAGCGGCACCGATGAGATACTGCTGCTGTCGACAAATGACTGGAAGAACCCGGACTGCCAGACACTTTCCATGAGGACGAACATTGCGGCAAAGAAGACGAGCGTGGGCCAGTCGACGGCCCGAAGAATGGAGAACCGACGTGGCGAGAAGAGGAGGACCGGTGCTGCGGCACAGAGTGCAATCAGGGGCAGCGAGACGGGTATCATGGTACCGGTGAGCGAAGTGATGATCTTCACCGCTGCAAGCACGAAGATGATCGCAAGCGAGCATTTTGTCAGGAAGAAGAGGGAGCGGTCACAGGAAATCCCGGTGTCCGGTTCTGCAGTGCGGGCGGAAAATTCACCGGGATAGAATAACCGCAACACGATGAACGCCGCGGCCAGGCTCGCGAGCGTCGGGACGATGAGCCAGACTGCAAAGGTAAGGAATGGAGATGCCATACCGGAGTTTACCGCAACGAGCAGGTTCTGCGGATTCCCGATAGGACTCATCACGCTGCCGGTCGTTATGGCAACTGCAAGCGAGAGCAGCAGGAGCTTTGGCGATATCTTCCACTTCGCTGCAAGAGCGAGTACGAGCGGCGTCCCGATAATGGCAAGGGTATCATTCATCAGGATTGCGGAGAGAATGCCCATGCTAAAAAGGATGATGAGCACGAGCTGGTCCGGGTTCTTCGCCCGCGAGAACAGGCGCTTTGCGGTAAAGGCGAGGTAACCGCTGTCCACCATTGCTTCGCCCACCACGAACATGCCGAACAGGAAGACCATCACATCAATATTGATGGCCCGGAGAGCATCCGGCAGGGTAATCTGGCCGGTCAGCAGTACCGCAAGAGCTCCCGCGAGCATGACCTGCCAGATCCTGATGGTGAACCTGCCGACCTGCCGTACCGCGATCAGCAGGAAGACCGCTGCAAGGATGATGACTGCGAGATACGTACAAGAATGTTCCCGCTCGTGCAAGATGAGTGTTGGGGTGATGGAGCCCGGAAACGGGGTGCGAAGCCGGGGAAAAAGATGGGGATTGCCAGAACCCGGGGCCTTTATTTTAACTTCATTGCAATCGTGCTTCGCAGAGATGACACCCCCTCTTGCGATGCCTGCTGCCGCACCGCAGAGCGCCTCTCGGCGGCCTTATTTCCCGTATGGATTAAATGGGGATTATATCATTAAAATCGCGAACTTTCCTGTAAATTTTCATCGGTCGAGTACAAACATGTTGTTCATGCCCGAGCCTGCATTACTTGTTTTTTATTAACGGTCCAGTGCAGGAGAATGCCCTCTTCTATTCTGCGTGCCTCAATCAGCGTGAGCCGGCAGAACTCGGACTCCTGGATGAACCCGGGCCCGTCAGCGAGTGTCGGGGCATCCTTTCCCCCGACGATAATATTGCCGATAAATGTGTAGATCTCGTCCACGAGCCCGGCAGTCAGCAGGCCGGCAATGACCGTCCCCCCTCCTTCAACCATCACCCGCTGGATGCCCATTGTACCGAGTTCGTCCATCAGCACGGTAAGGTCTACCTCGGCATCCCCGGTTACGATGACCGTTGCATGGTTTTTCAGTTCGGCAACCCTCTGTTTGTCTGCCCGGGCTGAAACGGCAACAATCCGCTTCCCCGCTCCCTTGTGGAGGATGGATGCATCGGGTGGAATGCGTGCTCTGCTGTCAACCACGATCCGGACCGGGTGCTCGTCAACTCCCCGATCCCGCCGTTGTTTGCGGCAATCGTCGGCCTTTACCGTCAGCGAGGGGTCGTCTGCAAGGACTGTTCCGATCCCGACCATCACCGCATCAGAGCCGGCCTTGAGCCGGTCAACCCGTATAAAATCCTGCGAACCGGAGATCTTAACCTGTCGGCGCTCCCGTGTGGAGATCTTTCCATCGGCGCTCATCGCAACATTGACAACAACATACGGTCGCATATCATACCCGTGTTTGCCCCGACAGGTTATGAACCCACTGATTTTATCAGTATGTGAGTGCGGGAGCGCATCTTAAAATAACAAGAACACCCAATGACGAAGATAGTATGGGTGGAAGGATTTTTACGGTTGGCAGGAATACCATCTCCGAGACGGATCTGGTGCGTTCCATCGTCATCCTCTCGTTTACGATCTGCAGTATTTTAATCTCTGCCATTGCCTTCTCGCGGTCGATCCCGTACATCAACTACCAGCTCTTCTTCATCCCGATTGTCTATGCCGCCTACTTTTATCCCCGGAAAGGGATCTATGTTGCCGCGGTCTGCGGGGTTGTGTACCAGGCAGTC
This sequence comes from Methanoregula sp., assembly GCA_023228295.1. Taxonomy (GTDB): domain Archaea; phylum Halobacteriota; class Methanomicrobia; order Methanomicrobiales; family Methanospirillaceae; genus Methanoregula. The sequence continues at coordinate 3,422 of JALOBP010000010.1, forward strand.
GGGTATTACTACAGTTATCCCGATTCCGTTGCAATGCTGGGTGTCACGGCAGAAGCGCTCCTCTTTGTGATTATTGCCATCGTTATTGCATACTTCATTGAGAAGATCCGGTCCGGTGAAGCCCGGTACCGCACGGTTTTTGAGCACTCGCAGCTGGGCATCGTCCTTTTCAACCGTGAAGGATTTAGCGTCAGGCAGACCAATGATAAATTCGCTGCCATGCTCAACTACTCCGAACAGGAGATACTTGCCTCTGTTTTTACAGACCTGTTTTTCATAGATCAGGAGAAAGAGCGGTTCCTGGATCGCATTGACAAACATCGCGAGACTACCGATTTCGAGACCCGGCTTGCTGCAGCCGGGGGAGCTGCCTGCTGGGTAAACCTCTCGTGGAGCATGATTGATGACCACACGGTCAGCTGTACCGCGATTAATATCAATGCACGCAAGCTTGCCGAGAAACTCAACAACGACAACATGATGAAATACCGGCAGCTGACCGAGCACTCCCCAACAAGCATCCTCATCGTTGTGAACGGGGTAATTCTGTATGCAAATCCGACGTTTGAGGAATTTTCCGGGTATGGCGCACCAGAGGTTATCGGAAAAGAACTGGTCCGCTTCCTCGACCCGCGGGACTTGCACACGTATTCCGAGTTTGCCCAGCACTGGATCAGCCGCAAACCTGTGGCCAGTCAGGGTAAGTTCCGGTTTATACGAAAGGATGGTGGTATACGGGTTGCCATCCTTTTCACAAACCCGATTGTCCATGCCAACAAGCCGGCAACCATGATCAACCTGATGGATGTCTCCGAGAAACTCCGGCTCGAAGAGAAGATCCAACTGGACAATGACCGGCGGCGGGGGATCATCATCACGGTTGCCCACGAGCTCCGTACCCCCCTCCAGCCAATCCTCGGGTACCTCGACATGCTCATCACGGATCCGGATGGGTTCGGGATCACGGACGATACAAAAAAGATCCTTGAACGCTGTCTTGTCAGCGTGGATCGGGAGCGCCAGATCATTAACCAGATGCTGGAACTGTCTGTTCTTGAGAGCGGAAAACTCCAGTTGAGCAGGGCAGCATTCCCGCTCGAACGGCTCGTGCATGATGTAATCGATACCAGCGGCTATCTCACCAAGGCAGATATCAGCGTTACTATCCCCGGTGATATCATGCTTTCCGCAGACCGCGACCGTATCTATAATGTATTTGATTCGCTCCTCTCCAACGCGATCAACTACTCAAAACCTCCGCGGAATGTAGAGGTATTCTATCGCATGGGATCCACGGATGAGTTCCATCACATATCGATCCGGGACAACGGGATCGGGATTCCCCCGGAATCAATCGAGAATATTTTCGAGCCGTTCCAGCTGGCCGATGCTGCGAAACTATCCCGGAAGTATGACCGCATCGGGCTCTCCCTCTCGAATGCGAAAAAAGTAATCCAGTTGCATGGCGGGGACATCACAGTGGAGAGTGTTGTCAATGGCGGCAGCACGTTTACCCTGCACCTGCCAAAGGTGGTGAAATCAGATGCGTAAGATTATGCTCGTAGAGGATGACCAGCAGATCCTGGACATGATGGACATCCTCCTTAGAAAAATTGGGTATGAACCTGTCCTTGTGTCAGATGTCCGGGATGCTCTGGATCTGGTGAAAAACAATCCCCCTGATCTCTTACTTCTCGATATCATGATGACACCTGTCAACGGGTGGGAATTTTTGGAAAAACTGCGGGGGGAATTTGGCAACCGCGATCTTCCGGTCCTCCTGTTTACCGCTGCACCTGAAGCCGAGGAGAAGGTTGCACTATTGCACGATCCACGGATTGCGATCCTCCAGAAACCCGCGTCGCTTCCCGATCTGAAGGCGGGTCTTGAACGGTTCCTGATATAGATATTTTTCATTCGTCCTCGATACCCGTATGGGTTGGGAAGGTTACAACCCCCTCGTGCCTCATTACAACCTTTTTCCGCACGGTATGGCATTTTTCCCTGAAGCGAACTTTCATAAGTGAGAAAAAGAAGGGTAAATCATATGCCGGGAAAAAAACCGTCCCTTGACCTGGTTGCGCGTAACGATCCGGATCAGCTGAAGAACCTGCTCCTTGTCCTGGAACATGCCCATGCCGACGCATGGCTGCGGAGGGACCGGCGTGCACTCGAAGCGCTGCTTGCTCCGGATTTCCTCGAGATCAATTATTTTGGGCGGTTCACCCGCGACGATTTGCTCGTCCGGTTCTTCCCCCGGATGGTGCTGCACACGTTCACCATTGAGGATCCGGTACTCTTCTCTGTCGGGGCGGGCAATGCCACCCTTACCTACCAGTGTTATGAAGAGCTAACCGTTGATGGCAAAAAAAGGAAAGGGACGTTTCATGTCTCTGCACTCTATGGCTGGAATGGGAAGCTGTGGAAACTCCTCCTCTGGCAGATCACCCCTTTCAGTGCAACGTGATTATCGGCATACGGCAGTTCGTGTGACCGGATAATCCCACGTGATGCCTGGGCGATCATTTCCATCGCGATTGGATCCGGCATGGGGGATTGCATCCCGAACCTGAAATTGGAGTGATTGTTGATCATTCCTGCCTTATGATATAAGGATTCAGTTCTATGACAATGCAGGGGACATTTGCAATTGTGGCTGCCCGTATAATGTTCTTTCCGGTAGTCCGTAACCGGCAATGAAACGGTGATCGGACCGTCCCTCATTTGGCTCAGCCTTTGGCTCGCCATTGCCCCGGGACATCATGCCTGGTGCGATCCGGTAACTGATGTCAATTACTCTGTGCGTGGCGGAAAAAAACCGTTTTCCCACATCCCGAACGCATGAGGCTCGGTTTATTCTTCCGTCTTATGGCAGAACAAGCGGGACAGTTCATCAGCCGTTTTGTCTGTTGAGAAGATCAGGAGGCTGTCTCCACCCTTAAGCCGGGTCGTTTTGTCAAGCATGGTCGTTGTCACGTTATCCCGGCGAAGGCCAAAGTCTGTGATGCCATACCGGGTATCCAGGTTGAGTTCTTCAATGGTTATACCGTCCGCAAAAGAACCCGGCTCCACGTTGAGCATATGGATACGAAGCGAGAGAAGCATCGTGTCCATCCCAGAAATCACCGTCCCTTTCGCGCTGTTTTTCGTGAATTTTGTATACCCCCAAGCCTGGAGTTTAGTCACAATCTTGCCAATCTCTGGTTCTGGCAGGGAATATTTCCGGAGGGCACGGGTGAAGATCTCTTTTGCCGATTCGAACTCCTCAGATACAACTTCGTTGGCGCCAAGGTCCAGCAGGTATTGTGCATTACGGATATGCTGGGTCCGGGCGATGATGTAGATCGAAGGGGCCATCTGGCGTGCCGTGTGGACAATACGGGGAACCGCCTCCTGCTCGGAAACAACTACTACGAGTGTCCGGGCACGGGAAATCCCCGCGTGTTCGAGCACCTCTTCCTGGACTGCATCACCAAAGATGAAAAACGGATGACGCGCGGACTTTTCCCTCTGGATTATATCAGGTTTCAGCTCGATTACCGTATACGGGATACCGGTAATCTCCGCTGCCCGCGCTACGCTTTTGCCTGTGATACCATAGCCGGCGATAATAATATGATCTGCAATTTTTCGTTCCGGGTTCTGGCCATCATGACTGTACAATGCATCACGCTCAATGTGCCGGGGTGTCACCCGGTAGAAAATATCCACTGCCCTGGGTGCGATATTCATAAAAAACGGGGTCATGGCCATCGTGATGATCGCTGATGCAAGGAATATCTGGTAGATCTGTTCGGGAATGAACCCGGAGTCAAGTCCGGTTTTTGCCAGCACGAACGAGAACTCCCCTACCTGGCAGAGGGCAAACCCGGTAATGATTGAGATTCGTGCCGGCATCCCGAGCATTGAGGATGCGAATGCGCCGGTCAGGATCTTGATGCCGATGATGAGGACAACAATGAGACTGGTGATCAGAATGAGTGAACTATTGCCGAGGATGCTGCGCGTGTTGAGCAACATGCCGATGGAGAGGAAGAAGACCCCGGCGAAGATGTCACGGAACGGGATGATGTGGCTGAGCGCATCGATATTGTAATCAGACTCACCGATAATCAGGCCGGCGACAAACGCGCCGAGCGTGAATGAGAGCCCGGCCTGGTTCGTGAGCCAGGCAACAATGATGCAGATCCCTGCAATCGTGATGAAGAAAAGTTCACGGCTTTTCTGGAAAGCAACCCGGTATAAAAGCCCCGGGATGATCCAGCGGGCAAGGATGATTATGATTACGATGATACCTGCTACCTTTGCCATGCCAAGCGGGAGTGCATCCATGTCGGGACCGCCGCTGCCCATCAGGATGGGGGTGATGAGGATCATCGGGATGATTGCAAGGTCCTGAAAGATGAGGATCCCAAGGAGCGTCCTCCCCTGGAATGTATCCACTTCGCGCCGCTCCTGCAGGATCTTCATGATGATCGCGGTACTGGAAAGCGATATGATGAATCCAAATACAAGTGCCGAGCTGAATGGTATGCCGAGGGCATACGCGACAAACGTAATGGCGGCGATCGTTGTGCAGATCTGGATGAGACCGCCGATGATAACAATCCGCCATGACTTGAGGAGCTTGTCGAACGAGAACTCAAGTCCGATGGTAAAGAGCAGGAGCATGATCCCAATCTCTCCGAAAGTCTCGATTGATTCCTGGTCAGTGATGATCCCAAAACCATACGGTCCTGCGAGCATGCCGATAACAAGGAATGCAACAATGCTCGGGAGCCGGAATGTCTGGCTTATATACAGGAACAGGATCGAGATGAGTGCCATAGCGGCAAGGGCAAGCATGAAGTCCATTATGCCACCCACCGATAGCTGTTGTGCGGGAACCGTTCGAAAGCCCGTATCATAGTGCCCGAAGAAATCTGGTTCATTTTAACTATTGCAAAGAAATTATGCTGGCATTCCTGATGTTTTTTATCTGCGGATATTTGCATAAACTGTGACAGGAAAACAGAAAAGTGCCCCAGGCCTGATTTGAACAGGCGACAACTAGATCTTCAGTCTAGCGCTCTCCCAAGCTGAGCTACTAGGGCAGGACTACAGTATTTGTCACTTGTTACTAATAAATGATCTGTTTTCTCTCCCTAAATACCCCCCCCGACCGTTTATTTTTATACCCCGCGATGACAGTATTAACCAATGCCCTCACCGAATGCCGCTGATAATGATACGGGCCTTGCCAGTGCAGTAAAAAGCCGTACCGCGAAGGTTGTCCACCTGACCCACAATGATCTGGATGCGGTTGGTGCGGATGCCATTCATCGAATGAAGTTCGGGAATGACGGTGTTTTTACCATCTGGAGTTCGGTTGGGAAATTTTCCTCGCTGTTGTCGCAGGTAGTCTCCTGCGAGGGAAAGGGCGACCTGCTTTCCATCTCGGATCTCGGGTACCACCGCGACACGGAACCGCTTGTGATAAAAGCGCGGAAGAACGGCTGGAAAGTGGAATGGCGGGACCACCACCGCTGGCGCGAAGACGAGATTGCGAAGATTACCAAAGATGTGGATCTCCTGCATGTCGATACGGCAGTCTGCGGTACCGGTATCGTGGCCCGCGATCTCCTCCCGGACAACCCGGTCGCTGTTGAGGTTGCACGGGTGGTCTGCGATTACGATCTCTGGAAACATGCCGATCCCCGTTCAGCCGTTCTCGGGCAGGTACTCCAGCGGAAGGCGAACCGTGACCATGTCCGCGACTGTCTCGTGAACGGGGTTTTCACCGATGAACATATCGAACGGGAATATTCGGAGATCCAGGCAGAGATGACGGGTATGATGCAGCGGAGCCTGAAATACGCCACCTTCATCGGTACGAAATACCGGATTGCTTTTGCCCCGATGTACGGCTACCCGAGCGAGACAGCGCACTTCATCCGCGACCAGAAGCAGACCGAGATCGAGGTGATTATCGGGAAGGACGGAAAGTTCTCGATCCGTTCCGTCCCGCCCATCAGCCACCTCATTGCCCGGGAGTTCGGCGGCGGCGGCCACCCGGGTGCAGCCGGCGGTTCGTTCAATTTCACGGTCATCGAGCGGTTCACCTGGTGGCTTTTCAAGAAGAGCCGGCATTTTGAGGAACTCGTGAAGGTGGCAGAAAAACTCTGAACGATTTGTTTTCGGAAGTTTAAAAAAAAAATTTAACCGGAAAAAATCCGGAAAACCTTTTTGTAATAATTGCTCTGATGAAATCCTCTATCGCCACGATGGGGGCTGATGCCCCCATGCCCCCTGAGGGATAACTGCCGCCGCCCCGAAGGGCGCCCCGCGGCGGCTTCAATTACCGGTCATCCCCGAATCCTGATAAAATTCTTTTTTAAGAGAGCGTGATACGTTGTTATCGCTGATCGGAAGAGGTCTCAGCGGCGGGGGCATCCCACAGCGGAGCGTCATCACTCATGCGATAACGGTCTCCCCCTTTGGGGGTTGGGGGGCGTCCCCTCGCAACGCGAGGACGGGGGGCTGCCGCAGGCTGCCCCCCCAAGAAGTGGGCATTCCAACCGTCCCGCTCGGTCTGTAATCGTGAATAAAACAACCCTCGACACTCATTTTTTTTTGAACCGATGCTAAAAACTCGACAGGATTTGAAGTCCAGTTACAAGTCTCCTGAATAGGATGCTAACGTTAAAACGAGGATGATTTTTGGCGGTGACAATGAGCAATTCGCCAAATTAGAAAATATTGAATGGTGTAAGAGGCTTGGTAAGATAATTGTAGAATTTTAATGTTGAAAGTGATGGGGCAATAAACTTTGAATATTATCACTTTATGACAGACACATTTGTTTTAAAACAACTAGACCATATATTTTTTATTGACTTACTCTTATTGACAACACATGGAATCTTGGATAATTTCAATTGTTAGTCTAATTTTAGGTGCCGTTGTTGGATTTGTCTTTACTTTTCTGATTGAATGGTGGAAGCAGAAAAACCTAATTAAAGGATATTGCACGATTTTGGAAAGCGAATTAAAAAATCTAAAAGAAGATAATCCTGGCGGATTAGATGAGGTAATTAAAAATTACTATTCGGATTTTATTGGTGGCGGAAAACCCGTACCATCTGAAGCGGATGCAAAACATTCTAATGAATTTCTACGAAAGTGGAGCTTTTGGCACAAATATGCATTTCTACGGAATAATTTAGATAAATTGTACCTTTTAAAACCTGAAACGGTAAAATCATTGCTTAAAATTTACTCTCGAATGGAAGAGTTTGAACAATTTTCAACAAGAGACCCTCCAATGTTATTAATCCAGAATTTGGAACATGCTCAAAAAGAAATTCCAATCACACTCGCGTTATTAGGAGGGGAATTATAATTTTAATGCATGTTTTCTGACGTTCATAGAAAAAGATTAAGTTTTAAGATTTTTACTTTGTGTATTTTTCCAAAAAACACCAACTCTTATATCATCAGTTGGAAATGATGTGAGGATGAATCCATGAAACAACTCTGTTACGGTCTGATAATCCTGGTAGTCTGCCTTTGTGTTGCGCCCATTACGGCATCCGCCCCTCCGGGTGGAGAGGGCTGGCTGACGATCAACTGCAATGTCGACGGGGCGTCTGTCTACCTGGCTGACACCTACAAAGGTACCATCTCGGGTGGGTTGCTGGATATCGAGAATGGGGCATATTCCAGCACGTATACCGTGAAAAAAGACGGGTACTACGATGCGTCCGGTGACATCAATTACGTTCCGGGCGGGTCGCCCAACCTTGAGATCACCGTCAGCCTGACGCCAAAACCCGCCGGCAGCGGCAAGGGCTGGTACACGATCCACTGCAATGTTGACGGCGCTTCCGTTGCGTTTGACGGAATAACCAAAGGGACGATATCCGGCGGGGTCTTCACGCAGGAAGTCTCCACCAGCGGGACACCCTATACAACGTATTCCGTGAGCAGGAGCGGGTATGTCACGTACTCGGATTCCATCTCCCGCGTGCCATCCGACGGTGAGGTTATCGACCTGTATGCAACCATCAACCCGGTCCCGACAACGCAGACGTCCCTGCCGACAACTTCCACAACCCTCATTGGCGGGGATAACGGGTGGTACCAGGTCACCTGCAACGTGAACGGTGCCTCCGTTTACTTCGATTCCTCGTACAAGGGTGCCATCTCGGGCGGGTCACTCACGGTCCCGGTCTACCTCACCGGAACGCCGTACAAGACGTATCGCGTAGAAAAGAGCGGGTATGTCACCGCCACCGGCACGATGCCTGCGGTCCCGGCAAAGGACCGGACCGTCACCTTCCATGTCGCGCTCAGTCCGGTATCGGCAGCCCCCACGTCAACCCCCCTGCCCACGATATCAGCCGCACCACCGGGAAACGAACACGGGTGGATAGCGATCCATGCAAATGTTGAAGGTGCTTCTGTCATGATCGGATCGGAAAATGCCGGTGTTATCCGGAACGGTGTTTTAACGGTACCGTTAGCAACGACCGGTACTCCCTTTTCCGCATTCACTGTCTCAAAGACTGGCTATACGACAACCAGCGGCACCGTGCCCCGCCAGCCTGCAGCGGGCGAGACCGTGGACGTGTACGTGACGCTGAATACCGCCCCGCCGACCGCGGAGCCGACAACCCAGTCCCCGGTTCCGGTCCCGGTTATCATCCTTGGTCTTCTGGGGGCCGTGGTACTCCTTGCCACCCGCGGAAAATAATAAAAACCGTTTTTTTGAATTGGTTGAACCCGTACCATCCAGATAATATTTAATAGTGCATCACGAATATGCAACCATTCACCTATGAAGCAGACCCCCCTTATCCTGCTGTGCCTCGTACTCTGCATCTGTGCAGTGATGCCGGCACAGGCATTTGTGGCCAAGTCCCTGACAATCACTCTTGCTCCGAATGGTGATGCAGAGATCGACATGCAGTACGAACTCACGTTCGTGGAGCAGACTGCAGTCTTCCTGCGCATCGCTGATCCGGCCGAAGAACTCAAGTCAGCATTCGATTCCAATTCCGATAAACCGGTTACGGTGACCAAAGCAACCAGTTCTTCTGCAACGGTCCTTGTCCCGTCATTTGCAACGATTTACGAAGGGAACGGGAAAAACACCATCGTCACCCCTACGGTATCCTTTGAAAAAGCGCAGGCCGTGATGAACAACTACTGGTTTGCCCCGCTTGTCAACCCGGACTTTTCACCGGCAGTTACGACCGTGATCTTCCCGGACGGGTTCCGGTCAACCTTCGATAATGTGCTCTCGATCCCCCCGATATCACGCCCTGTATTCCACTAACCCGTGCCCTGCCATCCATGAGCAGCAGGAACCGTAACCCCATTTTTTACTGCTCATATTAATTCTGATTAAAACCTGCGGATGATGGCCGCGATCTCATTAGCCACATCCGTGGATGCTGCAAGTTTGAAAACTTCGAATGTGTCCGCACCCTCGACACCCTTGATAATGAATGCTCCCGGGCGGGTGATCCGGAAAAATGGGCGGGGGAAATCTGAAAAATACTCCAGGTTCCCCATACTGGCGAGATGACAGATGGAATTCCGGTCCATTGTACGATCCAGTGTTATTTCGATATTCATTGTCCCGTCAAGACATGTTTCGAGGATACGGGAAGAAATGACATTCATCGGTATGCCGCCGGGGGTTGTGGGACTATTTAAAAAAAATTAGAGTGACGATGTTTTCTCAGGAGGTTTTGCTGTACTTGTGTTAATCTGCCGCCATGGTGCTGAGTCACCCGTTACCGGGCCGTGCAGGAATTCTGCATTGTTCAGGACCGTCAGCATGCAGGGTTTTTGGCAGTGTTCACATCGCAGGATCCGCAAAAATTCACCTGCGGGTTGCGGGGATCATTTCTTAGTCACGATAAATTCACCGAACGGATCCCCGCATTCGATTCCTTTTACCTGTTCACACTGGAATTTGCCCATACCATTCGGGTATGGATCGGAATATGCCAGCTCGAAGAAAGCGGTGCTGATCCCCCGGATCATGTATGCATGTTTATCGCTCCCCTTCGCGTCATCGGCTTCATAGTAATCCGTTGCCCGTATGGTCATCTTCTCACCCTCAACAATCTGCACGATGCCGGACTTAGCCCAGCCCCAGGCGGTAAAGACGGCGAACGCGCCCCTGAGAACATCCTTTGGCCCTTCGGTGACCATCGGCATCACGACAGATTTGAACTCCTGTGAGGTGATGATACCGTAGCCGGTATGGTACCCGCATTCGTAAGCGCACTGGATGAGGGCAGCTTCCAGGGCAGGTTTACGGTCTGCCGGACATGTTGCTATTATCCGTTCTGCGAAGGTATTCCAGAACGAAGTCGGGAGCTGGTTGACGAGTACATTGAAATTCGGGATCAGGCCGTCCTGGTCATGGGTTACGGTAATATTTACCAGGTCCTTTACTACTTTATCACGCATTACAGTCATGTGTCTTCCCTCACTGTTTTACGATGGCAAACGCACTTGCCGGCTTTCCTGTTACGATTGCCTCGGTCTCGGTCACCATGTAACTGCGGGCAGGCTTGTCAAAAGCCGCTGCAAACATTGCGGCAATGTATCCCCGGGTGAAATGGTTGATCGGCTTGGTATTATTGCCCCATTTCTTGACCCATCCCTGGTCGATATGGGACTTTTGCAGGGTGACATTTCCTGCGTTGGCAGTGCCGGACGTATCCATCCTGCCAAGCCCCATGGCTGAGTAAAATTCCGCGGCCATTTTCAACCGTGCATCACCCGGAGCGATGGCATGGGTCTTTGCATATTCATCGAAAATCGGCCGTATGGTATCCTCTGCTGTCTCGGTCAGGATTCTCGTACCCCCGATATCGTTAAAGTCTTCCGCCAGTTTGGTCGTCAGGCACATGTAGTGGTGACAATGGAGCACAATATTGAATCCATTGAGAAAATGGCGATACGTCTTGTCATCGAATGAATGTTTCAGTTCGAGTGTCATAGTTGATCCTTCATGTCCGCATTAGATGTTGATCTGTTTTTAAAAAATCTCATCAGAGGTACAGTTCCAGTTCCGGAATCAGTTTGTGTGTCTTGTGCCGGATCATCCCGAGTGCAGATGCATCCTCACCCGCGATACCACAGATTGCGTCCCCCACCGGGAAACACATGATCATGGCTTCCTTATAAGTCACGAAAAGATCGGTAAAATCCCCGACTGTAAGTTCGGCACCCATTTCTGAAATGCCGTTGATTGCCGATGCAATTGCTGCACCCAGAACATCCAGATTTGAATTCGGCATGTGGCCGATAGATTCAATCACGAATCCGTCCCGCCCGACAACGACAACAGCATTTACACCTTTGATTTCGTTGATCTCATGCAGGATATCTGTTGATGTCCTTGCCTGGTTTACCTGAGTTTTTGATTGTACTTGTGTAACCACTTCACTCACCTTTATTCCTGAATAGTACTCTGAAAAACCAATGCCTGATTGAAGGTATTGATCTATTTTTTTCTTTGTTTTGTGTTCCTTTTAACAAAATCGCAAAGAATTATCGCCATTCCATAATGCATGGCATTGAAAAATACAATTATCCTGATATTGTGAATAAGGAATTGGCAAATATTGCCTATATAATAAATTTAAAATACGATGATCCTTTTAATCCCGCCAGAGTCATCATAGTAGGATAAAATTGTCGAATGAACCATCAAGGATCAAAGAATTCCTAAGGAAGAATTCCCGGGGAATGAATATCCGGGAAATCTCCGAAGCCCTTGAGATCAATCGGAATTCTGTTGCCAAGTACCTTGATGTTCTTACTACCCGTGAAGAAGTGGAGTTTAAGCTTTTTGGCAAATCCAAAGTATATTTCCTCTCACAGCACGTGCCCGTTTCGACATTGATCCGGTTCTCGTCCAATCTCATGGTCATCATCAACCGTGATCTCCAGATAGTCCAAATCACTGATGCATTTCTCTGTTACCTGGGGATGGCTCGTGAATCCGTTATCGGTACTCCGATCAACGAAGTGCATACTGACCTGCTTATAAACGATTCTGTCCAGGCATGGTGCAGGGAGTCGCTTCTGGGAAATGAGACCGCCGGTGAGATCTGCATCATGGGTGATGGCCCCCGGCAGTACTTCCGGGTAGTTTCCACTCCCACGAGGTTCCCTGACAATACTCGTGGCGTGATCATCTTTTATGAGAATATTACTGAACGGATTCAGGCAGCAGATCTCCTCAGGAAAAGCGAGGAAAAATACCGCCGGTTTATAGAGACGGCCAACGAGGGCATCTGCGCCGTTGACCGGAATTTCCATATCACGTTTGCCAACCAGAAAATTGCAGATATCCTGGGATATCCCGTTGAGTGGGTAATCGGGAAACATATAACCCGTTCCATGCATCCCGATGACCAGGAAGATATCCAGAGAAAGATGCAGAACCGTCTGGAGGGGAAAAAAGAGGACTACGAGCGCCGCTTCATCAAAAAGGACGGTTCCATCTGCTGGCTCCTGGTTTCTGTCACTCCGCTGATGACCACGGACGGCACATTCGATGGTTCGTTTGCCATGATGACAGACATCACGGAACGCAGGCAGGCCGAAGATGTACTCCGTGAGAGCGAGGAACGGTTCCGTCATCTTATCGATTATGTCCCCGGTCTTGCCGTGCAGGGATATTACCTGGATGGCACGACATTTTACTGGAACAAGGCCAGTGAACGGTTGTACGGTTACACAGCGGATGAAGCCATTGGCAGAAACCTGGTTGATCTGATCATTCCGCAGGAGATGCAGGAGGGCGTTAAAAATGCCATTGCAGAAATGGCCGTATCATGCCAGCCGGTACCCTCTGCGGATCTCAGGTTAATGCGTAAAGACAAATCCCGGGTGGAGGTGTTCTCCGGCCACGCGATTGTCCAAATCGCAGGAAAGCCCCCCCAGCTCTTCTGCATGGATATTGACCTGACACGGCGCAACCAGGCCGAGCAGGCGATCCGCGAGAGCGAGGAGCGGTTCCGCCAGGTAGCGGACAACTCGAACGAATGGATCTGGGAGATGGATACGGAAGGCACCTACACGTACTGCAGCGCCGTTGTCGAACAGATCCTCGGGTATACACCTGTTGAAATTGTTGGAAAGATGCATTATTACGATCTGTTCCCTGAGGCCTCCCGTGAAGAACTCCGGAAGATAACATTTGCTGGAATCGGCAGGTGCGAACCCTTCAGCCGGTTCATCAATCCCGCGGTGCATAAAAACGGCAGCATTATTATTCTTGAAACGAGCGGGACACCGGTATTCGACAGTACGGGCCGGTTCGCCGGATACCGCGGATGTGATACCGATGTCACTGAACGCCGCAACATGGAAAATGAACGGAAAACCGCACTGGAGCAGATTGAGAAGAATATTGCACAGTTTGCCATGCTGGGGGATGAAATACGGAACCCGTTAACGGTTATTCTCGCGCAAAGCAGCCAGATGGTCCCGGCGATGGAAGAGAAGATTACCCTGCAGGTAAAGGAGATTGACCGGATCCTCAACAGGATCGACCAGGGTTGGATCGAGTCTGAAAGAGTCCGTTCATTCCTGAGGAAATACTATGATATTTCCCTGCCGGAAAAAAAGGTCCATTCACGGCATATCCCGGCGGGCATTGATCCGGAAAGAACCAATGAATCCTGACATTGACCACGTACGATTGAGCCTGTCATGAAATTTCCCAACCGAAAAATTACCCGCCACCGGCAATACCGTAAAGACCGGGGGGCGTGACGTTCTGCCATGGAGGAGCGTACAGTATACCTGAACAATGCAGCAACAGCCTGGCCCCGGGCGCCGGGGGTTGCAGAAGCTGTCGGTACAATGCTTGCAGAGATGCCGGAACATCCCGGCAGGGCATCGGGGCAGTCGTGCGACTCGCACCCTGTCATTGATCCCCTGACCGAATGCAGACAGCGTCTTGCGGCAATGTTCTCGATACGGGATCCCGGCCGGGTAGTCCTCTGTTCCAATGCCACCCACGCCCTCAATCTTGCCATTCTCGGGCAGGACTGGAAGAACTGTTCCGGGGTGATTACCAGTGTCACCGAACACAACTCAGTTCTCCGGCCGCTGGCCCACCTGAGGAGAAAACATGGTTTTGATCTTCGTATTGTCGGGCTCGGACCCGGTGGCCTGCTGGATACTGATGCCTTTGATGAGGCGCTGGAGCGGGGAGCGGATCTTGTCGTGATCAGCCATGCCTCGAATGTCACCGGCAGGGTCCAGGATGTACAACCATTGTTTGCCCGGGCGCATGAGCAGGGTGCAGTCACTCTCCTTGATGCATCACAGACTCTCGGTCATATACCGGTTCACCCGGAATCGCTGGGTGCTGATCTCGTAGCCTTCACCGGGCACAAGGCTCTTTTTGGGCCGCCAGGTACCGGGGGTCTCTATGTATGTCATGACATCGAACTTGAACAGATTATTGTGGGTGGGACCGGTGTCAGGAGCGATCTGGAATTCCATCCCGGGGATATGCCCATGCGGCTTGAAGCCGGCACGCCCAATATACCGGCATTTGCCGGGCTTGCTGCTGCACTGCGATGGCATGAAGGAAATGGTGAGGCATCCCGACAGATCGAACAGGCACTCACCTTGCGGCTGATAGCCGGGCTCGAAAAAATCCCCGGGGTACAGATCATGGATCCCGGCCGGCATGACCGGTGCGTCCCTGTCATCTCATTCCGTATCCGGAACTGGCCGGTTGAGGACTGTGGTTATGTACTTTTGAAAAGTTATGGCATCATCTGCCGCACCGGGCTCCACTGCGCCCCGCTCATCCATGCCGCAATCGGCAGCGTGCCGGACGGGACAATCCGGTTCAGCCCTTCCGGGTTCACCACGGAAGAAGAGATTGATTATGCACTCCGGGCAGTAGCAGCCCTGGCGGACAGGGCAATGCCCGGTCCTGGATGAACCGGGATCGTTCATTTCTCCCGGATATCCGGCATGATCCCGCGATCGTACCGGCTTTTCCGGGTTCCGGGATCCCGGAAAATACTCCCCTTTATGTCAGTGTCATGGTTCCCGGCAGGGAATCACACAATCATTTCCTCGTGATAACGGACAGGATTCATTACCGGGATCACCGTTCGCATTCTGCCGCAGCAACGATATCCTTCCAGTAGGTTTCCCCATCCCCCGTGTTGTATCCCCCGGCAACGATCTGGTCGGGGTCGAGATGCGTGCGGGCAAGGGCAATTGCCTGCGGGTCTGGATCGATGATGAATAGTTTACGGATAGTGTATTCGTCAGTAAGACTCATGAGCGTCCGCAGCTGGTTTTTCGGGACTGCAACCTGAGGCTGGCGTTCCAGCAGAAGGGCAAGTCTCTCCCGGTCCGGGGCAGGTTCGAAGAAGAAGACCTTCGGGTGTGCGAGGGCAATGAGTTCGGCATCATCGATCCGGTCACAGATCATCACATGCCCGTCAACACCGATATCCCGCATCTCCCGGAGAATCGTACGGTACACGCCATTGATCGCATCGTTCCATTCGGCTTCGTCATCGTAATAATTATCCCGGATCCCGAGCGCGTGGGGGGCTGGTATCGCACACCATGCCCCTCTCTTCTGCACTACGATCCCGGCAGCATCCTCGATGATATCGTGCGTCTCCGCGTGGAGTTCCCCCGTTGCGATCCGGTCATCGACCCCGCAAATCGCAGAAAGAATGCGCTCTTCATAAAACCTCCCGCCGGCACAGGGTGCCATGATCCCTGCTTCGATCTGGGGTGCAAGCGACCGGTCGAGACGGTACGTGACAATATCTGCCGTCCTTCCCTTGTGGTCCGTAATCCATGCTGCCAGTACAGTCAGGTCCGGAATGCCCGGTTCCCCCCCGAATCCCCGCGTTGAGAGCCTGAACCGCTTTGCCATCTACAGATCTTATTACTCATAAGCATCTAAAAAGTACTGATGAATCCGCCACCGCTGCTTGTCACCTGCGGGCTGCCGTACACAAACGGCCCCTGCCACTTAGGTCATCTGCGAACGTACGTCCCTGCCGACATGTACGTCCGCTACATGCGGCGGGCAGGCGAAGAAGTACTCTTCGTCTGCGGTTCGGACAACCACGGTACACCGATTGTAGTCTCGGCCGAAGAGACAGGCACTACACCCCGGGCACTCTCGGAGAAATACCACAAGCATTTCGACGAGACCTTCAAGCGGATGGGTGTGAACTTCGACCGGTTCGGTATGACCGATGACCCGGCCACCCACCACCGGGCGCAGTCGATCGTGAAAGAGCTGGAAAAGAACGGCTACATCTACAAACAGATCGTCCGGCAGGCATACTGCACGAAGTGTAAACGGTTTCTGCCCGACCGGTACGTTGAAGGTATCTGCCCCCATTGCGGCAAGCCCGCCCGGGGCGACGAGTGCGACCTGGGGTGCGGCAAGCATTTAGAGCCCGGCGAGATCAAGGATCCGGTCTGTAAGGTCTGCGGTACAAAGGCCGAGTTCCGCGACCAGGAACATTATTTCTTCAAACTCTCGGAGTTCAAGGATTTCCTCCTCCCGTATCTCGATACCGTCCGAGGCACGAGCAATGCGAAGAACTATGCTATCGGCTGGATCAAGGATGAACTCCACGACTGGTGCATCACCCGTACGCTCGAATGGGGTGTTAAATTCCCGGGCCGTGACGACCTCGTGGTCTATGTCTGGGTCGATGCCCCGATCGGCTATATTGCGTTCACTGAGGAATGGGCGAAGGCGAACAATACGGACTGGAAGCGTTACTGGTGCGGCGAGAACCGTGTCACCCATTTCATTGGCGGCGATATCATCTACCATCATTGCATCTTCTGGCCTGCCCTCCTGAAAGGAGCAGGTTATGGTGTTCCGCACGCGGTAGTTGCAAGCGGGATGGTCAAGGTTGACGACCACAAGTTCTCAAAATCCCGGGGATACGTGGTCTGGACCAACGATGACTATCTCGACAAGGGCCTTCCTGCCGATTACCTCCGGTATTATCTGCTCGCGTACACGAGCCATACCAAGGAACTGAACTTTTCGTGGAAGGTTTTTAGTGAACGGATCAACAACGAGATCGTCAACATTTTTGGTAATTTCGTGTACCGTACACTCTTCTTTGCCCAGAAGGAATTCAACGGCGTCCCGGCAGGTACCGTTGATCCGGTAATCACGACCGAGATCGAGAAGACCCTCGCAAACGTGGACCTGTTAATGCGGGACTACGAGTTCAAGGGTGCTGTTGATGCAACCATGGCGCTTGCTGCGTTTGGCAATGCCTACATCCAGACCAACGCCCCGTGGAAACTGATCAAGACCGACCGGGATGCAGCGGCCCAGGTAATCCTGAATTGTGTCCAGATTGTAAAAGCCCTGGCCCTCCTTCTCGAACCGGTGATGCCGGATGCGGCCTGGCGCTGCTGGAAGCAGCTCGGCTACTTCGATGCCGTGGCGAATCACCCGGTCAGCGATGCAACGCACCCGGTGCCCGAGTCCTGCCTCCATCCCCCCACCCCCCTCTTTGTCAGGATGGAAGAAGATACGGTAAAAGAACTCGATGCCCTGCTCCAGAAACGCGTCGCGGAGGCGAATAAAAAGATGGAAAAGACACCCGCCATATCAATTGAAGAATTTGCAAAAGTTGAGATGAAGACCGGCCTTGTCCTTGCGGCAGAAGCGATCCCGAAGTCCAGCAAACTCCTGAAACTCCAGGTCGACATTGGTGGCGAGACCCGCCAGATCGTGAGCGGCATCGCCCAGTTCTATAAACCTGAGGACCTTGTCGGCAAGAATGTGATTGTACTCACCAACCTTGCACCGGCAAAGATCTTTGGTGTCGAGAGCAACGGCATGATCCTCGCAGCCGGTGATGCGGCCTCGCTGCTTACACCGCAAAAGCCGGTGGAACCGGGGACGAAGATCCGGTAATACCCGGACTATTAAAAACCATCCCATTTTTTCCCATGATCCGTATCCGCACGCTATTCAAATGGGTAATGATCCTCATCGTTATCGTTATCTTCGGGTTCCTCGGTTACAGTTTCCTCTTCGGCAGCAGCACTTCGGCTGACGAACCCTCCGGTCTCCCCGATAATGGCGGTTTTTTCCAGGTGCCGCTCTCCGCCCCGCAGCAGTATAGCAAGGCCTCGGGTGACTGGAAATTCACCATCATATCGAACCATGCCTATACCCTGGCCGGGAAAGTTGTTGGGCGGCACGAATATCCCGCTGCAATGCCGGATGGGATAATCCCGCTCGATCTCGCGGTTGTGAACGGGGATCTTCTTTCGAATGATAACCTTGATTACTTCACCTTTACCATGGGTGACCGGACGCTTGAATACAGCTACGATGTGCCCACGTATGCCGGCCTGACGGAAGAATACATTGACGAGCACATCAGCAACAACCATCTCGTTTTTCTTAATCCTGCGATTGAGAGCGGGGTGAAGAACGTAAATAACGGGGACTGCCTGATCATCAAGGGAAAACTGGTGGATATCCGTGGGGAATCCTCCGCATCCCAGTATATTGTCAATACGAGTACGGTTCGTAACGATGGATATCCGGCAGGTTGCGAGATTATCCTTGTCGAGTTTTTCCAGCCGGTCAATTGCGGGATATAACGGTTGGCCGACGCGTTTGCTGTCTTTTATACCATTTAAAAAAAAGTGCTGCCGGCAGGTGGGTACCGGCAGGATGTGTTGTGGATTGCAGTATTCCTGTTGTAGGGATGTACAAGACTTGGGTTTTTCTTTAACAGGCAGGGTTCGCTGCACGGTCACGGTGACGCTGGACAATCGTTGTCGTGCGCCAGTTCTCGCTCGTTGCGATATCCCTGATCCATCCTCCTGCGGGCATCCGGTGGGGGGATGCCTGCATTTCGCATGGTGACCAGTCCCGGGCATGGTGTGCAGCATGTCCGGGTCTCGTCTCATCTGTGCTGGTATGGTGTGTGGTCATGTCATTATCTCCGGCTCTGCCATTTCCGGCTCCCCGCAAGAATGCGGTTTTACCGGGTGGAGGTCCAAGGGATTTTTATTATCCGCATTCCCGCATGTCAGCCAGCGGAATGGGGCTCACCAGGGAAAGCGATCCGGTGAACCCCCTCCCGCAGCTTCCTGTACGGAAAAATTGCGGCTACCGAGTGTTTTTCCTCTCCCTTTTTTAGGGAATGAAAACACTCTGATAAGTAGTCATATCCAGCAGCACTTATATTCGTAAAATATGCCGGGTAATATGGTTGCACTCCGCGGTTCAACGGTTGAACAGGAACCGAATACTGGATCCTGCAAAACCGGATACACCCGTGGTCCTGATACAGTTTTCTCAAAATTTGGGTACTATTACTCCCAGATCTTCCTGCTCGTGCAGTATCCCTGCCCGCATTTCTCATAGAATCGCTGGTGGCATTCATCTGCTGGCCAGAACGCAGGTGCGGGGAGGATCTCCGTTATAATGGGATGCCCGCCGTATTTTTTTAATATCGCGAGCTGGTCGCGGGAACTCAATGCCGCAGTTTCCTGTTCATCATCGTGGAAAAAGATCACGGAACGGTACTGGGATCCGGTATAGTCGCCCTGTCCTATGTCCTGTGTTGGATCGTGCATTGCCCAGAAAATGTCAAGCAACTGCTCGTACGGGACAACCATGGGATCATAGACAATTCCGACCGCTTCAGCGTGACCCGTAGTGCCGTTTTCAACCTGTTCGTAGCTGGGATCCGCAAGTTGTCCCCCGGTATAGCCCACAACCGTTTCAATAACCCCACAGACCTTACAAAAGGCAGCTTCCACATCCCAGAAACAACCGGCAGCAAAGGTTGCTTTCCGGTAACCGCAAACGGTATCCATGTATCTCAGGGTTCTGTTTTTCCGGCTTTTCAATAATTTGGAATGATGGTGAAAAAAGACCGGTGCAGAAAAAATATCATACACATTCATGCAGATGACGACATTGCGGGTTAAAAAAAGAGGAAAGGATTTTTCTTACTTCCCAGACCACATGGCGAGCCACTTCGGCAGGATAAAGATGAAGCGACAGTCCTTGTCCGTGCCTGCATTGTTCTTGACATAGTGCCGGGCAAAGTAGATGTTGGGGTCATACTGCCCTTGACATTGATGAAGTCGCTCCTGACTTCCTGTCGGTGCCTGCTGCATTGGTCACGATAAGCTTGCCAGCATACTTGCCGGCGCTCGTGTAAATGTAGGTCTGGTGCGGGTATCGTGCAAACTCGCAGATTCTCTGGAATGTATCAATGAACAAGGACCGAAACAACCCGTGGGTCTGTATCTCGATGTTTCATCGCTTGAGGAATACCTTTTCACGGCAGACCCGAAATTCCCTGCAAACACGGTAACCGGTATATCTTTTTCCAGGCTACCCCGCTTTACCCGGACAATGGCCTGTACTTTACCCCCCAGGGGGATATTCCAACCATGGACCGGGAGGTTCCCCTGGACACGTTCACGTTCTACCATCACCTGCTGTCGGCAGAATGGGACCGGACCCTGATTTTCAAGATCCAGCTGTTGGGTGATCTTCCGTAGTCTCTTGTTGTAACGGCTAAATACTCCGGTTGTGCGGGACCCTTGCGTAAATTTTGTCGTAGTAAAAACCGTATCGGTGTGAGAAATAACCCCTCAACCGGTCGTTGCAAAATTTGTAATATAACATTACCCTTTTTAAACCCTTAAAAATGTTTTAATTATTGTGTTTTATTGATCGTATCTGCCCGGGGCCTGCAGTTGCTGCAATACATATACCTTTCCCCGGCAATACGGGTGGCGATACTGGCAGATGAGAAAAGGGAGTGGCATTGAAACAAAACTGCATCGTATGGATCCTAACCCGTACCTTGAGAACCTGCTTGACTATGCCCATGCCCCGATTGTTATCTGGGACCACAAGTGCAGAATACTCCGGTTTAATCATGCCTTCGAACGGCTCACCGGCCTGACTGCGCAGGAAGTTATCGGGCAGACCCCGGAGATCCTGATCCCGGAAAAATACCGCAGCACCGCAATGGACCAGATACGATCGACCACCAAAGGAGAACGATGGGCCGGTGTGGAAATCCCCATCCTCCGAAAAAACGGGGATAATCGCATTATCCTGTGGAATTCTGCCCCAATCTGCGAAGAAAAATGCATTGCGGTTGTCGCCACCATCGCCCAGGGGCTGGATATTACTGAGCGGGTGAACGCAGAAGAATTGCTTGTTCAGGCCCACGATGAACTGGAGACCCGGGTACGGAAACGGACGCTGGAACTCAAAGCGGCAGTCGAATCGCTCGGTATTGAACGGCACCGGCTGTACGATGTCCTCGAGACGCTCCCGGTCTACGTCTGTCTTCTCGACAAGGATTACCGGATGCCCTTTGTCAACCGGTACTTCCGCGAAGCGTTCGGGGACCCGAAAAGGAAACGATGTTACGACTCACTCTTTTGCCGGAGCGAACCCTGCGAAACCTGTGAGACCTATACCGTCATGAAAACCGGTGCGCCCCATCACTGGTTCTGGACCGGCCCCAACGGCAGGGACTATGATATTTTCGACTACCCGTTCACCGATACCGACGGTTCTTCCATGATCCTCGAGATGGGCATCGACATCACGGAGCGCAATAAAGCAGAGGAAGAACGGGCAGCTCTTGCATCTATTGTCGAGCACTCCGAGGATGCCATCATCGGGAAATCCCTGGATGGTGTCATCAGGAGCTGGAACGCCGGTGCCGGAAAAATGTACGGGTATTCTGCCAGCGAGGCGATCGGTCAGCATGTCTCGGTGCTCCTGCCACCCGGCGCCGATGATGATCCCGGATATATCCTGGATCGTATCCGGAATGGTGAACCGGTCTTCCAGCATGATACAGTCCGTATGAGGAAAGACGGGTCGTTGATTCAGGTCTCTCTTACGGTCTCGCCGATCAAAGACCGTAATGGAGTGTTGATCGGTGCATCTTCGATCGCACGGGATATCTCCGAGCGGAAAATGATCGCGGATACGATCGGAAAGGCCAATGTATATAACCGGAGTCTTATTGAGTCGAGCCTGGACCCGCTCGTCACCATTGCGCCGGACGGGACCATCAGCGATGTCAATGCAGCAACGATCCGTATTACGGGATATTCGCGTGGGGAACTGATCGGGACCGATTTCTCGAACTACTTTACCGAACCTGCGAAAGCAAAGGCCGGCTACATCCATGCGTTTCGCGAGGGCACGATAACGGATTATGCACTGGAGATCCGGAACAGGAACGGGCATGTGACCCCGGTCCTCTATAATGCAACCGTGTACCGGGACACGTTCGGAATTGTTATCGGTGTCTTTGCATCAGCCCGGGACATCACCGAACGCAAGACTGCCGAAATTGAGCTCCGGAAAGCGCATGACCTTCTTGAGAAGCGGGTGAAAGAGCGGACTTTGGAACTGGTACAGTCCAATACCCAGCTAAAGGAAGAGATCTCCCAGCGCAAGGTGGCAGAGTCGCTTGTGAAAAAGACCTTGTCCGAATTGCAGGCCGCCATCGAATCAACAGCTGACGGGATCTATGTTGTGGACCGTGCCGGGAAGATTATCCGGTATAACCAGAATTTTGCATCCATGTGGAAGATCCCTGACGCGCTTCTTCAGAGCGGTAATGACCGCAGGATGTCAGCATACTTAAGAACGCTTGTAAAAAACCCGGATTTGTTTAAGGACAGCGATGCAAGTTTCCCTCCCAAGGACCGTGAGACCTATGACATGCTGGAACTCAAAGACGGCCGGATCTTTGAACGGTATTCAAAACCCCAGAAGATGGATACAGCTATCATCGGCAGGGTCCTGAGTTACCGGGATGTCACCGACCGCAGGTGTGCCGAGGACAAACTCCGCGCCTCCCTCCAGGAGAAGGAGATATTGATCCGGGAGATCCACCACCGGGTCAAGAACAACCTCCAGATCATCACGGGCCTGCTCGATATGACACGGATGCGGACGAAGGACAATGCCACTACCGAGATCCTGACCGACATGATGATGAAGATCAAGACCATGGCACAGATCCACACACGGCTGTACGAGAGCAAACAGGTTGATAAGATCAACATGGGGGGGCAGATCCGTGACCAGGTGGCCGATCTCTCCAACATCTACGGGAGGTCCGGCCCGGAGATTATCTGTCAGGTGGATGCTGAGGAGCTCAACCTCCCGGTTGACCAGGCCATTCCCTGTGCCCTCGTGGTCAATGAAGCCCTGTCCAATTCCTTCAAACATGCCTTCAATGGGCGCAGGGACGGGGTCCTCATGGTCTCTGCATGGCTGGATGGGGGGATGATCCATATCCGTGTCCATGATGATGGCATCGGTATTCCCACCGATGTCGATATCGACCGGGCAACAAGTCTGGGACTGAAACTGATCCGGAACCTGGTACAGCAGTTGCGGGGAACCCTGAAGATCGAGAGTACAGAACCGGGAACTGCAGTGAATGTTGCTTTCCCGCTCAGTTCGGAGTAATAATTACAATGTCGAAAATTCTTGTAGTTGATGATGAGGCGATCATCAGTATGCAGCTCGAGGAGCGGCTGCATGCGATGGGATATACGGTTGCGGGCATGGCCGCATCCGGGGAGGACGCGATCGGGAAGGCACGCCGGCTCGTCCCGGACCTGATCCTGATGGACATCGTCATGCCGGGGAAGTTAAACGGCATTGAAGCGGCAAAGATTATCGGAGATGAACTGGGAATCCCGGTGGTCTTTGTCACCTCCTATGCAGACGATGCGATTATCGAGAAAGCAAAACAGGTCGGGCCTTACGGTTATATTGTAAAACCCTTCAATGAACTGGAGATCAAGGCAGCCATCGAGGTCGCCCTATTCAGGAAAACTGCCGAACAGGAACTCCGGAATGCTGTCCGTGATACTGCCGGGAAAGGATTGCGCAGGACCTGTAGTGAGGATGATGACGGGACCGAAGCGGAATATATCGATCTTCCGGAAATCAAGACCGTCCTTTTGAAAGATATCTTTACCGATATCGTCCTCTTCCTGTATGCCGATCCAACACTGAAAGAGCCGATATTCAAATTCGCCATTGAAGAGGGCTTAAAAACCGGAGGGAGGAATTTTTTTGCCTATCACCGTTCCGTTATGCAGAAATATTTCCTGCAGGAGATCCAGGACAAAGTCCTCTTCATGCGACGGATAAAGAAAGGTGAGGAATATCTCCTCCCCGGGATTCTTGAGAAGTGTACCGCATCATTACCCGATGACTCATCGGAGGGCACACTCCATGTGCTCTTTGATTTTTCCGAAACAGAAGAATTCACCGATATCCTCACGGTAAAAGATCTCATCCTTGCAAAAAAGAGCCAGGGTGTACAACTGTCGGGTATCCTTGCCATGAACATAGCTGACATCGATCACCGCCAGATAAAACAGCTCTCTGACGGTATTGCAAAGATCATCGTATCCACCGGGAAAGAAACAACCCTGTCCTTTGCCAACCGCTCATTCCCTTCCGAATCGGTCACGGTAGTTCCGCAGGCAACCATCGATGAGGTGGTGAAAAAATCCTTAGAACCGGTGGTGCTATCTCTCCTCGATAAGCCCATATCCGGCTATGATATTGTCCATGAGATCCACAACCGGTATAATGTCCTCATCCCGCAAGCCAGGATTTATACATTCCTCTATGATCTCGAAAAGAAGGGATATCTTGTCATGAAGACTTCAGGAAAGTCAAAACTCTATTCGCCGACCGATGCCGGAAGGAAATATATCGATAACCGGCTTGCCGAATTCAAGTTTGTTTTCCGGCACATTCTCGGTGACAGTGTCGCTGCCATCCCGTTGGCGGGAAAAAAATAATTTTTTCCGGATCTCCGGTTATGATGCCTGACATCCCCCGGGATGTCTCCTGCCTACCGATCCTGTCCGGACTCCTATTGTCGAATCTGGAATGGAGACCGGATGTGACAAAATGTGAAACAACCCCTGCAATATCTGCCAACCTATATTGGCGGAGCAAAGAATAGGATAATGTGTGGGTCTCATATGCATCCACATCCAGGAAATGCCATTCCATAATGAGGAGTGATCTATCACCTGTCGCCAAAACCATGCGGGCAGGCCACCGGCACAAAATGTTGCCCGGGTCATATAAACATACCCGACGCCTGCTGGATTAAACCCGCCCGCAAAAATCGCTTAGTCACAACCATACTCCTGGCAGCAGGTGAGACTTCAAGGGAAAAAGGCGATCCACATCATTTCTCCATGAGTGAGCCAAAAAGAGACCGGCTGCCTGTAACGGGATGGTTGTTGGTGGAATGCGATGAAAATCCCATGAATCCGATCCGGTGATGTATGAATCCCGGAACAGGATCCTGATGACGATGAAACCACATGATAATCCCAAAGTCCATCCAGAATTCGACCCGCCGGTCCGCATGACTGAGGATGGCAGGCATATTCACATCAGCATCGGGCTTCCCGGTGTTGCAGAAGAACAGATCCGGATCGAGCTTGAAAAAACAACCTTCACCATATCCATAGCCGTAGATGGAACGATACTTAAAAAATCCATCCAGATCCCACAGGGAGCACGTTTTATCAACAAGAAATTCTCAGAAGACGTTCTGGAAATCTGCCTGGTAAAACTGGTACCCTGATCCCATGTCCCATCAGGTACGTGGATCCTTTTTAGCATTATTCTGGTGTTCTTTCAAATTTTGTTTCAAATTCTGGTTTTTGCAAAAGAGCCTATTATATCGCCTTGTCAATTCCCAGATCAGGTGAGACCGATTTCTGTTGAGAACCATTCAGCCGGTTTATGTACAACGGGGGTAATTCCCCGGCAAATCCGGGGTATCAATTTTAAAGAGGAACGTATCGCCCGGAAGGGATTTCCCGCAGAAATTCCCGTCAATGGGTCACCCTGTTCATTCAATTCCTGCGACCCTTGTGACCCCCGTATGTATGGTGATTTCATCCGGCTTTACTGGAACCATCCGAGGTGTGATTAACGATGCCCTTAACGCCACGGGAATATACCGGGAGTGATCTGGCAAAGGACATTGTGGAACTGAAAAAAGAACTCGATAAACAGACCCGACAGGCTGAGGAACGTCTCGATCAGCTGAAGTATCTCCAGGCGGATTTTGACAATTTCCGCAAATGGAATGCAAAAGAGAAAGATGTGCTTACCTCCCTTGCCAATGAGAAACTGATTTCGGATCTCCTGGTGATCCTTGATGATTTCGAACGGGCGCTTCCCGCGATTGAGCAGGAGAAGAACCGGGAGGGTATGCAGATGGTCTATAAAAAACTGGTAAAAGTCCTGTCTGATTACGGGCTTGAACCGATTGAATGCGTTGGCAAAAAGTTCGATCCCGGTTCCCATGAGGCCCTCTGCAAGGAACCGTGCGAAAAGGAGACAGGTACGGTTCTTGAGGATCTCGGGAAAGGTTACCGGTTGAAATCCCGGGTGATCCGGCCCTCGAAAGTAAAGATTGCTGAACAGGTGAAAGGAGAAGGAGGTGCAAACCATGGGTAAGGAAAAAATTATCGGAATCGACCTGGGGACCTCGAACAGCGAGGCTGCGGTCATGGTTGGCGGGAAACCGACGATCATCCCCTCCGCGGAAGGGGCAACGGTGGCCGGGAAGATGTTCCCTTCGTATGTAGCGTTTACTTCTGACGGGCAGCTGCTTGTCGGGGAACCTGCACGGCGGCAGGCCGTGACCAACCCGGATGGGACCGTGACTGCAGCCAAACGGAAGATTGGGACAAATCACAGTTACAAAATCTACGGGAAGGAATACACGCCCCAGCAGATCTCGGCTTTCCTCCTGCAGAAGATCAAACGGGACGCGGAAGCGTTTCTTGGAGAAAAGATTGCAAAAGCGGTCATCACGGTCCCAGCCTATTTCAACGACAACCAGCGGACAGCCACCAAGGATGCCGGGAAGATCGCCGGCCTCGATGTCGTCCGGCTTGTCAATGAACCTACGGCAGCTTCAATGGCTTACGGTCTCGACCGTGGCGGCGAATACAAGATCCTGGTCTTCGATCTCGGCGGCGGGACCCTTGATGTAACCATCATGGAATTTGGCGGAGGGACCTTTACCGTTCTTGCCACATCCGGCGATACCCAGCTGGGCGGCACGGACATGGACAATGCTATCTTCGAATGGATTGCCGCTGAGTTCAAGAAGACGGAAGGGATTGATCTCCGGAGCGACAAGATGGCGGTGAACCGGGTTAAGGAAGCAGCAGAAAAGGCAAAGATCGAACTTTCTACCGTGATGGAGACCGAGATCAACCTGCCCTATGTATCCGCAACGCAGGCCGGCCCAAAACACCTGGCCCTGAAACTGAGCCGGGCAAAACTCGAGCAATTGATCGAACCCATTATCAAGCGCTGCCTCAACCCGTTCGAAACAGCGCTGAAAGATGCGAAACTGACGAAAAATGATATCCAGAAAGTGATCCTGGTCGGAGGGCCGACCCGTATGCCGGTGATCCAGAAATTCATCGAGGAGCATGTCGGCAAAAAGATGGAGCGGGGCATCGACCCGATGGAATGCGTTGCCATGGGCGCCGCGATCCAGGGTGCAATTCTCGGCGGCGAGATTACAGACATGGTGCTGCTTGATGTCACACCCCTGACCCTGGGTCTTGAAACCCTCGGGGGTGTGCGTACAGCACTCATTGACCGGAATACCACTATCCCGACCAAGAAAAGCCAGACCTTCTCAACAGCTGCAGACATGCAGACCTCGGTCACTATCCACGTGCTCCAGGGTGAACGCCCCATGGCCTCCGATAATGTGAGCCTTGGCCAGTTCAACCTTGTCGGACTGCCCCCGGCCCCGCGAGGCGTGCCGCAGATTGAGGTCACCTTTGATATCGATGCATCCGGTATCCTCAATGTATCGGCAAAGGATATCGGCACCGGCAAAGAGCAGAAGATGACCATCACCGCCTCGACAAAACTTGCCGATAGCGATGTCAGGAAGATGGTCGATGATGCCAAGCAGTACGAGGAGCAGGACAAGGCCCGTAAGGAAGAGGTCGAGGCACGCAATATCGCCGATTCTCTTGTGTACACTGCGGAAAAAACAAAAGCCGATCTGGCCGACAAGCTGAATCCGGATATGGTTGACCGGCTGAACGGGGCCATCACTGCCGTCAGGGCAGCACTGGAAGGTAAAGACACCACACAGATAAAAACTGAGACGGAAAAACTCACCAGGGTCCTTGGGGAGGCAGGCACTGCTGCCTACCAGCAGGCTGCCCAGCGGCAGGCACAGCAGCAGGCCGGGCCGGAGGCGGCTTCCACTGGCGGTGAGCCCGGGGAGAATGCAGGTGGACCGGGTGGCGAGAATGTTGTCGATGCCGATTTCAAAGTTCACGATGAGAAATAACCCTTTTTTCCCGCACCTATGACAAAGGCCGACTACTATGAAACACTTGGTGTAAAACGGGATGCATCAGCGGATGATCTGAAAAAGGCGTTCCGGCACCTTGCACGGAAATACCACCCGGACCTCAACAAGGGCAGTAAGGAAGCCGAAGAAAAATTCAAGGAAGTCAACGAAGCATACCAGGTTCTTTCCGATCCCCAGAAAAAGGCCCAGTATGATCAGGTAGGACACGCCGAGTTCGAGCCCGGAGACACCACCGGTTACCGGACGCCCAGTTACGATGACCTCTTCCGGGACTTTGGCCTTGGGGATATCTTCGATGCGTTTTCCGTAGGATCGCGGAGAACGAGACAGAGGGCGGGCGCCGATCTCCGTTATGATATCGCGATCACCCTTTCCGACGCGTTCTATGGTACGAGAAATACCGTATCCATCCCGCATTATGTCAACTGTGAGGCATGTCACGGGACCGGGGCGGAGCCCGGTTACCTGAAGGATTGCCCCACTTGTAAGGGGACCGGGGAGATCCGGCACCCCCAGAGAATGGGAACCCGTCAGGTGATGAACATCGTCCAGTGCCCGGAATGTGGCGGGAGTGGGAAGCAGATCGGCAAACCATGCACAACCTGCCAGGGGAAAGGTGCACAGCAGAAAACCAGGAGGATCGATGTTACCATCCCACGTGGGGTTGCGGATGGCCAGTTCCTGAGAATTGCCGGGGAAGGTGAGCCCGGGGAGAACCGGGGGCCCCCGGGCGATCTCTATGTTGTCGTGCATGTAAAACCGCACGAACGTTTTGAACGGCAGGGTACGGACCTGAACACGAATGCCGTTGTCGGGCTTCCAACCGCCCTGCTCGGAGGGGAGATCACCCTTCCAACCCTTACCGGGAGTGCTGTCCTGAAGATTCCCCGCGGCACGCAGAGCCATACCCTCTTCCGGCTACGGGGGCAGGGAATGCCGTCCATGAATTCCGACAACCGGGGCGATCTCATGGTAAAGGTGATCGTGAAGATTCCCTCAAACCTGACAAAACATCAGGAAGCGCTGATGAAAGAGGCTTTTATCGGAGTGCCCTTGTGAGATTCCTGAGAACCCGTTGGATCGCACACAACGACATCAGATCACGGTTCATACCGGACAATTCTTGTAATGGGCTAACAGCGCAGTAGCCCGGGATGAATAAGATGCAGCAGATTACAAGCAGCAAAAAGTACCAGGACGGGACAGAGGTCTTCTGGACCTGTGCAGGAATGGATGTGAACAATTTCTTGTTGTATGAAAATCTCGTTGACCTGAAGATCCAAGTGCTGGATTTACTGAACAATCCCCGGCTCTGCCGGGTGCATGAGGTAGCCAACCAGATCTAATCCCCGGCAGCCGGATGCAGTTTTGCCACAAAGACCTGCGACGATGAGATCGTTATCACGCGCCTCTTCGATGCGCCGCGGGATTTTGTTTTCCGGTATTTTTCACCCTGTGTTTCAAATTTTGAATTCCCTGAATACTTTAATGGAATATGTTGGCAAATACGCTCCCGTAATAGGGGATGCCGGGTATTTGCCGGAGAATCCCGCTCCCTTGACCGGAATCCATATACGGTTTCCGGATACTGTCAGATGCAAAAATGTGAGGTGAAACAATGGTACGATGGTATTATCGATCGCTTTTCGATGAACTGGAAGATATGAGAAACTACATGGAATCGCTGACCCGGCAGATGCACGACACCGGCCCGCTCGCGCTGCTGCCTGCAAACGGTGATTCCTCTGCCAAGATGCTGCCAGGACCACGGTCTTCCCTTCATGTGGATGTGACAGAGAATGACACCGAAGTGATTGTCACCGCGGACATGATCCCCGGTATCTCAAAAAAGGATATCACGCTTGAACTGACCAGTCCCCAGGCAATCAGGATTACCTGTGAACGCAAGGGTGAGAAGAAAGAGGAGAACGAGGGCTACTACATGCGCGAGCGCACCTTCGGTTCGATGGTGCGTATCGTCCCGCTTCCCCGCCAGGTATCGGAAGATGGATCCCGCGCCACATTCCGGGACGGCGTGCTGGAAGTACATCTGAAAAAAACTGGGAATGAGGTCAAAGGAAAAATTCCTGTTGAGTGATCCATAGGCCCGGTGAATCCCGGCGGACCTGCAGGAGACCGCATGCCCGGAGGATGATGTGATCAGGTGGAGAGGAAAAGGATGGTTGTGAAAAAGGGGGATGAACAAAAAGAACCGTTCATACCGGAAAAATCGTCATGGGTGCCATAAAAACCGGGGCAACTCCTGACATTGCGCGAAAGATTGCGCAGAATATTTAAAAAACTGCAAAAGACGGAATCACGACCCGTGAGATCAGGGATATTTTCTCGTTGCCCTTGCATCATCGTTTCAAATTTTGTTTCATAATCTGGCTTTTGGCAAAAATCCTATACTCTTACATGGTGCATCTCCATAAAAACGGGGCTTGTCCCAACTGGCAGATACCCCTGTTTCAACTTGAGGAACCATGGAAGACAGCAGATTTTATACCCTGCCAAAACTGCCCTACGATTACGCAGCACTGGCACCCTATATCTCGGAGGAACAGCTCCGGCTTCATCACCAGAAACATCACCAGGCCTATGTCAACGGTGCAAATGCCCTATTTGAAAAACTGGACAAGGCCCGCAAGGACAATACCTTCACCGACATGAAGGCTACCCTCCGGGAACTCTCGTTCCACATCGGCGGGTTCATGCTCCACAACCTCTTCTGGGAGAATCTTGCTCCGGCGGGAAAAGGTGGTGGCGGGGTACCGAAAAGCGAACTGGCCAAAGCAATCGACGGCGAGTTTGGATCCATAGACCGGTTCAGAAAAGAGTTCTCCCAGGCCGCTGCAAGTGCTGAGGGTTCCGGGTGGGCTGCCCTGACCTTGTGCCGGAAGACCGGCCGGCCGCTCATTATGCAGATTGAAAAGCACAACGTGAACGTATTTCCCGGCTTTGGGATTCTCATGGTCCTTGATGTCTGGGAACATGCCTACTACCTTGATTACCGGAACGACCGGGCAAAGTTTGTCGATGCATTCTGGAACATCGTGAACTGGGATGTTGTCGGACAACGCTTCGATACGCTGAGGAGATAATCACTGATAATTATGCTGCCGTTACCCCCATCATCAAAGACCGTGCTGAGGATCCTCCGCACGGAAGGTGCAATGACGCACAAGGATATTGTGAACCGGTCCAAATGCAAATCGAGGACCGTGCGCTATGCCTTGAAAAAACTCAAGGAGCGTGAACTTATCATCGCGAAGGCAAACCTGCATGACATGCGCCAGATCATCTACCAGAACCGAATAGTTCCCCCGCAGGGGACCGGTATGGCGGAGAGCTGATCGGGTTGTTTTGCCCCCCCCATCCTAAACCCTCTGTGCCTGGTGAAGGATCCCCGTGCCGCTGGCCTTCAGGGGTGAATGATCATGAAAGTCACGATCGAACGCACGATATGCGTTAGTTGCGGGTCCTGCTGGGAGACCTGCCCGGGATTCTTTGAAGAGAACCCGGACGATTCGTTCAGCCAGGTTATTGAAAAATTCCGGTCTGCGGGAAATATCGCAAAGGGCACTGCCCCGGAGGACATGGAGGCCTGCGTGACCGATGCTGCCGATGTCTGTCCTGTGCAGATCATCACGGTCGGGCATACCTGAACCCTCGCACGGATGTATCGGGCATGTTCATCGGACACTTTATGGTTGCGTATCTCCCCATTGCGCTCTTCGCGTCGATCCCGCCACTTGTTTTCCTGTTGTCTCGCAGATACAGGGCCGCTCAAAATCGATACAGATGAAATTTTTCCCGGTCATGCAGTAAAAATCATTCATGCCTGCTCATCGTTCAGGTGTTACGTTTCATCATTCCGGACATGTGCACATGGTTTTGATACAAATCATGGTGCCGGTCCAGCACTTTTGGCGGGAATCCATTTCTTCCATAATTACCTGTTCAAAAATATCCAATACCTTTCAATCCATCATCCACGCCCTGCAATTGCTTCACATCATGGACCTGCACGCATTGCCGGATATCTTCTGCAAGGCAGCGCATCCCCTCCCTGAACGGGGACTGATGATCAAGGAGCGGCGTGACAACCGGTTCGAAACGCACCACGTCAGGATCCACCGGAAGGCTGATCACCCGGGAGAAGAGTTCATCTTTCCCGCAGAATTCATGGAATTTCCCCGCATCGTCCCGGCCCGGGGACCGGTTCACGACAAGAATCCGTTTTTTTATTCCCATCTGCCGTGCGAGATCCGCGGATTCCCGTGCAACCGATACTGCGTTCCAGGACGGATCGCTGACAATCAGGGCGGTATCAAACCCGTCGGCAACCGCCCGCCCGAAATGTTCCATGCCGGCCGGCGTGTCCAGCAGGACCACCTGGTCCGGCAGGAGGGGGATGTGGCGGAGGATCGCGGCAAGGAGCGTATACTCTGCACAGAGGCACCCGGTCCCCGCCGTCCGCACGCCGCCCATGACGAGCAGCCGCAGGTTATCTGCAACAGGAATGGAGAACCGGTCGATGACATCGCTCACATCCGGGTTCAGGGTCAGAAGCCCACCCGGTGAGATGTCCGGGCCGGCGCCGGTCTTTTCCCGGAGATAATCCGCACTTCCGGAGACCGGGACGATCTGCCGCGCATTATCCGGGGAAATACCGAGCGTCACCGCAAGGTTCTGCTGCGGATCGCCATCCACGGCAAGGACCCGGAGCCCGTCCCGGGAAAAGATATGGGCAAGGAGCGCGGTGGTCGTGGTCTTGCCAACGCCACCCTTGCCGGCAATAACGATCCGCATGCCCCTGTTGTTGTCGGAATAATTTCCGGCCGCGGCCGGGCTGCCCGGGAAGGGGAGTTGCGCCGGCATGATCAGATCCCAAGCCGGGTCCGTTTCAGCTCGATGTGATCCGCAAGGAGCACCGCTGCCTTCGCCGGGTCGGGCTCAACGGAGAAACTCGCGTTCACGACATCATTGAGCCCCGAGGTCAGGAGCGAGACGGTTGCCGGGCTTCCCGTGATGTGCGGCATCACGCCAAGCACCGTGTACACGCCGGAAGCAACGAAGTATGCCCCGATCGAGACCGCCTTCTGGGAATACCACTCCGGTGCTGCGCCGGCGATGGGCAGCTTGTGGATCGGCACGTTCAGCGCACCCGCGAGCTCTGCCGCGAGGACGAGGATACGGGAGTTGTCCACGCAGGAGCCCATGTGGAGGACCGGAGGGATCTTCAGGGATTCGCAAACCTCCCGCAGGTCATCGCCCGCAAGCGCTGCCGCCCCGGGACGGAGCAGCCCGGCCTTTCCGGACGCTATCGCGGCGCAGCCGGTCTCGACAACGAGAATATTTCTCTTAATCAGTTCCTTTGCGAGCGTGACATGCCCGAAATCATGCTTGATATGCGGGTTATTGCAGCCAACGATCCCGACCGCCCCCCGGATCTTCCCGGCCGCTATCAGGTCGATGAGTGGCTTGAACGATCCGCCAAGTGCGTTTTTGATCGCCTCGTTGGAGAACCCGGCCATGACCGGCATCGGTTCTCCCGGGATCAGGACCCTCTGGTGGTTCCGGTTTTTATAATTCTCTACGGCCATCCGCACGATTGCTTTTGCCGTGAGATTGGCATCCTCCGCATGGAAATCGAAGAAATACGAGCCCGGGATCTTTGCTTTGGAACTCGTGGAGATGATATGGGTGTGATAGCAGCTCGCGGTCCGGGGGAGCGAGGGGAAGATGCACTGGTAGTCCACGACCATCGCCTCCAGGGCACCGGTCGCGATGATCAGTTCCTGGTTCAGGTGGTTTCCCGACATCGGGATACCTTTTCTCATGAGCAGCTCGTTGCCGGTACAGCACATGCCGACAAGGTTGATCCCCTTTGCCCCGTATTTTTGTGCAAGCGCGACCAGTTCGGGATCTGATACCGCCTTCACGATAACTTCGGAGAGCACCGGGTTATGGCCATGCACCGAGATGTTCACGTGATCGGCTTTGAGCACCGCCAGGTTCATCATCGAGCTGGTGATTGTCGGCGTGCCGAACAGGATGTCCGAGGCCTCGGTGCCGATCATCGAGCCGCCCCAGCCGTCAGAGAGCGATGTGCGCAGGCCCTGGAGCAGGATGTTCACGTAATCCGCACCAACGCCCATCTGGACGCGGTGCATGGAGTCCACCACCTCGCGGTCAATGCCGCGGGGGGAGATCCCTGCCGCGTCCCAGATCTCCCGGGTTGCTTTCGGGGCACGGTTCAGGAAGGCGAGGGTATTTTTTCGCATGCCGTATTCATCGAGCATGGCGCCGCCCAGTTCCGCGGCAAGTTCTTCAGGTTTTTTGCCATCGGTTTTAATCCCGTATTCCATGCAGACCTTCCGGAGTTTTTCCGGATCGGCAATGGCATAATCACGGGTCTTCCCGGTCCCGAAAAGATACAGTGTCTCGGCAATATCGCGGCCATGGTCGGAGTGGGCAGCGGCACCGGTTGCGATCATGTCCAGCAGGTTGCGGGAGACCATAAGGTCGGCATCAGCACCGCAGACGCCCCGGATCCGGTGGGGCGGGATGATCCGGCAGGGCCCCATCGTGCAGCGTGAACACGATGTCCCGTCAAGACAGTACTTGCACGAGGGCTGTTGCATCTCGTACCGGTCCCAGACGGTTTCCATGCCCTCCCTCAGCATCAGTTCAAGGATCGGCTTTGCGTTCTCATCGATCGTCCGCTCGTTCTTCTTCTGTTCAATCAGTGCCGGGTTCAAAAGCGACATCCGCGCCCTGTCAAGCTCGCAGACATCGAGTTTCTCCCGGACCAGCCGGGGTTCTGGTTCTTTTTCCATCTCACTCACACCATGATTCCAGGATAGCGGGGAAATGCCGGAACAGACCGTCCCGTCATGCTCCCCTCCTGAAGGGGAATGCACGACAGGAGAGTATAGGCCCTTTCCTGAGAGTCAGATTATGAAACAAAAATTGCAACAAAAAACCGGCGCTAAAACCCCCTTTCGCAAAGATGGGGGCTGATGTCCCCTTACCCCCGTAGGGAGGTATGCCGCCGCCCCGATGGGCGCCCCGCGGCGGCCTCAATGAGCGGTCATCCCATAATCCTTTGAAAATTTTCATTTTGGAGAAGGGGTAATCCGTAGTTATCGCTCAGCGGGGGCTGCCACAGCGGCGGGGGCAGAGCGCAAGCGGAGCCCCCGAGAGCGTCAGAAATTGCTGAATAATTTCTCCAGGGTAAAAAACAGCATATTTTTCCGGCAGGGAGCCACCACGGTATCACCGGATCCGGCCATGCCCCATCCGGGTATCTGCAAAAATAAAAATCATGGGGGGGATGGATGGCACCCGCCCGCTGATAATCCCGTTCAGAGATTCTGCACGGGAACATAACTGTTCCCGGCATGCATCGCAACCGACCGGGGCATCCCGATACCCAGCGCTTCTTTTAAGACTTCCTCAACGGTCTCGACCGGAACGAACGCCAGTTCGCCCCGGACATCTGCCGGTACATCCTGCAGGTCCCGCTCGTTCTCTTTTGGCAGGATGATCTTTTTGATCCCTGCCCGGTGGGCCGCAAGGATCTTCTCCTTGATCCCCCCGACCGGCAACACGGCACCGCTCAGGGTGATCTCGCCGGTCATCGCAAGCGCCGGGTCAACGGTCCTGCCGGTGATCAGGGAGGCAAGCGCCGTAAAGAGGGTCACACCTGCTGAAGGCCCGTCCTTGGGTGTTGATCCTGAGGGTACGTGGACGTGGATGTCGCTTATCATGAAATTGAACCCGTTCTCCGCGCTTGCAAGCCGGGAACGGATGAGGGAGAGCGAGATTGTTGCCGACTCCTTCATCACGTCCCCCAACTGGCCGGTGAGCGTGAGCTTGCCGGTGCCGGGCATGAACGTCCCCTCGATGAAAAGGATCTCCCCGCCAACGGGGGTCCATGCAAGGCCGGTGACCACACCGGGGACCGGCTCCTTGCGTGCCACTTCCTGCCGGATCAGTTCCTTCCCGAGCACGTCGGCGAGATTTTTCTCTGATACAACAAACGGAAGTTCCGCGGTACCGGAGACGATCTTCTCGGAAACATGCCGGGCCGCCTTTGCCAGCTGCTTCTTGAGCCACCGGACACCGGCCTCGCGGGTGTACTTCCCGATGATGACGTTCAGGGCCTCGTCCTCGAACCGGAGCTTGTCCGCATCGAGCCCGTGCTCGGCGAGGATCTCGGGAATGAGGTGGTCCTTTGCAATCGCGAACTTCTCGTTCTTCGTGTAGCCCGAGATCTCGATCAGCTCAAGCCGGTCGAGCAGCGGGGCCGGGATGGTTGCGAGGGAGTTGGCGGTCGCGATGAAGAGCACATCGGAGAGGTCGTAGGGGACCTCAAGGTAGTGGTCCGAGAACGTGTTGTTCTGCTCCGGGTCAAGGACTTCGAGCAGCGCACTTGCCGGGTCGCCGTTATACGACATCGCCAGCTTGTCGATCTCGTCAAGGATGAAGACAGGATTTTTCGTGCCGGCCTTCTGCATCCCCTGGATGATCCGCCCGGGCAGTGCCCCGACATAGGTCCGCCGGTGCCCCCGGATCTCGGCCTCGTCCCGGATGCCGCCCAGGCTGACCCTGACGTATTTCCGTCCAAGCGCCTCGGCAATACTCCTGCCAAGGCTCGTCTTGCCCGTGCCGGGCGGGCCGGCAAAGAGGAGGATCGACCCCTGCTTCTCCTGCCGGAGTTTCATGACCGCAAGGTGCTGGATGATCCGTTCCTTAACTTTTTCAAGGCCGTTATGGTGGCTCTCGAGCACCCGCTTTGCCTCCGCGATGTCGATGCTCTTCTTCTCTTCCGTCTTCCACGGGAGGTCGAGCATGAGATCGAGATAGTTCCGGATCACGGAGGCCTCGTGGTTCTGGTTTCCGCCGGTATCGAGCTTCCGGACCTCCACGAGTGCCTTCTTCTTCACATCGTCCGGCATGGCGGACGCTTCGATCTTTTCCCGGTAACCCGGGTCACCGGGTGTCCCTTCACTCTCATCAAGTTCTTCCTGGATCACCCGGAGCTGTTCACGCAGCATCGCCTCCCGGTTCGACTTGCTCACCCGGTCGGTGACTTTCTTTGCCATTTCGATCCGGATGCTGATATTCTCCCGCACTTTGATGAGGAGTTCAAGGAACGTGATATACCGCTGCCGGACCGAGACGATCTCGAGGAGTGCCTGCTTCTCGGCGAGCTGGACCGGCAGGAACGGTGTGACAAAGCCCGTGATCTCGTCAATGGAGTCCATCCGGTCGATCGGGCCGGTGAACTGTTCCGAACCGTTAAACCGGCTGCTGATCTCGTGGATGGTGAGTTTGATATCCGAAAGTATCCGGGCCTGTAATTCCTCATCGAGGTCCTGTACGTCCGGGACCGGCTCGTAGGTTGCATAGAACCGCCCGTCCTTTTCAACAACCGCGACCGCCCGTGCCCTCCCGGTGACCAGGGCACCGACAAGATACCCGTCATCGGTCGGCTGGATATGCGAGATCCGGAACATGTTGCCGACCTTATACAGCGACTCCGGCGTCAGTTCTGAAGGACGGGTCCCGCTTTTCACGGTAAGGCCGATTGCATGGACCGCGTCCCCTTTTTCGTTTTCCATGGCGGCAAGCAAAAGTTCGCCCGTGGCCAGGTCAACCGGGAATTTTGTCCGGCTGTCCGGGTACACGACAATCTCAAAGAGCGGTATGACGATCTTGTCAGCAGTGTCTTGTGCGATACTCTCATTTTTTTCTGGTTGCATGGTTGCCTCAATAATTTAGTTCGAATTTACCTAACTAATGCCCGGGACAAAAAAAATTACCTGACTTTTTTCAGGATCTCTACCAGGAGTTCCTGCTCGTGTTCATCCAGGGAATCCATCAGTCGCTCAATCATCCTTCGCAGGGCGGCCTCTTCGGCAGTTGCGATCATCTTCCCTTTATCTGTCAGCCGGATATAGATGATCCGGCCGTCATCGGGAGATTGTTCACGGTACGCACACTCCATCCGGACGCATTTGTTGACCATCTCGGTGATCGTGGGCTTGGAGTTTTTTGTGATCTCCGCAAGACGGCTGAACGTGACCTCCCCCTCTTCATCGATGACTTTGAGGTAGGCTACCTGTTTGACCGTCATGTCGGAGAGCCCGCATTCAGAGAAGATCGAGCAGGAGCATTCGTTCCGGATCCTGACCAGGTGATCCAGTACTTCGAACAGGTGCTCCTCTCGTTCCATCATGCTCCGATCCTTTGTTAGTTAGGTCTTACCTAATCATAAAGATGATGGTCGGGGTAGGGTCCCAGGCCCCCGTCCGGCTGCCCCTGCGATGATCTCCCGCCGGGATGGCGAAGCGGCATTTTCCCCATTTGTAACTATCCGGCTCTTTATTACCCCGGTCTTCCATGATGAACATATGCCAGCATCTTCCCGTCCTTTGTCCTGCACAGCCTGTGCCGTCATGCTCATCCTTGCCTGCATGGCTGCCGGCTGTTCAAATGCCCCGTCACCCGTCACGGCCCCGGCACAGGGGGGATCACTGGCCGGGAATTCCGTTGCGATCAAAAATTTTGCGTTCGACCCCCCGGACCTGACAGTGAAACCCGGTACGACCGTCACGTGGGTTAACCAGGACGGGACTTCGCATACCATCGTCTTTGATGCCGGCGCTCCCGCATCGTTCTCTTCAGAGTCCCTTGCAAATGGTGGATCCACCGCATTCACGTTCACCCGGGCAGGGACCTACGCGTACCACTGCTCGGTTCACCCGTCAATGAAAGGCACGGTCGTCGTGCAGGAATAAATCATGGTCACATCCTTCATCCATAGCATGATCCTGGGCCTCCCGGTTGCAGCCTGGTTTGGCATGGCAACGTTCCTGTGCCTTGTCACCACCGCAATCCTCGGGATTCTCGTCCTGAAGGGGCGGTACAACATCCCGTTTGGCTGGCATATGAGAATGGCTGCCGTGACGATCGGTTTTGCCGTGGTCCATCTGGTGCTGGTTATCGGACAATATTATTTTTAGTGCAGGAAGAGGCAGGTGCAATCACGGAACCGCAGGTTATCAAATGGGCAGTCAGCCTCGCGATGGGGATCTCGTTTGCGATCAGTTTCTGTACCGGGCTGCTGAAATTCACGCTGCTTTTACGAGTACCGGGCTGAACATGGTTGTCCTGCCCTCAGCACTGATCTCGGACATTCACGACTGGTCAGGGCTCGTACTTGGAATAGTAGTATGCCTGCACCTGTACCTGAACCGCCACTGGATTATTTCCATGACAAAGACCGTCCTCTGGGGTACATCAGAGAATACCTGATGGAACAAAGGGCCGCGAACAGCAACAGCCTCGTCACCTGAATTTGCTCCCGTTCAAATCGCCGGCATTGGAATATCCCCGCTGTTCCCAGTAGCCCCGGTAGGAGGGATCGTCGATCAGCTCGATCTTTTCTATCCACTTGATCCATTTGTATCCCCACTTGTCTTCTGCAACGAGCTCGAACGGGAAGCCGCGTTCGGCCGGGAGGGTGACGTTATTCATTTTGTATGCCATGAGGATGTTGTTGTTCATGAGATATTCGAGCGGGAACGATGTCGTGTACCCGTCACGGGCCACAAAGACGACGGTGTTGGCCCGGGGGTCGGCACCCGCGGCGGCGATCACGTCCCGCACCAGGACTCCTTCCCAGAGAAGCCGCACATCCCAGCCCTCAACACAATAGATGGTGGTCACCTTGGAATACCGGGGAAACCCGAACCGTACTTCATCGTACGAGAAGACCCGGGTATTTTTCGTCATGCCGGTGATTGTGAGCCGGTAGTCGGATATGTTGATGTGCTGCGGGCCCCGGATGGAATTTTCATGAAAATCCGTGATGGCTGAGAGATCCTCTCCATGGTACGATCGCACCTCAACTTCGGCCAGCGGGGCCGGGTCACCGGCCGCGGGACTCCGGAAATTTCCGGGGAATATTCCCGGAATAAAAATCACGGCAAGGAGAATGATGACAGCAATACCGATAATCATGATTGTCCGGGAATTCATGGGCTCATCACTGCAAGCGTGGCTTTTTTTTAACCGATTGCCAGCCGGTATTTTTTCATCAGCCGTGATGGTTCATAATCCCATGGACTGGTTACAAAAAGAGAAACAAAATATTCCATCACGATGGCATCCAGCCGGTTCACGGCCCGGAATTTTTTTTACAAATACAGCCCGGAAAAAATAAGGCCATGAAATTTTCCCAGGTTCTTCTCCCAATTTAGGATGATGTGAAATTACGTCAAAGAAACTATTAGTTTCCGTTTGAGAGAAATCGGCTGCAATGAAATCCAAACGGGGGAATTATAACTAACTTTTCAGGTTCATCCTTTTACTTCAGGGATATATATCATTCGGGTCATCATCATCTGGTTGGTAAATCACGAGCCTGCCAAACCTGGTAATGGGGGCTGCCGCCCCCAAACCCCTGCATTACGAGGATTCCCTCCCCCTGATGGGGGTCGGTGCGACGCCTCGTCGGGTCGCACCTGGGCAAGGTGGTTTTTTGATTTCATGCAACCTGACGTAATTATTCGTCTTCCGCACATTCTTCAATAAAGAAACGTTTGTTCTCGGCAATTGAGACAATTTTGCTGGATAATTTCAATTTCCTAAAATTGGAGAAGAGCCTTTTCCCATAAACGGTTTTTTAAAAAAAATCCGGAAAAATACGAATGTCCCGCTCACTTATTTCTCCGGCACCTTCCGGATCATCTGCACGTCCTGCACCGTGATGAGCCCGTGTGTGACCATCGCCTCAACTTCCGGCATGATCTCCATGATCCGCTCACGGGTATCGACCACATCGATGACGATGGGCAGGTCAAGCGAGAGGTGGAGGACATCAACGGTCCGGATCAGTTTCTCATGACCGAACCCGGTCATCCCGCGGGTTACCGTGCAGCCGGGAAAATTTTTCGCGAGGAAAAAATCTGTCATGAACTTGTAACCCGGCACGCCATGGATACGGGCCGACTCTGCCATATAAATCCGTAACAGTGCGCCGTCTTGCATTTTCATTACCCCGGAATGGTGAACATCGTGCAGATCCACAGCGCACCAATGACGCCGAGGATGCTGCCCGTCCCGTTAATGAGGATGTTTGCCAGCATCGCATAATAATCCTGATCCTCCAGCATCCGGAACGTCTCGTAACTGAACGTGGAGAATGTCGTAAACCCGCCCATCCCGCCAATGCCGGCACAGTAAATAAGGTCCAAAGGAGAGCGGGAGAATACCAAAAGACCGAACAGGAAACTGCCGGCAATGTTCACGATAAATGTCCCTGCCGGCAGGCCCCGGACCGGCTGGATCTTCGAGCACTCGTACCTCAGCAGGGAACCAATCGCACCGCCAATCCCGACAAGCAGCCATGGCTCCATGTCAGCACCCCCGGTGCCAGGCACCAACAAGAGACCGGCCGGCAAATACACCCAGCAGTCCCAGCACGATCGTGGCGGAAACATATACGCCGGCCATAAGGGGTGGCTGTTCGACTGCAATCAGTGCGAGGCCCGAGAACGTGGTGAATGCACCAAGGAACCCGATGCCAAGAAGCATGCGGGCATGACGGCTGAACCGTCCCGTTGCCATCGACTCGTACATGAATATGCCAATCAGGACCGATCCGAGCGTGTTGACCAGGAGCGTGCCGGGCAGCGTGGAGAAGATCGCGCTTATCCAGAAATGGAGAGCCGATCCGCAGAACCCGCCAATGCCGATGAGAATGTACGGGCCGGGGACCGGGGGCCATCGGGCGCCGTGTTTATTTTCACCCTGCACCGTCATACTATATGAGCCGGGACTTCCGGAATAGATCTTGAGAAAGAATAGTTCAGGCCGGGAACCGGGACATGAAACCAGCAATTATCCGACGTCTTCACAAAAATTTTGAGGATTACGTTCATGTACAGGAAGGTGTTGAGTTCTGGTTTGCCCGGGATTTGCAGAACCTTCTCGGGTATGACGAATGGCGGAATTTTTGTAAGGTTATTGAAAAAGCGAAAGAATCCTGTAAAACTGCAAACAACCCGGTTTTAGATCATTTTGTTGACGCCAACAAATCGATACCGGTTCCCAAGGGAGGAGAAAGAATAATTGAAGATCTCCTCCTGACCCGGTATGCCTGTTACCTCATCGCCCAGAATGGCGATCCCCGCAAGGAAGAGATTGCGTTCGCCCAGAGTTATTTTGCAGTCCAGACACGGAAGCAGGAGATCATTGAAGACCATATCCGGCTTGCCGAACGGTTGAAGGCAAGAAAACACCTGAAGGATTCTGAAAAGGAATTATCCCGGAATATTTACGAACGTGGCGTGGATGAACCGGGATTTGCCCGGATCCGGAGCAAAGGGGATATGGCGCTTTTCGGGGGCCATACAACCGGCGCGATGAAAAACCGGATGAAAGTTCCGGACAACCGGCCCCTCGCGGATTTCCTCCCGACCGTGACGATCACCGCAAAGAATCTTGCAACGGAAATCACGAATTTCAATGTAACCAAGGAAGATATGCAGGGCGAAGACCCCATCACGGTCGAGCATGTGCAGAATAACCAGGATGTCCGCGAGCTGCTCCTGAAGCGGGGAATCCGGCCCGAGACCCTCCCGCCGGAAGAAGATCTCATAAAACTTGAGCGACGGGTAAAATCGCAGGAAAAAAAGATAGCGGGCCGGGCAGGGAAAATTTCTCCGCAGCTGCGTGACAACGAACACTAAAAGAAAGATCTGCCCGTAGGGGCCTCAACACGGCAGCCTCGTGCAGTCAGGAGGAACGCCCGCGGGTATTGGTTTCATCGTGCCGGGCATCCTCCCGGGCAAAAAATCAGTTCCGGACTCCGGCCATCTGCTTTGCCGTGATGAGCCAGTGCAGGCTTCCGGACGGGCGCTGTGCGAATGAAAAATTCCGTATCTTTGCAAGCGCCCCTTTTGTCATAATGATACCGGCTCCCGCATCCCCGGCTATGATACGGCTGATGAGCGATGAGAGCAATGGTTCGTGACCCACGATTAATATCGCCCCGGCATTCGCGTGACGGTCGATCTCCCGGCATACCGTATCCGGGTTCCCGCCCGGCACGAGCATGTCCCAGGTCACGAGTTTGTCCTCCCTGTTGAGCACGTCCGCGACAATTACCGCAGTCCCCCGTGCACGGGCCAGCGGGCTTGCAGCAATGAGATCGAACTCCAGGCCCTGCGCGGCCATCCAGTTCGCAACCGCAACAATCTCCTCGTACCCCTTCTTCGTGAGCCGCCGGTCCGCATCGCCATGTCCATGACGAGCGTCCTCTGCTTTCCCGTGCCTGAGGATGAAAACATCCATACAGGGAGTGACGTCTCCTGGTGGATAAACGTTGTGAAAAAAGCGGGTTTATTCGAAGAGCCGATAGTTCGGCGCTTCATCGGTGATCATGATGTTGTGCGGGTGGCTCTCGGTCATGCCGGCATTGGTGATCCGGACAAACCGGGCCGTGGTATGCATGTCGCCGATAGTTTTTGAGCCGGTATATCCCATCGCAGACCTGAGCCCTCCGATGAGCTGGTAAATAACCTCGCCCACGTGGCCTACATAGGGAGTAACGCCTTCCACGCCTTCAGGTACAAACTTTGTGCTGCCAATGCCTTTCTTCTGGAAGTACCGGTCACTCGACTCCCCGCCACTCATTACACCCAGTGAGCCCATGCCGCGGTACTGTTTGTATCTTCTGCCTTTCATGCTGATGACCTTGCCCGGCGATTCATCGGTCCCGGCGAACATACTGCCCATCATAACCGTGTCGGCACCAGCGACAAGTGCTTTGGCCACATCACCGCTGTACCGGATGCCGCCGTCCGAGATAACCGGCACACCGGCAGGATGTGCCATCTCGGCAACATTGGCCACGGCAGAGATTTGCGGGACGCCCGTACCCGCAACAATACGCG
The DNA here is from genome assembly GCA_023228295.1 of Methanoregula sp. Lineage (GTDB taxonomy): Archaea > Halobacteriota > Methanomicrobia > Methanomicrobiales > Methanospirillaceae > Methanoregula. The sequence continues at coordinate 47,883 of JALOBP010000010.1, forward strand.
TTGTGCAGATCGAGCCCGGGCCGATACCAACCTTGATCCCGTCAACCCCCGCATCGAGCAGTGCAAGTGCGGCCTCCTTTGTCGCGATGTTCCCTACAACAACCTGTGCCTTCATACTGGCTTTGATATCTTTTACCGCAGTGACGATTTTCATATTGTGGCCGTGAGCAGTGTCGATAACCAGGACATCCACACCATTTTGGTCGAGAAGCTCCGCGCGGGCGAAATCGAACGGGCCGACGGCAGCAGCAACGCGGAGGCTCCCGCTTGCATCCCGGCTCGCAGTCGGGTACTGGCGTTTCTCAAGAATATCCTGCATGGTGATGATCCCGATGAGCTTGCCCTTCTTGTCAACGACCGGCAGACGTTCGACCTTGTTCGTGTACATAATCTCAAGGGCTTTCTCTGCCGTAATGCTCTCGTCAGCCACGATCGGTTTCCGGGTCATTATCGTGGTGATCTTTTCGTCACCGCGCTTCTGGACGATTGCACGCACATCGCGGCGGCTGACAATCCCGATGATCTTTCCCTTCTCGATGACCGGGACACCCCCGATGCTGTACTGTTGCATAATCCGCTCGGCATCCGATACCGATGCGGTGCTCTCGACATACAGCACATCGCGCTCAATAAGCTCCTCGGCCTGCTTGACGAACGTGACTTCCTGGAGTGCTCGTTCAGCGGTCATGTTGCGGTGGATGACCCCGATACCTCCTACGCGGGCAAGGGTAATGGCCATTGTGGCTTCCGTGACCGTGTCCATGGCGGCCGATACGAGCGGGATGTTCACGTTGATCGTTTTGGTAAATCTGGAGCGGACATCTGTCTCAGAGGGATCCACCCACGAGGCCAGCGGCTCGAGCAGCACATCATCAAAAGTTAAGGAGAGTGGCACATCCAGTTTCTCGACAAACATAGTTCACCTGATCATGGCAAGTGCAGTCTGGATTAAGTCCTCGCGGATGGTGGCATTTCTATCCCCACCGCAGACCATACCCCGCACGCCGATAATGTCCGGATTGATGCGTTTCAGCGCATCCAGATCTTCAAATTTCAGTGCACCGGCAAGGGCCGTCCCGAGGCCCAGTTTCCGGTTCTTCTCGGCAAATGCACGGAGCATGTCCTCGTTCATGAAGGCAAATGTGCTCTGGCGGTCCTTGATGCCGGTGTCGACCATGGCAAAATCCGCTCCGCATTCCGCGGCGATCGGTGCCATGTCAAAGGGAGAGATCGTGTGCATGCGTTCATAATCAGAATATGCAGCAATTACCACGAATTTTTTCGGGAACTCATCTTTTACAGCCTTGACCACTGCGTCGATGACCTCATTTGCTTCTTCCGTCCCCTCAAATGCAAGCCCGATCTTCACGTAGTCAGCCCCGGCGCATGCGGCCCCGTAGGCAGCAAGCGAGGCTCCGCCCGGCTTGTAATCAAAATCCCCGATCGCCGCACTCACCGGCTTGGCTGAAAAGGATTTGATCTCCCGGATGACCCAGGGGAAATTTGCCCCGAGCGATCCTTCGGAGGGTTTCTTGACGTCAATAATGTCAGCGGCGGTGGAGTGTTTTGCTTCGGCGATGGAGCTGGGGCTGACCAACAATTGCATAAGATTTAATGATCTTTTATCCTAATAGTGGTTTGCTTCGCCTATGGAACTGGTACTTGCGATGGATTTGAAACATAATCTGGTCGTGCACGGGAAATCCGGGCACAGGGATACCTACAAACCGCTGGACTGGGGCTGTTCCCCGACGGCGGATCCGGTTGGGTTTGTCAGGACGATCGCGCCGAAAAATATCTACATCGCCGATCTCGACCGGATTGAAGGTACCGGTTCCCACGACAAGGTTGTGCGGGAGTGCGCACGTAACGTGAGGGCATGCTACGTGGACCGGGGCTGCCGGTCACCGGATGATCTGCTGGGCGGGTATCACATCAGAAATATTATCGGGACGGAAACCTGCGGTGACGATCTCGCGCAGTACGGGGGCGGTTTCTTGAGCCTCGATATGAAGGGTGGACGAGTCATCCCGTCCGGGCGCGACCCGGTTGATTTCCTGAAACGGGCAAATGGCTGGAAGTTCGAGGGCTGCATCATCCTCAACATCGGGGCGGTCGGGACGGGGACCGGCATGAATAAGGAGACACTCGAAACAATGCGGGCTGCATATCACCGTCAATTGTTCTGGGGCGGAGGTGTTGGAACGGTTGCTGATCTCACAATGCTCAAAGATTCCGGATTCGATGGTGTCATCATCGCAACCGCACTGCATCATGGAAAAATCCCGCTCGCATGGATACGGAGGGGACGGGTTTGCTGATAACACTCGAAGGTATTGATGGGAGCGGAAAGAGTACGCTGCATGAATCGTTAAAGGAACTGCTCGCCGATCTCGATCCGGTCTTCACCCGGGAGCCGGGTGCAACCTGGGTCGGGGAGCAGGTCCGTCGTGCGATCAAGGAGCAGATCGATCCGGTGACCGAGGCCACATTGTTTGTTGCAGACCACGCGGCTCATCTTGCAAAAGTTGTCCGCCCGGCGCTTGCTGAAGGGCGGCTGGTCATCACCGACCGGTACAGCGACAGCAGGTATGCATACCAGTCCGTGACGCTGCAGGGGATTGTCCCGGACCCGGAAGGATGGCTGCGGGCTATGCACAATGGCTGGACGATCATTCCCGACCGGACATTCCTCTGTGTGCTCCCCATCGATGAGGCGCTGACCCGGCTCAAGCCGGATCCCCAGCGCGAACATTTCGAGAAGCGTGAGATCCTGGAGAAGGTGCAGAACAATTATCTGGCATATGCAAAAGCCGAGCCGGGCCGGTTTGTGATTGTGGATGCGATGCTTCCTCCGGATACTGTTGCGAAGTTTGTGGCGGATGCGATCAGGCAGGACCAGGTATCCGGAAAAACGAAGAGAAGGAAATAATTTTTATATTTTTTTGCATTGTTGTTTTTTGTGGACTTGCGATGCTTCTCCTCCCTGCTTCGCAGGGAGTCGCTCGGCCGTCTACCGAGGCCTCGCTGGGCAAGGTTCTGTAATGTTGATTGCAGGAAAGTACCAAACCGTGAAATCCCCTGTCCACGAGGGTGTGTTAGGCCTCCAAACTCTTGTGAAATCATCTCCTTGTAAATCGCTCTGATTGGCGAACGGAGCCCATTTTGAAAAACGGGTTTTCTGATACTCGCGTTTTTTTGCGAATTACAGAGTACGGTTTTGGAACGAAGGCCATTTAGACGTTTTTTTGTGCATACGGGGGGTATTTCAGCCCCTAAAAAACGCCTAATTGTTGCCTTTTGGATGGTCATGAGATGGTAATCCTGTGGAAAAGGATGGCCGGAGAAATGGCGGGGGTAGTGGGAGACCCCCCCCTGACA
>JALOBP010000087.1 GCA_023228295.1 Methanoregula sp.
AGATCTTTACACTACCTTTGGGATCGGGATTGAATTATATTATTCTCCATATTATTAAAGATACGTAACAAATTACTTTTCCGATTTTCTTCTAAATATGAATCATTTTTGTCACGTGGATATAATGTGTCATAATTATTGTATTGTTCTCTTTGAGATTCTGCTGTTAAGACCAATCCATAAAAGGCGATTAATTTTTTAGAGAGGTTACTATCGAATTTGCTAAGATCTTGTCGATTTGAATAATACATACCCCAACTTGGATAAATTGGATCTTGCCATGAAAGAGTACTATGATATCGCGGGGATTTTGGATCATTATAAGGACTGGTCGGATTAGATTTGTAGTTTTCAAATTCTTTCTCTGACATTTCAATAAAATTTAGATCGTTTAAAAATTCATTTGCTAAAGCTTTTAATTCATTTTTTTGTTGAATTTGCAAAATTTTCATATTTGTGTTATCAGTCATCCAGCCACTTATCATCGCACCAACTATCGCACCTATTAAAGCGGCAATTACCGTTGCAGCGATTAACCATATTGTATTTTCATCCATTAGTTTACCCTTCTTTTTAGAATATTTATGGATTTCCCAAATACAATTATTTGAATCATTTTCTTTTAAACTGAACTGAATTTAATTGAATTTCATGGTCATTGGAAGAAAAAAGGCTCTTTCTTCTTTTAGATAAGATTACGATTCCCCCCCGCCGCCCCGAAGGGCGCTCCCGCAGCGGCCTCAATTACCGTACAAATCCCAAAACCGGTAATCTGCCCAGCGAGGCCCCGACGAGGCGGCCGGGCGACCCCCGAAAGGGGTGGGGATGCTCGCAAATCCACAGGTATCTTATCAGACCCGGAAATCCACACCACTGTGCCCGGGCGTCCATCCCCTTTCATGATCCCCAATCGAAATCCTGCCTTTTCCCTGTAGTGCTCTCCAAAATTGGGAAATGATTAATATCTGGTGAAAAGATAGATATCTGGTGACATATGCCAAAAGTGGAGATTAAACCTGTTGACACCCAGGGGCGGATCATACTTCCCCGGGCATGGCGCAACCGTCTCACGACCAACGCCGTTGTCATTATCGATGAAGAGGACCGGCTGGAGATCCGTCCCGCAGATTCAGATCTCTCACGGTTCGTGGATGCAGTCGAGGTATCTTCAGATCATTTCGATGATTACCATAAGCTCCGCAAGGGTCTGAGGAAAGATGCGGTTCGTTGATGCCAACGTCTTCATCTACGCTGTCCTGAAACCCAGGACTGCCCTGCCGGATGCGGTCATGCGGAAGAAGAACGCTGCAAAATCCATCCTTCTCCGGATCAATGAGGGCGAACCGGTTATGACAACAACGGTTCACCTGAGCGAAGTAGCAAACGTACTGGAAGACGCAGCAGGAATCCCGTTTGCCAGCGATTTCCTTTCCGCAGTTCTCCTTAAACCCTCCATCAACGTTGAACCGGTATCCGCGGACGATTACCGCGAAAGTATCCGGCTTGCCCAGAAAAACGCCATCAGTATCAACGATGCCCTTGCCCTTATCGTAATGCAACAAAAGGGAACAGAAGAGATCTATACCTTCGACCGGCACTTTAACCGGACCGGGGTCAGGATTGTGCAGGAATAGGATACCGTGCCGGACAACGTATCATCCACCGGGTAATAGTTCTCCGAATTCGTTTCCAGGTTGTTCATCGGGTCCACCACACCAACCAGCTGCTATTGTTCATCTTTGAGCACTTCCCGACCACCCTCCCTCATTTTTTCAAACAACCCCCGCTAAAAAAATTTCAATCGACCCCTCACACCCCGCCCGGAATTTTCCAATCGCGATCCGATCGATCGGCCGGAACGCTCACGTCTGAAAAATAAAAAAGTTGTAAAGTACTCCCTGAGTCAGTCAAGTAATTACCCGGTAATCGCGACCCTTACTTACACCGTTTTTTCGCGATGAAATGGATCAAGGTGGGGGGGATTCAAAAAAAACAGGGTTCGGACCGGGATCACGACCCGTCCAGCATCTGTTTCACAATAGAGTTTACAGAAGGGTCCGCAAAGAACCGGAACGCCATCTCCCCGTTTGCCGTGATCCGGTATGCCGTCTCCCTCCGGCTCTGCCGGTCCGGTGCCTCATCAGCAAGACCGGCACGGGTGAGGGTCATCATGAACCAGGAAAACGTTGCCTGCGACAGATCATTCGCCGGTTTCCGCCCGCGTTTGTAGGTAACGACAGGAGTGCCCGGCACCGGTCTCCGGATCCGCTTGCGGATATAGTACGGCCAGACCTGGGAGTACAGGTACGACCGGGGGATATACGGGATACCCGCCGGGCCGGCAGGAACCGGGCGGTTCCGCAGGAGCACGGCGAGGATCGTCTGGTAATTCACGTTCTCAAGCATTGACCGGATATCCCGGTCCGGTACCGGGATGCTTTGCGGGATCTTCCCGTCGAACGAGCTCCAGACCTCGCCGCCGATCCAGGGGGCAAGCGCCAGGAGTGCCATGCAGAGATCCCTCTGCCCGCCCGAGAGATCGAACGTAAAACGGGCTTTCGGGTTCTCGCGCCGGATCTTTGTCAGCACTGCACGGGCGGACGGGAAGACCGGCGGACAGACCATCTCCCGCGAGAACGGGATGGAAAGGGATGAGGAGATCTCCTTCACGGCCGATACCGCGTTGCGGATTGCGAGCCGCGATCTCTCTGTTTCAGGATTGGAAGAGATTTCATAGACTGCGCTGTCAGAAAGGACACAGGTCCGGGTAATGGTGGGAAGACTGCGGAATATTGCCGGGTATGCGGTATGGATCATCTCGCCGGCACTGATGATGTGGACGTGTTCGCCCGGATGCATGGATCAGGGTCTCCTGTGGTTGGTTAAATGCTTGCAGGTCAGCAGGCCGGATGGGAAAAACCCATGGTGGGAAAAAAAGAAGATTCCGTTAAAGTTTGCACAGCGTTTCGAGCGCTTCGGTCCCTTCCTTCACCGCGGCCATGAGCGTGAGGACATGGTTCGGGTCCTTCTCGTTCTGGATGCGCAGGCATAAGGAGTGGATGGTGAAAGCGAGTTCCTCGGTGAGACCCCCGTCTCCCTCATCCTCGCAGGTACATGAATCCTCGTCATGGTCCTGGCCGCAGGTGCATCCCTCGCCATGGTCATGGACATGCTCATGGTGAGCGGCAGATTCCCGCAGTGCTGAAACGGCAACCGCGGCGGGCGCGGCCTTTGCCGTGAGGGCATTCTCTGCACAGACAACGCAGAGCGTCTTGCCCTTGACCTCAAAAAGCGGGCAGCCACAGGTCTTGCAGGCCTTTTCGAGCATCTTTCCTCCTTTTAAGAGGTATTCAGCCATAATTTCATCATCTTTTCGTGAAGGCATTTCTGATCACCGTCGACTCTGATATTTAACCTATATATGCCGGTTCGGCATATTAACTACAGGTACACAGGAAGGTGGAACTTTGCCCAACCCTGAAAAAACTATGGAAAACTGTATCCTGATGCTGCAGCACATCCAGGAAGACGGTTCAATACCCCGAAATATCCGCCGCGTAGCTGACGAGACCAAGACGCTGCTCACGAACAATTCCAAGGCCATGGGGCTGCGGGCCGCGGAAGCCATCTCAAAGATTGATGAAATTTCCAATGATCCCAACATGCCCATCCATGCGCGGACCCGGATCTGGGAACTGGTATCCCAGCTGGAGACGATACCGTTGGACTGATAAAAAAATTTCCTTTTAAGATAATTTTTCTGCCCTTTCGTTTCTTTACTACAGTTCAGTATCCCGTTTCAGCACGAGGGCCTGCTCACACGCAATTACCAGCCGGTTTTTTATCCCCCTCTTAAAAAAATTCCTGCCAGTACATGCCTTCTGGCACAGGCGAATGAAAAAGGGGCTTTAAATAAACGTGCCGGGCTGCGCCAGTACCAGGACAAGTCACGCATTCTTTTCAAACTGCGTTCTGATCTCGTGAATACTTATGAGCATCTCATCCGATTACGGGGTGACCCGGTAACTGATGTTGTTCTCGATCTACCAGAACCCGCTCTACTCATCGTAGTGACCGATTATATAGCAGATAATAACGTAACAGGGCACCGGCGATGACCACTGGACGTGTCATCCCGTGGTGGATGTAGAAAAAGTCCTCGAAGAGCTTCGTATTCGCGGTGATGATACCGAAGCTGATCACAGGGTCCAGGACGTCCCCCAGGTATACCGTTGCCTGAAGAGCACCAGGTGAGAGAGCAGCCCGTGATTCTCGGTCATATGTACAGGTTCCGGGCAGGGGGCGATATGCGTTCTCTTTAACCACGGGGTATTCCGGGTTTCGCCTTCCCTTCTTTTTGTCAGAGAATGTAAAAAATACTATCACCTTGTTTTTATTTTGTATACATGGATCAGAAAAAAATGGATTTGATGAATCCCAAAAAGATTATCCTGCCCCCCCAATTCCACCATTTTCCCCATGGGCCGGCTTCGTTCCTTAACGAAATACGGAACATTGAGACGATGGCAATAAACGAAAATCTGCCGACATAATCCACTACAATTCTTTGGTAGTATCCAACCTGTTATATACAGCAGCAGGCAATGGGAGGTTAAAAAAATTTCAAGATGTGTACACATGGAAGCAGACAATTTAAAGAAGATCATTTCAACAGCTATTGACCGCGAAGTGGAAGCCTACACGTTTTACCGCAGCATTGCCGATAAGGTAAAAGACAAAAATTTAAAGGCACTCTTTGATGAACTCGCCGGGGAGGAAAAGAAACACCGTGAGTTTTTAGAGGGATTCCTGACAAAGGAAACCAGCAGGCTGAAATTCGCTGCTGGGCATGACTATAAGGTCGGGGATGCACTCCCGTCACCGAAACTGACGGCGGACTTAAAGCCGCTCGATGGCCTGGTCCTTGCCATTAAAAAGGAACTTGACGCCATGCAGATGTATACCCAGCTCGCAAAAGCTTCCGCTGACACGGAGACACAGCTGCTCTTCACCCAGCTTGCCAACATGGAGCGGGGACACAAAGCACGGCTCGAGGACCTTTACACTGAAATGGCGTTTCCCGAGACCTGGGGATAATATTTATACAGAACACGGTGCGCCGCCATGCACAGGTCCCTCTTTTTTAGCTCCCTTTGATCCTGACTCTTCTGTCTGGTGTGCCGGACAGAAATTGCAGATGGACCAGAATACTTCCTTCTCCTTGTCCCGGATAAGGCAGTAATAATCCCTGCCCCGCTGTTCGATCGAAAATCCACCGGGAAAAGGCATCCCGACCGGGTGTCCCGGCTTTTCGAGAACGAACATGGTGAAGGCCGAGATCAGGTAATAGAACAGCCGGTTCTTCGGGTTCTGGAAATAGGGGTTGCGCTCGCCGGTCTCAATCCAGACAAAGCATCCTTCAGGCAGCATGGCGCAGAACTTATCGAAGCTTTCCCGGTCACGGATAGGATCGCTCATACGGTCAAACGTCCCGCGCCGGTACATGGAGAGGAGTTCGTGGTGTTGCCCGAAGATCTGTTCGCGGAAATACGGGCGGATCGCCTCGCGATAGGGTGAGGGGAGTTTCTCGATATCGCTGTTGAGCCGGCCTCCGATGATCTGGAGGTCGAATAGTGAATAGCCGGTAATTTCCTGTGCAACAATCGTGCCAAGCTCGCCGTTTGTCCGTGCCGATTGCAACCGGGCTGCAGTATCGCGGATCGCAGTGACCGGATCATACCTGTCATCGCGAACCGCTATTGCCGTACCGGCTTCACTGGTGTCCTGCATCTGTAGCAGATTAGTCTTGGCTGAAACAAAAAATAGGTATGTGTCATCCCACTCAGCCATGCAAAGAAGGAGATCCAGAAGTGGATGGTGAAAAACGTAACAAAAGCCGACAAGGAACTTGGCCCGCGGGTGGAAAAGGAACTGAAAATTTGAACGGAACACGACAAGCGCCGCATATTATTTCGTAAAACATTACCCGTAAATATCCTTTCGGGACATACCACTGAGGTATAACCCACGAATACCCCATTTTTGAAATCTTTATTGACTATCAGATCACAAATGGATCCTAATCCATGGATATCGTTTCGATTGCCCTGATCATCGCCGGTCTCGTTCTCTTTGAGACAATAACAAGCATTGACAATGCCATCATCAATGCTGAAGTCCTCTCAACCATGAGTGAACGGGCAAAGCGCTGGTTCCTGCTCTGGGGGCTGCTCTTTGCGGTTTTTGCAATACGGGGGGGGCTCCCGTGGCTCATTGTCTGGCTCTCCACTCCGGCGCTCGGGCCTGTCGGCGCCCTGACGGCCACATTCTCAAGCGACCCGCTCGTTATTGCGGCGATCGAGCAGTCGGCACCGATACTCCTTATCGGTGGCGGGACATTCCTTGTCTTCCTCTTCTTCCACTGGCTGTTTTTAGAGGACAAGAACTTCGGGATTATGGGTGAGCGGTTCTTTGCAACAAAAGGTGTCTGGTTCTTTGCCATCGTCTCCATCCTGCTTGCCGGCATTGTCTGGTTCGCACTTGACAAAAATCCGCTCATGGCGTTCGGGGCGGTGGTCGGGTCAACCGGGTTTTTCATTGTCCATGGGTTCCGGCAGAACGCCGAACAGGCCGAGGAGAAGATGCTCCATTCGGAAGGCATGTCGGATATGAGCAAGATATTCTACCTCGAGATCATCGATGCCACGTTCTCTATTGACGGTGTCATTGGGGCATTTGCATTCACGATGGCGGTTCCCTTAATCCTCATCGGGAACGGCATTGGGGCATTCGTAGTCCGGGAACTCACGATACGCAATGTTGACCGGATCAAGAAATACCTGTACCTGAAAAACGGGGCCATGTATTCTATCTTCTTCCTTGGCACCATCATGATCATGGACAGTTTCGGCATCAGTATCCCGTTCTGGGTCTCCCCGCTCATAACATTCGGCGTTGTCGGGTTCTTCCTTGCCAAGTCCCTGCGGGAGATGGATACACCGGCGGGCCACCTGGGATCATCCTGAATATCTCGTCAGGAAAAAGAACCAAAAACGGCCGGGAGGCAAACGGGTTTAAAAAAGGCCGGCGGCGGGGGTGATGTCCCCTGCATTCCCGGATACCGGCGCGGCATCAACCCTGTTTGACCCAGCCGTTTAAGACAATCCCGTCAATGACCGGGTTGCCGTCAAGATTGCTGATGATCCCTTCCATAACGCAGATTGTGCCGTCCTTACGGTTGAGCCTCAGCCGGATTGGGCGGACCATGCCCGGGCTCTTAAGGATATCACTAAAAATCGCTTGTGCCGCTGCTACATCGTCATCCGGGATGATGGAAAACAGGGGTTTGTTCACGAGTTCGTCCGCAGCATAGCCAAGCGCCCGGTTGACGGAGGGGCTCTCATGCCGCAGAGTACCGTCCTTATTCAGGATGGCAATGATATCGGAGGTATCCTCGATAAGCGAGCGGAAGAACTCCTCGTTGTGGCGATTCTGCTCTTCGATCTTCTTGCTGGAAGATATGTTCCTGATGTACACGGCAAACAGCACGACGTTTTCCTCGGGATTGAGGATGGGATATACCGTGGTATCGAACCATCCGCCCCGGAATTCCTCCTCGAAGTGCTCCGGCTTTTTATGGGTGATATTCACACTCCAGCCGGCCATGTGAGGGGAGAAGATCCCCTGGGATACCAGTTCCGAGATATTGGTCCCGGTCAGGTCATGGACCGATTTTTTTGCCTCGTGTGCCAGGGACTCGTTTGCTGCAAGCAGCCTCCCGTTTGTATCAGCAAGGAAGAGGATATCATTGGTTGCATTTAATAGGACGCGGGTGGTGGCCTCGCTGATCCGTAGCGCATGTTCCATGGCATTCTTGTAAAGCGCCATCTCGATCGTGGTCTTGAGCTCCAGTTCCCGGAACGGTTTGAGGATATAACCAAAGGGCTCGGTCAGCTTGGCTTTTGACAGGAACGAGTCATCGCTATAGGCAGAGAGGTAGACCACCGGGATGCGGAGCTGTTTTTTAATCTCTTCTGCGGCTTCGATACCGTTCATCTTGCCGGCGAGCATAATATCCATAAGGATCAGGTCGGGCTGCAGTTCAACAGCCTTTTGTACTGCCTGTTCGCCGGTTGTGGCAATCCCAACAACCAGGTAGCCCATCTCGGACAGGCTCCTCCGGATATCCATCCCGGTTATCGCCTCATCCTCAACAATAAGAATTTTTGATTCGCCCATGTTCATTACCTGTTTATGTATCCACGGTAAAAACGATTCTGAATTCAGTACCATTGTCCCCGCCAAACGAGATTGTGCCGAGCAACTGCCCGACAAGGGAATTTACCAGCTGGAGACCCAGCGTCTCGGTCTGGTCCCACCGGAAACCGGGCGGGAGCCCGATCCCGTCATCCCGTACGGTAAGGAAATGACGATCCCCCTCCTTTTTGAAGATGATCCAGACCGTGCCTTTTCGGTCATCGGGGAACGCATATTTCAGGGAATTCGAGATGAGCTCGTTGATGATTAGGCTGACCGGGATAGCTTTACTGATCGGAAGCACGATATCTGCGGCCTCCACTACCAGCCGGACTTTTTCCGGATGGATATTGTAAGAGTCGAGCAGGTTCTCAGCCATCTTCCGGATATACTCGCTGTAATCGATCTGCGCAAGACTCTTCGACTGGTAAAGTTTCTCGTGGACGAGCGCTATCGACATTACACGGTTCTGGCTTTCCTTGATAGCGTCGCGGCTTTTCTCGTCCTTGATCATCTTTGCCTGGAGACTGAGCAGGCTTGAGATCACCTGCATGTTGTTCTTAACCCGGTGATGGATCTCCTTTAGGAGGATCTCTTTCTCTTTCAGCGAGGCGGCAATCTCGTCCTGTAGTGCTTTTTTGTACGTTATATCGCGGGCAACTCCGGAGAAACCGATGAACGTCCCGGCGGGATTAAAGTGGGGTGTGCCGTTGATCTCGAATATATGCACATGACCACCCGAATCCAGAAACGAGAGTTCGATACCCGTAACAGGTGTCTGCTGGCGGATATTATGTTCGTGCAGCAGGGCAAAGGCCGGCCGGCTGGTCTCAGTCATGAATATGGTCGGGCTCCTGCCGATAACCTCCTCATCATTCAGGCCAAGAATCGTTTGAATATTCGGGCTGATATAGGTTGTTTGGCCGTTTGCATCGATATGGAAGATGAGATCGTTGGTCTGCTCGACGAGCGAGCGGTACTTCTCCTCACTGACCCTGAGTGCATCCATGACCCGGTTCCGTTCCACGATCTCACTCCGGAGGTTGCCGGCGAGCCGGTTCAGTTCAGCAGTACGCTCATCCACCTTCCGTTCAAGTTCAAAAAACGCGGTCTGCATGGCGTCTTCTGCTAGTTTCCGGTCGGTCATATCAACAAGGTTTTCAAGGAGATAGGGTTTTCCGGAGATAGTAACCGGCACAATGGTTTTTGTTACCGGCATTTTTTTTCCCGATGCCGTGATTATGAGTTGTTCGGTATTCTCGAAATTTTTGTGGAAGTCAGTGATCGGGCACCGGTTCTCGTTTACCTGGCAGATCCCATTCTGGCAGGACGAGCCGACGAGTTTCTCGCGGCCGGCCCCTATCAGTTTCTCTGCTGCAGGATTGAGATCGAAGATCCGGTGGGTATCAGGCTCGATGATTACGAGTGCCGTCTGGACTGAGTTGAAGATTGTCTTGAGATAAGTCTCGCTGCTGATGAGCTCTTCCTGGGCTCTGCGTTGTTCGGTGACATCCTCAAGAGTCTCCAGTGCGCCGATAACACCTTCATTTCCGTCACGGATCACGATTGCCGTACAATGTAGCCAGGTGCCGTTCTTTCCGATCCCGGGGAAAAATTCCGTGGTTTCGTAGGCTCCCCGGGTATACTTTGATTCCGTGCATTTTCCCTTGTACCAGACATCCAGCTCCGCGAGGTTGTTATCTACCAGGATATCGGCAATCATCGGGCGCGACAGGGTATAAAACGCTTTCCAGGTATCCGCAGTACCTTTGATGTCAGCCTCCTCAATCCCCGTGTAACGGGCGAGCGTCCGGTTCCAGTAGATCACCTCATGTTGCTGGTTGATCACGAACAGGGGTATGGCCGAACCGTCGATGATAGCATGCAGCCGCTGCTCGCTTGCCCGCAAAGCATCTTCCATCTGCTTGCGTTCGGTAATATCACGTGCTATGGACAACGAGACCAACCGGCCCTTCAGTTCAAAAAGGTGGGCATTGATCTCGACAGCAAATTCAGTCCCGTCTTTTTTCCGGTGGACAGCATCGAATGTCGCCCGCCCGTCCTTCTGGATCTCAATGGAGATCCCGTCCATGTGCGGGATATGACGGTAGGCCACGATATCGAAGGGCGACATGGTCAGAAGTTCTTCACGCGTGTACCCGAGGCGGGTGCAGGCTATATCGTTGACCATGATATACTGCCCCGGTTTTTTGTCAGGCCGCATCTCATGGAGGAAGATCGCATCGTTGGCATTGTTGAAGAGGGCACGGAACAACTCCTCGCTTTCCCGCAGTGCGTTCTCAGCCTGTTTGAGATCGGATAAGTCGATGATGACCGCCCGCATCCCCTGGGGAGCACCGGTCCTGTTATCAAGGATCGCACTGGCAGTGATCATGGTCGGGAACGTAGAGCCATCCCTGCGAATCAGGGAATATTCATTGGAACTGCGAGGCACACCGGAGAAGAGTTTTTTCATATTCTCCCGCGCTTTTTGTCGTTCGGCAGGAACAATATAATCAAAGACATTGATATCGGACCCGATTGATGCAGGATCGATCCCGAATACCGGTAAAATCAGACGGTTGCCAAACGTCAGCATCCCGTCAAGGTCAGACTCAAAGACCATCACGGGCAGAAAATCTGCAAGGGTACGGTACCGCTCCTCGCTTTCATGGAGTGCCTTTTCTGCCCGTATCCGCCGGGTAATATCTCGGAGAGCCCCCTCGATTATAACAGGTTTTCCGGCATCGTCCCGGACAACATGGCTGGTTACGGAAACATTGAGATGCTCTCCGTTTTTGTTCCGTAGGATCACTTCGTAATCATGAACGGCACCGTTCGTGAACATTGTATCAAGGAACAGTTTTCTCTGTTCCGGAAACGGGTACAGGTCAATAACCGGTGTGCCAATGAGTTCAGACACATCCCACCCGGTGATCCGTTTACAGGAGGGGGAAAGGGTCGTGATGATCCCCGACATATCTGTCTGGTAATACAGATCGTCAAATGTGTCGAAGATCGAGCGGTACTTCTCCTCACTTTTCCTGAGTGCATCATCGGCATGCTTACGCTCGGTGATATCACGGACCGATCCCAGGATTGAATCGATCCCGTTGAACGTGAGGGATGTAATTGCAATTTCAAGGTACCGTGTATCTCCGGTCCTGGTGATGATGCGGGTTTCAAATGTTGAGGGGATCGAAGATCCGGCATCACGTTCATCTGCAACCGACATGAGGCGAATCCGGTCTTCCGGGTGCAGAATATTCCAGATGTCAAGGGTAAAAATTTCATCTTTTGCATAGCCGGTTATTTCCATCACCCGGTCATTGGCAAAGACGATACGTGAATTCTGGTAGATGAAGATGGCGTCGTGGCTCTGCTCAACCACCTTGCGGTACCGTTCCTCGCTTTCCATGAGTGCTATCTCGGAGCGCCGCCGCGTGACAATCTGGGTGATCTTCTGGGTGAGGTCGAGGAACATCGCCTTGGGATTGCCGCCTTTGGGGATGTAAAAATCAGCCCCGGCATTGTAGGCCTCAACTACAACCTCTTCGTCACCTTTTCCGGTAAAAATGATGAACGGGATGGGATTGTTCTCCGCCCGCAGGTGTTTCAGGAGATGTATGCCATCCATGACCGGCATCTGGTAATCCGAGACAATGGCATCGAAGGATTTTTTCCGGATCAATTCCAGCGCGCTTTTTGCGCTGGTTATGGTTTCGACGGAGAAATGCCCTTTTCGCTCAAGATAATGGCGAATTGGATCAAGGAGTGCAGGTTCGTCATCGATATACAGGACGGTAATCTGGGGGGACATGTTCGAATTTCCTGATGACGGGGGGGAGATTCCCGCAAGGGTTGGCTTCATCTCCCTCCCAAAACCGTGATCTATGGTAAACACCTTCTATGCGTGTACAAAATATTTTAAATGGATATAACGTTTTCCTAATAAAACATAGATAAACAATTTGTTTTTGAGGATATTTTCATTAATTTTTTAAAATCAAAAAATAGTTCGGGCCGGTTCGGGCCATTATGGGGGTGTTGACAGCGTATCCGTACGCTGGTATACAAGGACATCCATGGTATCTGCGGTGAGCGTCAGTTCGGTTGTGCCCGCGTCGTAAGCGGCGGTATTGCTGAGAATGTACAGGTACTGCTGTTCCTGGTTGGCAAGCGGGGCACAGAACATCTTGGTGGAGCCGAGATTACTGACCGTCATTCCCTCTCCCTTCGGTGTAGTAATCCCGGTCAGGGTAAACGATCCAAAATAATTGTTGCAGCCGTCATAGCCGGTCAGCGACCCGTCCGAATTGAAGGTGAGCGTGATCCCGTAGGTCGGGTTGATAACCGCGGTGCCATTCTGGATGCCCATGGTCGTAAGCGTCCAGTCATCGGCAAGGCCTGCGGGAACCAAAGGTGCTGCCGGAACAGGAGATGTCTCGGCTGCCGGGACCGGGGTTGCAACCGGTGCCGGGGACTGCGGGGTTGTGCAGCCTGCAACCAGGGCAGCAACTGCGAGAAGTAAAAGAAGTATCAGCGAAATACGTTTCATACCCCGTATTGTGAGCTGTTTGTATATAAATGATCATAATTTCATTGCATCGTTTCTGCGGGTTTTACCGTCCCCAGAACGCACGGACATGTTTCCATGCCTGATGATAGCGGGCGTACCGCTCGTCCTCCTCATCATAAATTCTCATATCCGTCCTGCCATAACGTTGCCGGTCCTCACCGACCGGGCAGACTTTGATGCAGAGGCCG